>PMUM01000389.1 GCA_003166855.1 Acidobacteriaceae bacterium | reverse complement strand
GAAACTGCTGCAGGATATCGGGATCAGCAGTCTGCGTTTTCCGGGCAATAACGGCATTGACGCGCTGTATCACTGGTCCACGGGCGCAGTCATCAATCCGTACACCCGCGACCGGGCGCCGGCGTTTGGCAACGAGAGGAAACTTCCCGCGATGGTGCCGGTGATCGACCAGTTGGGAACGGCGCTGATCACCGTGAACTACGGAAGCAACCTGGACGGCAGCGGCGGCGGCGAACCGGCCGAGGCGGCGGCCTGGGTGGCATACGTCAATGGGAAGGCCGACAGCACTCAAGTCATCGGCAAAGACTCGAAAGGCAACGACTGGAAGACGGTGGGTTATTGGGCCACGTTGCGCGCCAGTGCTCCGTTGGCCACCGACGATGGCTTCAACGCGCTGCGGATCAAGCATCCCGAGCCGATGGGAATTATGCTGTGGGCTGTGGGCCACGAGCCGTGGAACAACGGTTTCTACGGGCAGGCCCACACGCTCGGATCCGATGCCGACAGTGCCGGTCGGTACAAAGAGAGCGGCTCTCCCGAGCCCGACCTGCATCTTGGCCCAGTGCCTACATCGAAGGATTGGGGCAAGCATTCCGAGAACGGCAAGGTGGGGCCGCAGGCATACGGAGCGGCGGTGGTGGAGTTTGCGAAGGCCATGAAGGCCGTCGATCCTACGATTCTGGTGGGGGCTGCGCTGACGCTGCCCCTCACCACATCGGGCGACAACAGCCCGAACCCGATGGGGAAAAATTGGAATGCGGGGGTGTTGAAGGCCGCGTGCGCCAGCATGGATTTCGCCGCGATCTCAATTTTTGAGGGTAAAGGGGCTCCGCCGAACTACGACATTAATATCGACGAGGACGACCTGCTGAGAACTGGAAGGGATCCTCTGGATAACCAGAAGCATTTCAACATGTCTGCGTTAAACAACGACTATGGTCTGCTGATTAAGGATCTGTCAGAGAAGTACAAAAAATTGTGTCCGGCCGGGCACGCGCCGCAACTGGCAATCACAAACTTCGGCATCGCACCGTGGCTGCCCGCCAAGAATCCCGCGGTCACGGGTCTGTATGCCGCGGATGCGACGGCGATGCTGGTGGAGAAGGGCGTCTATACGGTGCAGTGGACGCCGATCCATGCGCCGAGCCCGACTCTGTTGAGCAATGACAACCAGCCTCAACCGGCGTATTACGGCCTGAAGATGTTTCACCAGGTGGCAAAACCGGGCGATGTTTTTGTCGCCGCCAGTACGCCGATGGACGCCCTGGCAGTGCACGCGGTGAAGCGGCGCGATGGCGGACTGGGGCTGCTGTTCGTGAATAAGGACCCCGTTCAGAACATCACCGTGACCGTAACGGTGGACGGCTACAGCTACGCCGCGAAGGGAACGCGCTACGAATGGGGAAAGCAAACCCTCGAGGCGGGCAAGGGGATCACGGAAGCGCCGATCGACAATCTGGGAGGCACTTTCACCGTGGTGGTACCACGGTACAGCATCACGGCGATCGTGATTCCGAAAGGATAGGCTGCGGCTCTTCGGCTGGGTTTCGGCTAGCCAGAGATTTGGTGGACCTGGTCGCGATCGAACCGACGACCTCTTCCATGCCACTTCTCATCTTCGACTGGAGCGAAGCAACTCGGGCTTGGCTTTATGGGAAATTGCTTGTCACGCTCCTGGCAAAAAACGGATTCGCGTCGGGCGCGGTGTTTTCCCTCCGGCTACTGACTCTCGGCACTGAGGACCGTGCAGTGCATCGCGTGAACAGTTTGGCGCTTCACCAGATCCAGCAAGCTGTTCGAGCCGCAGCTCTCCTTCCAGCAAATGCTCTATTCGTGGAATCAGATTGCACGAGCCTTAGCGGAGAAGTTGCGCAAGCGACTACCTGTGAACGGCATGCTTCCGAATTCTCATCCAAAGTCTGCAAGCAACCGCCGCGACATATATGCGGCATGGGTGAAGGTAGTTAGCTAGCCTACGAAGAGGCACGTACTATCCTTCGGGATTGGTGTTCTTGTCCAGAATAGTCTCTCTCGCTCTTCGCTTCGGGAGTATAGTTCAGTCAGAGGCTGACCGATGTCTCCGCCTTATGTGGTTGTTTGTCCGTACGCGGTATTCTCCCTCCTACATCCAACAGTACGAGAGCCGTGATGCCCCACGTAGGCGTCAATATCGGCGCACTCACTGTGAAGGTGGTCCGAGCCGACGCCAAAAATGCCCATGTGATGGCCCATCAGGGGCGCCCCTTGGAGGTTCTCGAGGAGTTGCTCGCGATGCCGGAGTTCGCCGACGCTGAGTATTTCGGCGTGTCGGGTCATCTGGGACACATTTCTGAGTTCGCCGCTATTCAGCGTGCCCTGCGAGACGTAGAAGGCGAGTTTGACGCCGTGGTTTCCTTGGGTGGCGAATCCTTTCTTGTGTACCTGCTCGCGGACGGAGGGATCACGAATGTTCTGTCTCACAATAAGTGTGCAGCGGGTAGTGGCGAGTTCTTCGTACAGCTGATCGGCAGGATGGGACTCGACATAGGCGAGGCGATCCAACTCTCGATCGCGGGAAAAGTCGTGCCACTGGCGTCACGCTGCTCCGTGCACTGCAAGTCCGATGTTACGCATAAGCTTAACCGTCACGAAGCCACTCCTGCGGACATCCTGCACACCCTTCATGACAGCATGGCAAATAAGGTGGTCGCGCTCCTGGAGAAGGGCCAAATCTCGCTGCGGCGCGTGTTGCTGATCGGAGGCGTGACCCGCAATGCCGCACTCTTGGAGGCACTGCGCGTGAAGCTTGCAGGCGTTCAATTGGTCGTGCTGCCGGAAAGTCCTTGGTTCGAAGCATGGGGAACGGCGTTGCTTACCCGCGACCAGCCGCTGCACAAATCTCCGCACCTTTCACCTCCGCCGCTCCTCGAGAAACTTCCGCCCCTTCATCGTTACAAAGACCGAGTGACGATCCTTGTCGCCCCGCCCCGGCAGTCCCCACCGGACGGTCCGCTGATTCTGGGAGTGGACGCAGGATCGACGACCACAAAGACGGTCCTGCTCGATACCGCGACACGCGCTATTGTTGCCTCGTATTACATGCGTACTTGCGGCGATCCTGTCGCGGCGGTTCGCGAGTGCCTGAACGCGCTCATCGGTCAGGTTGGCAATCGACCCGTGGGGCTCACCGGCACAACCGGATCGGCCCGAGAACTTGCCGGCGCCTGCCTGGGCACCGAGCACGTGTACAACGAGATCTCGGCCCATGCCGCAGGCGCGACACACTTTGCGGCCGACGTCGATACGATTTTCGAGATCGGCGGTCAGGATGCCAAGTACATTCATCTGAGAAACGGTGTGCCGATCGACTGCGCAATGAACAACGCCTGCTCGGCCGGCACGGGCTCCTTTCTCGAGGAGAGCGCACATTGTGATCTCGGGATTAGTGTGTCGGAGATCGCCGACGTCGCATTAGCGGCTCCGTCACCGGTGAAATTCAAGACGACTTGTACGGCGTTTATTAATTCCGACATTCGCATCGCCCAACAGCAGGGGCAGGGGCACGACAACATTCTCGCGGGCTTGGTGTACGCAATCGCGGAAAACTACCTTACGAAAGTCAAAGGGCAACGTCCGGTCGGCAAGAAGGTGCTCCTGCAAGGAGGGGTAGCACTTAACCGCGCGGTGGGATACGCATTCGCCCACAGTCTCGGCTGCCCGATCGTGATCCCACCGGACCCGGAGTTACTCGGAGCGCTTGGAGTGGGGTTACTCGCTCTCGAACGGTCGTGCGGCCTGGAGGATGCGGCCACGGACCTGCAAACTCTCGCATCAACCGATATGAGGCTTGTGAGTCGATTCACATGTCGGGCTTGCAAACTGTACTGCGACATCGACCGCTTCGAAGTCGACGGACGGCAGTTTCCATTTGGCGGCCGCTGTAGCCTTTTCGAGAACGTGTGGAAACGAAAAGCCCCTATCGCGCCGGCGCCCGACCTGGTCGAGCAACGAGCCGCCGTTCTCTATAGCGCTACCGAGCATCGCTATCCAAATCCGCTGCACCAGCCGAAGGAACCTGGCGGCTGGGGCATCGGGCCGGCGTACGAGACCGCGAAGTCGTTTCTTGCTGAGTCCTTCAGCCACGCCGCTGCAAAAACATTCGTGCGCGAGACCCGGATCGGCATTCCTCGGGCATTGACCACGCACTCACTATTCCCGCTCTATTCAATGTTCTTCTCGGCTCTGGGAATGGAGGCGGTGTTATCGGCGGTCGACTCGCGGGGCGATCTCAGAGCCCATTCTGGTTTCTGTTTACCGACGCAGATCGCGCACGGCGCAGTATTGGCTCTAGCGCAGCGTGACGTGAACCTTATCTTCTTGCCGAACGTGCTGCGCATGCCTCAGCACAGCTCTTGCAAGGATTCCTACCTCTGCCCGATCACGCAAGCTGGTCCTTATTTCATGGCCAAGGCATTTCCGGATTCTCACTTTTTATCGCCCGTGCTGGACTTCACCAACGGATACGCGGCCTGTACGGCAATGACAGAGATGGCGGTGCGCGAGTTGGGAGTGTCCCATGAACTGGCGGACGAGGCGTGGGCGGCCGCCGTGCATGACCAGACTGAAGCCGAGTGCGCTCTGATGGAGCTGGGCCGGAAGGCTCTCGCCCAAGCATTGGCATCAAACAAACCTGCGATCTTATTAGCAGGGCACAGCTATAACGCCTATGCGCCGGAAGCTTCGCAATCCGTAGGTAAGAAACTTTCCAGTATGGGAGTGCCGGTGATTCCCGCGGACTGCCTTGCGCCAGTGGGAGCAGGACCGACCGTTTGGCATTTCGCCAATCAGATCTTGAACGCCGTGTCCCTCGCCAAGCAGCACGCCAACCTTTTCCTTCTCAGCGTGAGCAACTTCAGTTGTACGATCGACGCATTCACTCATTCCATGCTCGCATCTGAGCTCGGATCCAAACCCTATCTGATCCTCGAAATCGACGCCCATACCGCCGACGCTGGCGTGCAAACGCGCCTGGAAGCGTTTCTTGACATCGTGCAAAACTACCACGTCGCGCAGACCTGCGTTGCCCAGTCGTTCGCGCCGTGTCGATTGGCCAAAGGGGGTAGCGTCATATGTTCGAACGGCGAGTGTGTGCCGCTCACCGACCCGCGGGTGAAACTCTATTTTCTCAACTTCTCCCAGTATCATGCGCAGTCAATGGCGATGGCCACCGGCTGGCTGGGGCTCCACGCTGGCGAAGTGATTCCCGTGGATCGGGGCCAACTCGACCTGGGTCTGCAGTCTACCTCCGGCCGCGAATGTCTTCCTCTGCCGTTGTGCATTGGGCAACTTCTGAGGATCCATCAGAATCGTAAACCCGGCGAGATTGTGGGATTCTATATGGTCCGCGGTGGCGCTCCTTGCGTCAGCGAATCCTACACGGGCTATTTCGAGCGCTTCATTGCCGAGCATCAACTGACGGATGTGTTCATTCTCAGTCCGGGCCCGGAAAACGACTATTTGGGATTCGACCCCGCCGTTCTGGTGAAGCATTTGTCGCCAGCAATTCTGATTGCCGATATCCTCGTCGAGATCGACTACGTGCTGCGCGTTGTGGGAGCGCCGGGCAGCATTGAGCAACTCGGAGTGGAATGGGAACGATTCACTGCCGGAGCTAGAACACTCGATGAGTTCAACTCGGAACTGCCTGCATTCGTAGAACACTTGGCGCTGTTGCCGCGGACGCAGGATCCCATGAACTGCCCGCGAGCCGTTGTAACAGGTGACTTCTTCACGCGCTTTAGTCCGTTCTTTATGGATGGTGTCCGCGATCTCTACGCGTCTCGGGGGATCATCCTCAAACCCGTCGATCTGACGGACCTGTTCATGTATGTCGCCTACGATGGGATGAGGCAAACGGCCGACGACTGGGGCATGAGGCCGGGAGGTCTTGCCTTAGCGAAGGCTTGCACCAGAATTTTCGACTCTGACGGACAACAGTATTTGCAGCAATGGTGGACCTA
This sequence comes from Acidobacteriaceae bacterium, assembly GCA_003166855.1. GTDB lineage: Bacteria > Acidobacteriota > Terriglobia > Terriglobales > Acidobacteriaceae > Sulfotelmatobacter. The sequence continues at coordinate 842 of PMUM01000389.1, read as the reverse complement.
TCAGTCCGGACGTAAAACCGAGGAATATTTTCGCGGACTGTTCGCCAAGACCGGGTTGCTCATCTCCAGACCAAACGACGTTGCCGCCCTGTTCGAAAAGAGCGAGGAACACATATCTCCGGAAATCTTTGGCGAGATCACTCCTACGGTAGGCAAGGGCCTGCACGCAGAACATGAGGGCTACGACGGCATCATCTTGATCGGGCCATTCAATTGCCTGCCATTTCGGATTTCAGAGGCGATCCTCAAACCGCTCAGCCTGCAACGAAGCATGCCTCTGCTCACCTATGAAACCGACGGTTACGCGGTAGCTCCTGCCGTGCTCAGGCAGGTAGACGTGCACATTCAGCAAGTGCTGGAGCACGCCGCCAGGGCCGACAAGTCATCAGCCGACATAAGTGGAAACCTTCAGGGACTGTTTCAGTCTGCACTTAACAGATTCCATTAGCGCGGCTCGGAGAGAATGTCCCATGGAATCCAACCCACCTCTCTGAAGGATCTACCCGCAGGTCTGAGCCGGTTTCTGTATGAAAACAGGCCGATGGATCGCACGAAAGTGATATGGGGCGATGAGACAAATCCGTAGCGTAAACTCCTTAGTTTCCAAGGTCAGCTGAGCTCCTCCCTGATAACAACCAAGGCGCGCCAGGTACCGAGTGCGATCTGAGAAACCCGGTCAGGAATCTACGTTTGCGATATACCGCTTCAAGGGGAGTCGCAACAAAGAGCTCTCTCCACAGGAGTGCGTTGCCTACTCGAAGGTCGCCATGCTCGGCGGGAAAAAGCGCCAGACAGTGACGCGGATCACAGCCAGCCCTATGAACTGCGAGGAGAATCTAAAG
>PMUM01000347.1 GCA_003166855.1 Acidobacteriaceae bacterium | reverse complement strand
GACTCGGCCGCATAAGTGCGGATGGCCATCTCGGCCAGCTTATGCTGGATCATGCCGAATTCGGCAATGGATTGGCCGAAGGCCTTGCGCTCTTTGGCATACTTCACGCAAGTTTCCATGATCCGCTGCATCGCACCGAGATGGCTGGCGAGAATGCAGATCCGCTCCCACTCCATCGACGACGTGAACACTGCCTGCCCGCCGAACTCCTTGCCGAGCAGATTCTCGACCGGAATCTCGCAGTCCTGCAGAGCGAGTTCCGCCATGGGTGAGGTGCGCAGCCCCATCTTGTGAAGCTTGCGGCCGACGGTGAAGCCCGGCGTCCCTTTATCGACCAGAAATGCCGTGACCCCGTTCGGACCGCGGCTGGGATCCAGATTCGCAAAAACGATCGTGACGTCTGCGTTGGGAGCGTTGCTGCTGAACGTCTTCGAGCCGTTCAGGATGTAGCGGTCGCCCTTGCGCTCGGCCCGAGTCTTCAAGCTGTACGCATCGGAGCCGGATCCCGGCTCGGTCATGGCGTGCAGACCGAGGCCCCCACTCACCAGACCGGGTAGATACTTCCGCTTCTGCTCCTCCGTGCCAAAATTCCAGATCGGAATCTCGGAGCTCCACATGTGCGCATTGATGGAGAACAGCAGGCCGTTATCGTGGCATCCATAACCCAGGGCCTCGAGCGCACAAACTGTGGTCAGGATGTCTGCGCCGCCACCGCCGTACTCCGTGGGAATCGGCAGTCCCTGAATGCCGAACTTGGCGCATTTCTCCCACAGCGGTCGGGAAAATTCCTCATTGTGATCGCGAGCAATGACGTCGTCTTTCAGTTCCTCGCGGGCAAATCGCAGAACCTCCTTACGAAACGCCGCCTGCTCCTCATTCCATGCAAAGTCCAAGGTTGTCGTTCTCCTAAGTCTGTCGTTCTGGCCCAAGTACCCTTGAGCTTTGTTTATGCCGATACCGAAGCGGGTGACTGCTCAGGAGCCGACTTCGCCGCAGCCGGCGCCGACGCAACCGGTGCCGCCGCTGCCGGCGCAGGAACCGTTGCCACCGCCGTATTCTTGACGAATCTTTGTGGACGCCCACCTGGCAGCTTGATGCGCGCCGGAACTCCCATCACCATCATGTTGGAGCGGACGTCGGTGAGTACCAGGCTGTTGGCCGCGATGACGACATTGCTGCCGATCTTCGCGTCGCCCACCAGCTTCGCTCCGGGCCCAAAATAAACGTTGTCGCCGATGCCACGGCAGGCGTGAGAAATCAGGCAGCCCGTGGCGATGGTGAAGTTCTCGCCAATCGTGGTCTTCCCCAGGTTGATCGCGTACACCGAATGAATGACGAAACCAGGACCAATCTTCGCGTTCACATCGATGTGCACGCTGGTGAACAGCTCGGTCCACTTGCGGAAAATCAATCCGCTGAGCCGCAGCAACTGGCCGATGACAGGAATACGCACGCCCAGCGTCCAGTGCCCATAGCGATAGGCGATGACCGGCCAGGTCGCATGGCGAATCGCAACGTTCACTTTGTTGCGCCAAGTCGGCGTCCAGTCGGGGTCGTTGCGGGTCTCCCGCATCGCCCGGCTCATATCTGCTCTTAAGGTCTCGAACATTTTGATCTCTTCTTTAGTCCCTACAGCCTAATCCCTACAGTTTCCGATAGATCGATTCAGGCACGGGGAAGGTGCGGTGGTTGAGCACGGCACCCAGCACCTTAACGTTGGCGTTCTCAAGATTGCGGACCGCCTTGCGCGCCGCTTCGCGTCGCGAAGAATTGGCTCTGAGCACCAGAACCACGCCTTCGGCATTGCGTCCCAGCATGACGCTATCGGCGCCCGAACCCATGGGCGGCGCGTCGATCAGAACGTAATCGAACTCTCGCTGCAGTTCCGGCAGAAGAGCGCGCATACGGTCCGAGCCGAGCATCGTCTGCATGCCTTCCACCTCCGCGCCGCAACTCAGCAGCCAGAGGTTCGGACGCGATAGAGAAGTGACAAATCTGCGGATGGGATCTGTCACCTGCAGCGCGTCGGTCAGACCGAAATGATTGGAGACTCCGAATTCCCGGTGCAGGCCGGGAGAGCGAAGGTTCGCGTCCACGACACACACCGTTCCGGAGGTTTGCGCCGCCAGCACTTCCGCCATGCGGGCGCAAATCCAACTGCAGCCGTTGCCGGCTTCCATGCCCGACACCACGACCACGCGAGACTTCTCTCCCGGCATCAGAAATACGCGCTGCACGAGTTTGAAGATCTCGTCGCGCTGCGCGTCTTCCATCTTCAACTGAAGCGGCTGCAGCTCAACCGGCTGCACTGCGTTGACAGTTTCTTCAACGGTGGCCGCTTCCGTGGAGGCCTGGAACATTTCGCGTTCCTTGCCCAGGTTTTGCATCAATTCAAAATTTCTGCTCATAAGGTCCCGTAATACCTCTAGTCTGCTCGTGCCCTGCTTTTGCTACGGACGCCGCTACGTGGCGGCTAGGCTGACTGCCGGTTGGGGTGGCCCGAACCGTTTCGCCAGTTATGCAACAACCGCGCTACATCTTTCATATGCTCAATCGCTTCGGCGGGACTCAGGTAGTCCTTAACGCCCGTGTCCGCGGCCGGGGTTGGACCGGCATACTCCCGGGCCACTCCCGTCAACTCCTCCATCGGGTGGAACGGATCACCATTCGATCCATTCGAGCCGTTAAATCCGTGTCGGTGCGAGGACGATCCCACTTCAGACACAAACCGGTGGATATCAAGATCATGGGTCACTTCCCGGACCATGTTCACGTCCACGACCTTCTTCCGCATCGCGCAGGCCAGAGAAAGCGCGTGAAAGCAGTAGTTATTGATCTGCCGCGGGATGCCCTCACTTACCTGCGCAATCAATTCCTGCGCCTCAGGTGAGAACAACCGCGCGCCCCGATATCCCGCCACCTGCAAGCGGTGATCCATGAAGCGGCCGGTCTCTTCCCGGGTGAGAGGACTCAAGCCGCTCACCGAGGTGATGCGTTGGCGCAACTGAACGAGCGAAGGACTGGCCAGCTTGTCCGCCAGTCCCGGCTGCCCGACCAGAATGATCTGCAGCAACTTGGCCTGCGGCGTCTCGAAATCAGAGAGCAGCCGCACGGTCTCTAATACCGTCGCATCCAGGTTCTGCGCTTCGTCGATGACGATGATGAACCGCTTTCCCGCCCGCGCTTCCTGCACCAGGCAGCGGTTAAACTGCTCGTGCATGCGGACGAAATCCTGCGATTCAGTCTCGATGCCAATTTCAGCCAGCAGGAACCGCATGAACTCCCGCGAGCTGCACTGGGTTTGGAACAGAAATGCCGTCCGGGCCGTGTGGTCGAACTTTGCCAGCAAGTGAAACAGGAGCGTGGTCTTGCCCATTCCTGGCCGCGCAATCAGCGACAGGAATCCCCGGTTCGCCTCAATCCCGTAGTAAAGAGATGCCAGAGCTTCCCGGTGTCCCGGGCCAAGATAGAGATATCTCGGGTCCGGAGTAACACCGAAAGGCTGTTCTCGAAGGCCGAAAAAGTCTAGATACATCGGTCTTACCCTCGCTCCTGGATGATGTGGCTGTCCGTGCCGGTCTGGTCATAGCTAACGTCGCCGTGACCAGTCCCGTTTCCATTCCCGTTGCCATTTCCGTTTCCATTCCCCGCATACAGGCCGTTCGTCCTGTGGATCGGAACCGCCGCCAGCACCGGGATCCTCAATTCCGACATCACTTCCGAAGGCGTACGGAACGACTGGTCTGCGTAGTCGATGGCAAACACGACTCCGAGACTCACGGCTACGCCCAACAGGCAAGCCACCAGGGCAAATACCCACGGAGAGCGCGTCGGCAAACTCGGGAGCAGCGCACGCTGCGCCACCGACACGTTCAAGAGCCGGGTCCGGTCGAGAGCGTCCTCGATCCGGGCTTCCTCTTTCTTCTTCGTGTACAGAAGGTAGTTCGCTTCGTCGGCCTTCTCCGTCCGCGTCAGATCGCCTTGCAGAATTCCCTGCTCTTCCAACTGCCGCGCCTGCGCCATGTACACATTCACAATGGCAGTGAGTGCGGTCTCGCGGGCGCGGAACCCACTCAGGTCAGCCTTGGCTTTCGCCAGTTCGGAATTGACCCACGCGTAGGTTGGATTCTGGTCGGTGGTTTCTTCTTTGACCGGAGAGGTTTCTTCTTTCGCCAACGCCAGCCGTGTGTCCAACAGTTGCTTGTCGACTTCCTGCACCAGCGGATAGGTGGGTTGGTACTTGGTCAGCAACTCGGTGCGCTTCATTTCCAGCGTCAGCAGGGTCGCCTTGAGGTTTTGCAGGACCTGGGCGTTGTCTCCCGACTTCACTTGTGTCGTCATTCGAGTAGGAGTCGAATGGATCTGTCCCTCGAGGTCGGTGATCCGCTTCTCCGTCTCAGCCATCGAGGCGCGTGTGGTTTCCAAGGAGCCGTTGAAGTCAGCCAGCTTCTGGAGCGTCATATCCCGCATCGTGGTCGGCGCCACGCCGCCCTGTTTATCGGCGAATCCCTTGAGCTGGGCTTCGGCCGCCATCATATCCTTCTTGTATTGTTCTGCCTGCTCATCGAAAAACTGGAACTGGCCTGAAGGGTGGTGCACGTCCAGATGCTTCTGCAGGTAAGCGTCGTCCAGCGTGGCCAACACGCGTTGCGCAACCTGCGGATCATGCGCCTCGTACGCGATGCTGATGACGTTGGTCTTCTTGATCACTTCCAGTTGCAGGTCCGAACGCAAGTCCATGACGGCCTTATCCGTGCGGTTCTGGGGAGTCTGGCCAGGATGCAGCAGGCTCGACAGGAACTTCTTCTTGTCGAGGCCGCAAGTCACGACCACCTTCTGCAGTACGTCCGGACTCTGAATCAGCTCCACCTCGGAGTTGATTTCTTCCTCGCTCACGGTGTCGTGAAAGGTCATGGGCGCGTTCTGCTCCGGCGAGACCACGGGATCCACGCGTTCGCGCTTCACCAGAAGCTTGGTTTCCGCACGAAATTTCGTGGGCAGGACAAGGGCGGAAAGACTCACGCCCAGCACCACTCCCACAAAACACAAAACCAGAACTCTCTGGTGGCGGAATCCGATCGCGACCACATCTCGCGCGGTAAACGAATAGGGCCGGTGCCCCTGGCTGCTCATCTCATTCATATAATCTCCGTTATGTTCTTTCGTAATCCGGACGCATCAAACGAGCCATTCCAGGGCCCCTACGGAATTGTCAGCGGAAGATAACTACCCATGCTCAAGTTCGGAATAAACCGGTCGATTTTTGACATCGTATTCTTCGGGACGATCACCATGTCTCCGGGATGGAGGAAGGGATCCTCTCTCAAGTTTCCGTTCTTCTCCATCTTTTTCACATCGATCAGCTTCGCCTCGGTCCATTGGTCATCCACCCGGCGAAACAGCATGACCTGCGAGTGCTTTGCGCTTGACTGAAAGCCTCCGGCAATCTCGATCGCCTGGGTCAGCGTGACCTGCCCGTGCATGTCGTACTTGCCGGGCTTGGCCACTTGTCCGCCGGCCACGAAGTAGGGCTTTTCGAAATCCTTCAGAACGACCGAGATCGCAGGATCGTTGAGGATCTTCGAGTACGCCGTGCGCAGAGTGTCCGTCAAGTCCGGAACGGTCTGGCCGGCGACTTTCAGGTCTCCGACTCCCCGCAGCGTGACAAAGCCATCGGGCTGCACCGCGACCGCCAACTGGTTAAACTCGGGGCTCAAATCAAAAGTGAGGTCGAAAGTATCGCCGGCCTGGATCCGGTAGCGCGGGCTGCGCTGCTGAAATCCTGGAGGGTTTGCAGGCTTGGTGGCGTCGGCCACAGTCGCAGCCGAAGCCGAGGTCGAAGCCAGGTTTGCAGCTGGGGCCTGCGCCGCGCAAACTGCAGCTGTAGCCAGAAGCACTGCAGACAATCGTATTGGTGACACGAAACGCTTCATCATTGCGAATCCTCCAACTGGATAAAACAGCACCCCAATACCGAGCGGGGATGAATCTTGGCGAAACCTCATGGGAACCAGCAACCCTTCGTGCGGTCCAATCCATATCATGGACAACCGCACCCCGGGCCCGCCAGCTCAACCCTGCGATTCTGCCTTCAGAATCTCTCCGACCGGCTCCTGCTGCCCGCGTGGACGCGGCGTCAGGTTGTGCTGGCGGATCTTGTAAAGAATCCCGCGATAGCTGATGGAGAGCAGTTGTGCCGCGCGCCTGCGGTTCCAACCCGTGTATTCCAGAGTTCGGCTGATGGCATAAATCTCAGCTTCCACGCGAAGGCTCCGCAACGACGGCGGATTCCCTTGCGCCTGATCAAACGCGCCGTTGTCGTTCCGCGATGCCTTCGCCGTCACATGCTGGGATTCGATCTTGCTGGTTTTCATTTGCGTCTCGTTCATAAAGTCCACCTCGCAACAACTTTTGATCTTGGTTTGAACTCAGTTCCTAAGAAGGGGAGAAAAGTACTAAATCGGTTCTACGTTGTAGCCGGCCACTCGCACGCTAATCGATCTCTGAATCAACCCTACCGAGATCACCAGACTGCGATCGCTATTCTCTGCGGCCAGGATGCCTTCAACTCCATCCAGCGCCCCGCCGCAAACCCGCACCCGCTGCCCCACCTGCAGGTACGGTCGTTCCTGGTATGTCACTTTGCTTTCAAGAAGAATGTTGATGTTCTCGATCTCCTGATCGGGGATCGGAACTCCAGAGCCTTGCACTCCAACAAAATTCACTACGCCCTGCGTCTGCAGCACTCGCACCCGATCGCCCGACGCATGATCCAAACGGACAAACGCATACCCGGAAAACAACGGCAGTTCAACTTCCTTGCGCCGATCGCTCCAGTTGCTGATTTTGGTGATGACCGGAAGGAAGGACTGGATGCCCTGGCTCTCCAACTGCCGGGCCACCAGCTTTTCATGGCGGGAACGGGTCCGAACGGCGTACCAGCGCGTTTGGTCCAGGACCGTGCTGCCTTCGATCGGCACATCGATCACTGCCATTCGCGCATCTCCGTTCATGGCTCCGCCCTCTCAGTCACATTCGTGGTTTCGACAGAAATCCCACGGACGCGGACTGTGCGTTGATTTGATCGTGGACAAGCGAGAACCCATTCGCTTGCGGCTTCGGTTAAGGGGGGGGTTAAATACAACCAGTGAAATCGCCAAAACATCGGCGCAATCGAACATCAAGTGAGGTCAATCTATCGATTCCTGCAAGTTCTTGCAATGGGAAGAAAGTGCTGGTGACAAAAGACTTATATGAGGCCAAATGGCTTGTTTTCAATAGAGAAGAAAGACTCTAGCACCTTTGCCGGCTTCTCCGAATGGCTTCGGACCGAGCACCCTTCCCCACGTTCTGGGCTCAACTTCTATGCAAGAACCTTCATCTTGACACGCCCTCACAATGAGGCTCACAGTGCTTCCACACAGGCGCCTGCCTCGCTGTTAGAGATTGATTTTGCAGTAAAGGCGTTTCGTAACGCATCGGCATAAGTTGGGAGAAGTGTTTCACGGATCCGCATCTTAGGTAGGTGGAAGCGTGAAACGGATGGTGACTCGCGTCTGCATTTCCACTGGACGCCCGTCCACAGAGTAGGGCCGATACCTCCACTGCCGCACGGCCTGCACCGCCGCGTCGGCCAGCACCGGATTTCCTTCCACTACCACGATGTTGTGGACCGCTCCCTCTTCTCCGATTTGAACATCCAACGTCACCGCACCCTGAATCTGTTGGGCCCTTGCTTCAGGCGGATACACGGGCTCCACTCGATGAATCAGTCGCGTCGCTGAACCGTCCTCTGCTCCATGCGCATCGGCACGCTTTGCGGTCGTCGCATCCCGGCCGGCAGGCAGCGAACGGTAAATGACCTTGCCATTTTGAGTGACCTGCAACCCGCCCACCGGCGGTTCCGCCGAAGTTGCGACATTCGCCGGCCTGGTCTGCGACACGGAATTACTCTGGCTCGTCGCCGCGCTGACAACCGGTGCTGGCTTCTGCGCTACTGATGAATCCGGCCCGCGCTTTGAGCTTCTAGTGGACGAAGCTCCTGCGCGCTGCTGCCCGGTTCCTTGCACACTCCAGCCGACACCCGCCCGCCATCCAAGCGCGAGTCCGAGTATTACCGCGACTAAAATCACAAGAACACCCAGAATGGATGTCCAGACTTCTTTTCGTCTCGGCGGTGCCTCTTCGCTCAAATTCGCGGCATCAAGTGGCTCGACTTGGTCATCTTCGAGCAACGCCTTCTGTGTGACCGAGGGCGACGAGCGCGACGTTTCGCCCGAATTCCGAATCACAGCAGCGACACCCTCGGCACCCTTCTTGTTCGTGACCACCCGGGGCGCCAGAGCGAGCAGCGTGTTCACATCCCGATCCCCAAACGCGTTGGGCCGCGAAGAAAACACTTCAAACACCCCAAACGTCTCGTTCCCTTCGCTGAGGGGCACCATCAGAATCGATCGTACGCCCAGAGTCCGGCAATCCTCGGCGTCCACACGCGGGTCGGTTTCGGTGTCGCTACATTGTTGGACCGTGCCCGTTTGCAGGCATGCGCCCGAGAGGCCTGTGGTGGTCTCGAGCCGAACCCCCAGCTCAGGAGCATCGCCAGTGGTGGCGCGACACACCATCTCATTTCCTTTCGCGAACGCAATCGCCGCCCCCTTCGCTCCCGTCGCCGACCGGGCCTGCTCGACCACCTCATTCAGGACCAAGTCGAGGGCCAGATCGAGAGATGCCGCTCCACCCCCATGGGCCGCGAGTGCTCTGGCCACTTCCGTCACGTCGCTGGAGTATTCCACCGAGGCAGGATCGCGCGCCTCGTCAGGCGATTTCTGATCCCAGGATGGTGGTGCTCCGAACGATTCCGGCTGCGACATGGGGTAGTGAGGCATACTCGGGCCCAGCTGTTCACAAAGCGCAGGCCCTGCGTCATCAAGCGGAGTTTTGCGCGAATCCTCAGGGATGTCAACACCAAACGCGAACTGCGAAGGCCCGGCCCTCGACCATCCGTTTGCTAGACGGACCGTTAGCCATGCGACGAGCGATTCCCGTTTTGGTGGCCTCTCAACGGCCAGTGCAAGTTTTCCAGCCCGGACACCCAAAGTGGACTCCAGAATTTGTAAAATCAGAACGAGCCATTGAAATGCAGCGCGCACTGGAGTCACCCGGTACTATAGTTCGATCCTCGTGAGGGATACGCTGATGCGAATTGCGGTTGTAGGTTCAGGATACGTAGGACTGGTGGCGGGCGCTTGTTTTGCCGACCTGGGACACGACGTCATCCTGGTGGACAATGATCAACAGAAGCTGGCCGCCCTGCGCAATGGCCAGGTTCCCATCCACGAAAATTTTCTGCCGGAGCTTCTGGGACGTCACCGTGGTCAGCGACTGACCTTTTCCGACGATCTCAAGGAAGCAGTCGCCCTCTGTTCGGTCATCTTTGTGGCCGTCGGCACTCCGCCCACCGAGAGTGGAGAGGCGGATTTGTCCTACGTGGAATCGGTGGCCCGCGAAATTTCCGGCGGTATCAATGGCTACAAGGTCGTCGTCGAAAAGAGCACAGTTCCCGTTTACACAAGCGAGTGGGTGCGCAGGATCATCCTGCGTACTGGCAGTGAACCCGAATCATTCGACGTTGCCTCGAATCCCGAGTTCCTGCGCGAAGGCACGGCCGTCACGGACTTCCTGTTTCCCGATCGCATCGTCATCGGCTGCGACAGCGATCGCTCCGCCGAAGTCTTGCGCGAAGTCTACGCGCCTCTGACCAACGGCAGCTACTACCAGCGCAGCGACGCCATCCCCCAACCGGACCGGGCTTCGATTCCTCCTCCGGTCATCGTGACCAGCACTAAGAGCGCGGAGTTGATCAAGCACGCCTCCAACGCCTATCTCGCCATGAAGATTTCCTTCATCAACGCAGTGGCCTCCGTTTGCGAATCGGTGGGCGCCGATGTGAACCAGGTGGTCCACGGCGTCGGAACCGATTCACGCATCGGCCCCAGGTTTCTGAACCCGGGCATCGGCTACGGCGGATCCTGCTTCCCCAAGGATGTGATGGCATTTCGCGCGGTAGCGCGCGAGAGCGGCTACGACTTCCGCCTGCTCGATGAAGTGATGCGCATCAATGAAGATCAGCGCCAGCGCTTTCTGCGCAAGGTGCACAGCGCGCTCTGGACCCTGCGCGGCAAACATCTCGGCGTGCTCGGCCTCGCCTTCAAAGGTGGCACCGACGACATCCGCGAATCTCCCGCGCTCTTTCTGGTGCAGGCTCTCTTGCAGGAAGGCAGCAAGATTACGGCCTACGATCCCGCCGCCATGGAGCGTGCTCGCGAAGTGCTGCCATCCGGAGTGACGTACGCCAACTCTGCCTACGAAGCCGCCCACAACGCGGATGCCCTGCTCATCCTCACCGAATGGGAGGAATTCGCCAACCTCGATCTCAACCGCCTGCGCCAGGAACTCAAGTATCCCATCGTGATCGACGGGCGCAACTTGTATGATCCCGAAATCATGGCCGCTCAGGGATTCACCTATTACAGCGTGGGCCGCGTCGCCGCTCATCCCGACGGCGTGTCGGCGCCGGTCTTGAAGAACGGCAAAAAGGCATGAATCCAGGACGCGCGGTCGTCACGGGGGGCGCCGGATTTCTGGGATCACACCTTTGCGATGCTCTGCTTGCCGAAGGCTGGAGCGTGGTGGCGGTCGACAACTTTCTCACCGGCCGCCGCGCCAACCTTGCCCACCTGCGCCATGAGTCCCGCTTCGAATTGATCGAAAAAGACATTTGCGAACCGTTCGACGTGGGCCGCGTCGACTACGTCTTCCACTTCGCCAGCCCCGCCAGTCCGGTCGATTACATGGTCCACGGTATCCCAACTCTCAAGGTCGGCTCCCTGGGCACGTTCCACGCTCTCGAAGTTGCTCAAAAGTACGGCGCCAAGTACTTCGTCTCGTCGACTTCCGAATGCTATGGCGATCCGTTGGAGCACCCACAGAAAGAAACCTATTGGGGACATGTCAATCCCATCGGTCCACGCTCCGTCTACGACGAGGCCAAGCGCTTCACCGAAGCCGTTACTATGGCCTATCACCGCTATCACAAGGTGGATACGCGCATCGTCCGCATCTTCAACACCTACGGCCCGCGCTTGCAGGTGAACGACGGCCGTGTCGTTTCGAATTTCATGAAGCAGGCCCTGCGCGGAGAGCCGCTCACCGTCTACGGCGATGGCCGGCAGACGCGCAGCTTCTGCTATGTGAGCGACGAAATCGACGGCTTTCTGCGCCTGTCCAGATCGGACGAACATCTGCCCGTGAACATCGGCAATCCCAACGAATTCACGATTCTGGAGTGCGCCCAACTGGTCTTGAAGGTGACGGGATCGAAGAGCCAGATTCGTTACGAACCGCTTCCGCAAGATGATCCCAAGCAGCGCCGTCCCGATATCGCCAAGGCACGCCAACTACTGCAATGGGAGCCGAAGATTGATCTGGAAACTGGCCTGCGCCAGTCGTTGGATTACTTCAAGAGAGCCCTCGCCGAAGAAGCCGCAATGAAGTAGCCGCTACTTCGTGATCTCGAAATAGGAGTCGGTCGAGAGCATCCGTTGAAAGTACGCGTCCTTCCATTTTGGATTGACCCGATCGAGCAAGAATCCTTCGGCCGCTCCGAACGAATACACGAAGCGACAAGTTCCGCATGAAAATATGGACGCTGGAACCGTGCAGAGGTGAGCGACGTGCTAGGAAGGTTCCGTGGTCGACGCCACGAAGTCAGTCAACTTCTTTACGTTGGCTTGTTCATCTCGGGTCTTCAACTCAAACGCCACACCCAATCCATAGCCGGGATGAGAAGCCTGCACCGTCCCCCGCACCTGCAATTTCATTTGGTAGGTTCGGACCACGATCTCAACCGACGAACCTTGCGGAAATGACATCGCACCTTCCAGGTAGCAGCCACCCGAACTGAGATCTGTCAGGCAGCAATGATGCGGCACCGCGAACCCCGTGCGGTAAACCTCCGCCCCCAGCCGGCAAGCATACCGGGCCTGCGTGCGCCGGTTATCGGCATCGGACGATCCTAAGGGCGATGCCTGAGCATCAGAATACTGTGAGGATTTCTGCGTGGTTGGCTTGCCATGGGTTTGCTCGGCAACCGATACCATGGCCAGTTGTAGTGGCTCTTCCATTTCCACGGTAACGTTGGGAAGCTGTTGTCGCCCCGCGTCATTCGGCACATTGGCCGAGAGATAATCGGTCAGCAGGCGGCGCGAGGCCTTGGGCACATCCATAAACTGCAATCCAGCGAGGCCGCTCCAATCCTGCCAGACTACCTGCCCTGACAAACGAATATTCGAGCGTTGTCCTGGCAGCGTGAACTGAAAATACACTTTGCTGACGGGCGGAAGTCTCTTGCCGAACCTGACGCACATCCCGTCTTGCGCCAGATCGACCAGCGTTGCCTTCTCCTGCTCGATGTTGGCGTAGTCGGCGGTTGCGTGCGCATGCACGGTAGCGCGGGCATTCTTGCGCTTCTCCTTGCGCATCACTTCGCACGCCGCACGCAGGCTGCTCAGTGCCCGCTCATAGGCGATCGGTTTGTACAGAACGAAATTGACGCCCATCGAGAACAACTCGCGGATGCTCTCCTGCCCGGCCACGACAGCGACCGCCAGCGTGGTGTCCTTCAGCCGCGAGGTATGGGTATCGCGCAACAGGGCGATCACGTCGGCGTTAGATTTCCCGTCGACAATCACCAAGTCGAACCGCTCTTGCGCCAGCCGTATCGCTGCGCGCACAAAGTCCGGACAAGGCTCAACTCGAATGCTGAGTTCTTCCAGGACCCGGCGCAGCACTTGGGCCGGCGCCTCGTCAACGCACACTAACAGAGCAGAGAGAGTCATACCTGCCCCATCGTAGGTTCCAGCGGTTCCCTCCACAAGTTACCGGGGTCACGCTCCAACTGGTCTCGCACGGCTATGCTGACGCTAACTGGTGTGTTCTCAATCGTGACCTCAGTAACCACATCTCTGCCCGGAAGGCCAACACCCCGGCATTGGCCCCTCGTGCTTTGACGCCCGCCTGATCTATTCCTACGATAACCACGACACGATAGAAGATCGCGAACCCGCCCTTTTGTCCGCGCGGATACTGCGATCTTTCCCGTGTTGCCGGTAAACGGGTGGAGAGCGCGCTCGACTGGCGGCTTCTCCTCCCCCGAAAGAGTACCTATGACATCGGGTAAAAATCGCGGATTCTCGTTGCTGGAGTTGCTCATCGTCATCTCCATCGGTCTGATCATGGCTGGTGTCACGTTCATGGCGATGAAGCCTCTGTTCAACGAAAACCATGTGGACCAGGCCTATGACACCACGTTATCGGTGATGCGCAACTATAGGAACCTGTCCATTACTCAGAGCAAGCGCTACATCGTGTTTTTCACGGCGCCCGGAACCCTCACGGTGCAGTACTGGGGCGTGGGCGTGCCGGTGTCGCCGGCGCCGGTCACGGTCGCTACCTACACCTTGCCGCCCGACATCCAGTTCGCGGTGCAGGCCGGATTCCCCAACCCGGGTCCTGACGCCTTCGGCACCGGGACCACAGCCATCACGGTAAACAACTGCGCGCTGGTGGGCACCAACTGCCTGATTTTCTATCCGGACGGCTCCGCCCAGGATGACTTGGGCAACTTCAATAGTGGAGTCATTTATTTGACTCGTCCGGGCGACTTGTACAGTTCGCGAGCCCTTTCCATCTTCGGCACAACCGGAAGAGTCCGGGGCTGGCGCCTCTATAACCAGAGTGGAGTGAAGTGGGTGCAACAATGACGCAAAGCAGATCGCAAGCATCCCGGCAAGACGGGTTTACGTTGATTGAAACCATGATCGCCATCGCCATCATGAGCATCGGCATCGTTGCGCTGCTTGCCGCATTTGGAACGGCGGTCGCCACGACTCAGAATGCTCAGGCCAACCTCATCGCCCGCCAGAAGGCGCTGCAGGCGATGGAGAGCATCTACACCGCCCGCAACACGCAGCAAATCACGTTCTCGCAAATCGGCAACATCGCCAGCGGCGGAATTTTCACCAACGGAGCGACCCAGCTTCTGTCAGCAGGCCCTGACGGACTGGTGAACACCGCGGACGATGTCACCTACCCCGCCACTGGACCGTGCCCCGCCGGCCCCGAATGCCTGGTCATGCCTGGCCCTGACGGCATCCTGGGCAATGCGGATGACACCGCCATGAGCCTGGCCAACTTCACGCGCCAGATTGCGATCAATTCGGTTTTGGAAGCAGACGGAGTCACGGTCGATCCCAATCTGAAGCAGATCGTCGTGACCGTGAATTATACGACCGGCATATCGTCGGTTCCCCGTACCTACACAATCGATGCACTGATTTCAGCGTACCGCTGAGGCAAGCGATGGAAACCATGATGGGAAACATGAGACTGCCAAGACAAAATCCGGAACGCGGCTTCACGCTGATCGAAGCCATGGTCTCCATGGCGATCGGCTTGGTTGTGCTGGCGGCCGCGGCCAGCCTGTTCAAGACCGCCCTGAATTCCACCATGCTGGTGACGCAGCGCGCCGAGAACCAGCAGAACATGCGCGCTGCCGTGGAAATCATGGTCAAAGACCTCAGCATGGCGGGCGCCGGTCTGCCTTCCGGCGGAATCCAATTGCCCACGGGCGCGGGAGCAACCGCATCGAAGTTCGGCTGCGACCAGACGGGCGCTTGCCACGTCCCGGCCCACACCTATCCCGCCGGGAACTACATGTACGGCATCCTTCCCGGCTACAGCAATGGCGTGGAAGCGAACGCCGTCATCCCTGCTGCCCCGGCCCCGGCGATCAACGATAGCGTTACCTCGATCTACGCCGACTATAACTTTCCCCTGTGGGAGTACAACGTAACCTTTCCCACTCCGGGCAATGGCGGCTCCATCACTCTGGCGCCGAACGCGACTTTCGTCCCCGCGCCTCCCGCCATCAACTCCGCCGGCGGGATTCAAGTCGGCGACCTGATCATGCTCAGCAATAGCATCGGTACGGCGGTCGGCGAGGTCACCGGAATCACCGCGACCACCATCACGTTCGCCAATCTCGACGCGCTGAACATCAACCAGAGCGCCGCCGCCACCAATAACGTTGCGTCCATTTCCACCGGAACGACCACCATCGCGTACCGCCTATTAGCGGTGACTTACTACTTGACGGTACCCGCAGCCGGGCAGACGCCGCGCCTGATGCGCCAGGTGAATGGACTCGCCCCTGTCCCCGTGGCCGATGACATCATCAACCTGCAGTTTGCCTTCGATACCTACAACTCGACGACTTCGGCGCTCGATGCCAACCAAGCTAATCCCCTCGGTGTGGGCGAATCGCCCAACAACATCCAGAAGATCAACCTCATCGTGATGGGGCAGAGCATGATCAATAACGGAAACAAGTCCCAGAACATGTATCTCGCGACGGACGTCAGCGCGCGCAATATGGCATTTCGCAATCGTTATCAGTGAGGCTTTTTTGGGGGCAGGAGATCAACCAAATGAAACAGAGAAAAAACAGTTCGCAGGGTTTCACACTGATCGCAGCGCTTCTTATCATGGTGCTGTTGTCGGGCGTAGCGGTCGGCCTTTTCTATGTGGTCACCAACGAAGCCCGCATGGGCGGCAACGACCTGGAGGCGAATCTGGCCTACTACGGCGCTGAGTCCGGGATGGAGAAGCTCACGGCTGACCTCTCGAACCTGTATACCCAGTACCAGGCCCCCACGAACACCCAAATTCAGAATCTGATCAACTTTCCCCCGACCTCTGCCATGGTGAGTGGGATGAACTACACGGAGACCATCACTTATCCCGTTAACGCCGGTGGCAATCCGGTGAGTACCTTTAACACCGTCAGCTCCGGTTCGAACCAGGGCTTGTACGCTGAAATCATTCCCATGACGCTGCAGGTGATCGCAACCCGTCCGGCCGGCGCCTCGATCAACATCACGCGCAAAGTGGAAGTCGCGCTGATTCCGGTGTTTCAGTTTGGCGTTTTCTGCGGATACGATTGCAGTTATTTCCCTGGTCCGGACTTCAGCTTTGGCGGCCGCGTCCATACTAACCAGAACCTGTTCCTAGCGGCCGGAGGCGACCTCGTCTTCAACGACAAGATCTCGGCCTATTCACAAGTCATTATGGATCAGCTGGAAAACGGCCACTCGACCTCTGTCGGCTACGGCGGCACGGTGTTCGTTCCCAAGGCTAGCTCTGGCTGCCCGCTGAATACCTTCCCACCCGTGGGAGCGAACTGCGTGACCCTTCCCGGCGCCGGAACGGTCCCAGGCGATGCCAGTTGGAGCGGCGGTTACCCCTCTCTTGCCGGATCTGCCAACGTCAATTTCCCCAGTCTTTCTTCCGGAACCTTGAACGGTTTCGTGACCAACGCACTCACCGGCGCCAAGAACATGGAGTTGCCCTTCGTGCAGAACAGCTGCACGAACAATCCGGTGCCGATTCCCTGCACGGATCCAATTGCAATTATCCGTAGACCTCAGACCGAATCGTCCACCAGCACGCTCGGCACTGCGCGCCTGTACAACAAAGCACAAATCCGTATTCTGATCGCCGACACGCTCGCCGATCTGCACCCGGAGCGCGGAACTGGAGCACTCGACGCAAACGACGTCCAGTTCCCCAACGCAACCACTTCACCCAATGCCTCGATCGCAGTACCGACTGGGCTGGGTCCTGAGGCTTTCGGATTCGCAACCCCGGGCAGCAATGGCTGGATCAATCCCCTCACCGACAGCGGATTAAGAGCCTGGGCCAAGTTTCCGCTGATCGGAGAGCTGACCACCAATCCCGCCACCACCGCGGCCATGACTGGCCCCTGGATTCGAGTGGAATATTGCAACGCACCTCCACCGGCGCCGTGTGTGGGCGTCACCAACGAGTGGCTCGCGCTGGGCTTTGGCCGCGTCTTTAACGCACCTCCCACAACGCCCGACTCGAACGCAGTCAACCCCAACGCGATTCTGATCCTTCAGCAGTTGCGCCCCAATGTCAGCGCGACGGCGGCCAACGTCGCCGGGTCCGGCAACTGGTGGCCCATCAACTTCTATGACACGCGCGAAGGCGAAATGCGCGACAACAACGTGCCCAACACCGTGAGCGGCACTAAAACCTATTCCTCCTGCTCGGTCAACGGCATCATGAACGCCGTGGAACTCGACGTAGGCAACCTGGCCCGCTGGTTGAACACAGCCAGTACTCTGCCCGGTGGCCCCATTGCAGGCAGCGGCGGAACCGTGAACTACACCAACTATAACGGTTACGTTCTCTACTTCTCCGATCACCGTGGCATGCTGCCCTCGACCCACCCTTCGAACGGTGGACAGACGGCGGCGGGCGTGATCAACGGCGAATCCGGCATCGAGGATGTGGTCAACTCGTCGCAAAACCTGACTTCCACCAACACGGACGGAGTTGCAGAGGCCCTGAGTTACTACGGCTACTCTCCCGAGGACGTCGATCAGAACGGATTCCTCGACAACTGGGGTGAAAAAAATATCGGATACGGCTTCGCCGTCACCACCAACACCTTGCCGTACAATCCCTACAAGCGGATTAACGTGGCCAATCCGGGCGCGGCGAACTCTGTCGACTGTGCCGCCTATAACCCCGGCACCACCGTCACTCCTCTGCCTGCTCCTACCGCTGCCACGCTCCTTACAGGCAACAACGACCAGGAAGGCATGGCCAATCCAGTCAGCGGTGCGCGCCACGTGTTGAAATTGGTGGATGCGGGTATGAGCGCGACAGGGGTGAGTTACCTTCCCGTCATTCCTCCCGCCAGCGGATGCTCGCAGAGCGCCGCCAATCCCACAGGCTGCGGCGGATTCACCATCGCATCTGAGAACCCGGTGTACGTCCAGGGGAACTACAATAGCAGTGCCGCGGATCCATTCTGGGGCACCGCCAACCTCACTCCTCCAACTCAACCAGCCCATTCGGCGGCTTCCATCATCGCTGACACGGTCACGGTGCTGTCGAACTCTTGGAGTGATGCGAACAGCATGACGTCTCCAACCGCGGTCGTCAACCGTCTTACCGCTGCCGACGCGTACTACCGCATGGCGGTCTCCGGCGGAAAGAACATCCCGTTCCCCAGCCCAGGTTGGGCCAACACGGCAGGGATTAATGACTTCGGCACTGACGGTGGATTGCACAACTTCCTCCGGTATCTGGAGGACTGGAACAACACTCTGCACTACGACGGTTCGCTGGTCAGTATGTACTACTCTGAGTACAACACCGGAACCTTCAAGTGCTGCACCACGGTGTACAACCCGCCGACTCGTAACTACTACTTCGACGTGCTGTTCCTGAACCCGGCCAACCTGCCTCCGGCAACGCCGGAGTTCCAGGACATTAACACTCTGAGCTATCACGAGAACTTCACACCGCAGTAAACCAGCCCGAACCGGCCCGGTTCCGCTTCCGCGGAGCCGGGCATTTTTATTTTGGGCGGAACGGACTCGAACCGTAATCCGCTGGGTACCGCTCTGAAGGTCACGCCGCCACTGCAGCAGACAGGAAGCCCACCTTCAGGGGTAGGGACCTTCGTAACATGAACCTGCTCCCTCGCTCCATTTATCCTTTTACCTGCACCGCCAGGCACGCACTTTCTGGAGGACCATTGTCTTCGCTAGTCCAACGCTCGCGACCCGCCGCCCCCGGGCGGCCCGATCCTCTTCACCAGCACTGGGGCATGGTGATTTTCGAGAGCCTCTCCGCCGGCGTTCTGACCATCTTCATCGTCTTTGCTTTGATCTTGATCGCCATTGGCGTTTATGGCGTCGTGGTCTGGCCCCTCACCTTCTGGGACCTCGCGAACCTGGGATTGGAAGAATACGGCTCCTGGGCGAGCACCATAGTGTGGTCGCTCTTCGCGGGCGGCGCCCTCGCGGGATACTATGTCTTCAGCGGCGCCGCATTCCGGTCCAAACAGAAAGCTCGCGTCCCAGTGCTCTCCAAATCGGCCCGATCTAGTAGATAAAAATCCCGTTCCGCTCGCTATTTTCCTCGCGCGTGATTGCTACAATTGCCCAACGCGCTTGCCCTGCTAAGGTGCGCCGCGGGGAGCAGTCTTTCGCTATGCAATCATCTTCCGATCGTCGCGTTTTTCTATGGCTCGCTTTTGCCGCATCGGCTGTGGTGGCAATCGGACTGTTTTTCGTCCCGGCGTTTATCATCCGTCCCTTCACCCACCAAACCCCAACGGGTCTGGCGCTCGCCATGGCTCTTCGTCAACACGCCCCCTGGGGCACCTTGGCCACCGCTTTGGTTTGCTTGATCCTCGCGCTTGTGCTGTGGGGCGTCGCCAATTGGTGGCGCAAGATCGTGATCGCCCTGGTAATGGTGCTGGTCGGATTCTCGGCTGTCATGTCTCGCCTCAACTATTTTGAGTGGATGTTTCACCCCGTGCCCAGCGCGCAGTTCGAATCTGAGTCCGCCAGCAAACTCGACAAGGGAGAGATGATCCTCGCCGTCCGCTTCGGTTCCGACGCGCGCGCCTACCCCATTCGCGAAATGGCATACCACCATGTGTTGAACGACGTCGTTGCCAGCGTCCCGGTGGCCGTCACCTATTGAACGCTCTGTCACACCGGTCTGGTGTGGACACGTACGGTGAATGGAAGAGCCCTGCATTTTTACCTCGCGGGCATCAACAACCAGAACTTCCTGATGCGCGATAAAGAAACGGGCACGTGGTGGCAGCAGATCACAGGTAAGGCCATCTACGGACCGCTCAAAGGCGCTTCGCTCGAGCTTGTATTGAGTGATGAGCTGACGTTCGGCGAGTGGAAATCGGAGTTTTCTGACGGCCAGGTGCTCGCCGAGGTTCCGAAGTACGCGAAGGAATACGACAGCAACTGGGAGCCGGAGACAGCGAAGTATCCCGTGGTCATCAGTTTTCCGGGGACTGAACTCAAATCTCGCGACGTGGTCGTTGGACTGGAGATGACGGGACCCGGCCGCGCCTATCCCTGGAACACGCTGGTGAAACAATCCCCGGTCGTCGACCGCGTAAATGGCACTCCGCTGTTGGTCGCGGTCGGTCCCGATGGAAAATCATTCCGCGTATTCATCAGCCGCATCGACGGAAAAGACGCCGAGTTCTTCCTGAAAGGCGAAACCGAAGGCGAGGTACCGACTCAACCGGATGGGCAAACGAAGCCTGAAGCGCCGGCCGCGGCGAAGTCCGATCCGCACGCGGAAATGAAAGCCGCGCCCGCGGCGACGGCCCCAGCCGAATCAAAGCCAGACGCTTCGACCGCAACTAAGCCGGCGGCTCCAGCCACACCCAAACCCTGGATCCTGCTCGACACCACCACCGCCAGCGACTGGAACTTCCAGGGCTGCGCCATTTCCGGACCATCGCTGGGCAAATGCCTCGATCGCGTCCCCGCCCTCAAAGACTACTGGTTCGACTGGCGCAACTATCACCCCGACACCACGATTTACAAACGCTAGCCACCGAGCGAGGCGTTCACTCTATCAGCAAAAACTCCCTGTCCCTTGATGTTGCCTTACACGAGCGGCTCTTCTTTCAACATTACGAAGCTTCCACCTTTGCGGGCTGCACGTACAGCGCCTTCACATCAACCACCTCACCATCGACGTACTTGTCGTGGTGGCGAACCCACGCCATGGTGTGCGCCAGACCATCTTCGTCGCGCCCCTTGGGCGCTAGATCCAGCCACTGGTATGTACTTACCATCGGATCCAGTCCACGCGCGTAGCTGGAATACGTGTGGAAGATTTCTCCCTCCGCATTCTTGTAGAACACGCTAGTGCCTGGGCCCTCTTCCGACGGAAATTCCATCATGTCGTAGTTGTAGTAGACCTTGCCCTGCCCCTTCTCCCGCTCCTCGTTCGAAAACGACACGTGGTGGTCGTAATTGAAATCATTGCCAAACGACGACACCCACTTGAACCGCCATCCCATACGCTTCTTGAAGGCTTCGATCTCGGGCAACGTCGCGCGCGAAATCGCCAGGAAGGTCACATCGCGGTGCGCGAGATGCACGGCAGCACCGTCGAACCCGTCGGCCAGGAACGAACAACTCGGGCAACCCTCTTTCCATCCCGGACCAAACATGAAGTGATACACAATCAACTGGCTCCTTCCGGCAAACAGGTCGGCGAGCGTCTCCTTGCCTCGCGGTCCGTCGAAAACGTAATTCTTCTCCACCTTCTCCCGTGGAAGCGCGCGCCGCTGCCGGCTCAGTTCATCGCGCAGGCGCGAGAATTCCTTCTCCTTGCGCAAAAGCTCTTTGCGGGCGGCCACCCACTCAGCGTGCGGCACGGTCTTGCCCAGTTCTGTCTTGCTTGTTGTCGTCATGGTTGCCATCGTCGTTTCTCCTCTCCGTCACATTCTTCAGATTTTCTTCGGATCCACTCTTCTTCCCACGAACGATCTTCACCGCGAGCGCAGCAATCCCGCCCGTCGACATCACACTGCCCGCCATCAATGCTGCACTAGCCATACATGCAGGACACATGAATTCCTCCTTCCCTTTCCTTGCTTATTGATGGTTGTTGATTGGTCCACTCCACTGGGCTTTGCCATCAACAATCAGAACTCAACCATCAGCAATAGGGTCTCAGCGCTTTTCCTTGGCCTCAGCCCGTTCGCGCACGCGCTGGTGCATGTGCGTCCATCCTTTCCCCATGCCTTGTCTGTGTTCGTCCGGAATCGCTCCAAACGCCATATGGTGAAACTGGATCAGCGTTCCGCCGTCTTCCTCGCTCAACCGGTACTGCAAATTCGAAATGACCGGATACGACATGAACAATGGCCCGGTAATTTCGACCAGCGTCGGCCGCTTGATGGCCTGCACGTTTCCCCAGAAGTGTCCGTTGCCATCGCCCAGATCGCGGAACCACCGCCCGCCTGGCCACGGCTCGATCTTCATCGACATCCGTTTTCCCTCTGGCGTCTCATTCTCCGGACCGAGTTGTTCCAGAAGCGCCTCGAACGTCACCGCCAGCGACGCCTTCACGTGAATTTCCTGCGTTATGTTTGTGGTCAGATTCTCAATACCCGCCATTGCTGTCGAACTCATCGTTCCTCCTTGCTTCGCTTTTTGATCAGATTCTGTCGTGTTCACATTTTGTCCAAAGCTTTCTGTTTCGCCTCGGCGCGCTCTTTCACGCGATTCAACTGGTGCTGCCACAGCCGCTCGAATGTCTTGGTCCACTCATGCAGCGGCCGGATCGCCTCGGCATTCGTTCGATAGAACATTTGCCGTCCGTGGCGCCTTACCCGCACCAGCCCAACCCGGCGCAGCACCCCCAGATGCTTCGACACCGAGGGTTGCTCCATTCCCAGGCTCACAACGATGTCCCCCACTGCCCGCTCTTCGCTGGCCAGATAGTTCAAAATGTCGCGCCGCCGCGGCTCCGCCACCGCGTTGAATGCATCCGACGTAGTAGCGGCTCTTGCCATGGGAGGAAATATATATTCCCATATCGGCATATGTCAAGCGATTTTTCGCTTCCCTTTCCTGTGTACCTTGGGCCGATTGTTAAGCGAATATTAATTTCAGGCTCCCAATCCGAGTCGATCCGAGGGACCCTGGGTTAAGTGAATGAGGGCAAGCAAGCTAGGTTCAAGACGTGAGAAGGGTGGAAGCTCGATGAAACACCTGCATATTGTTCTGTGTATCTTGGCCATGATGGCAGTATCGGTGGCACAGAGCGCACTCGAAGCGAACAGTCCGGCGACTCCAACCACTCCCACTATCACCGGCGCGCTGGAAGGCTCACGCGTCGCGGTTTTCCAAACGCCTCACGACTCCTGCTTCGCCAGCGACATTTCCGACGCGATGGCGCGCGCGTTTCGCGACTCCACTGGCACGATCCATTTCGTGTCCGCGAGTTCGGATTTGTTTCAAAGCCTGGGGCCGACTCTCGAAAGCCTTCAGCACAGTTGCCAACCGGCCTACCTCTCTGCCAACGACACCAATCCCGCGGACTTCAACGATCAGGTGTGGCTCGATTCGTTCTACACATTTGACGGCAACAAGATCGCCGCTCTCTCCCACACGGAGTATCACGGCTGGGCCATCCAGGGCGAGTGCAATGTCCAGGGCAACAACCAGTACACCTACTGCGAGTACGACTCCGACACCTATCACCAATCCAACGATGGCGGCTACCACTTCGAATCGTTCCAAGCCCCCAGCAATTTCTTGGCCGGTGTTCCGTACAAATATGAGGTCGGCCGCGGGCCCTTGGGATACAGCGTCGACACCAACATCGTGGGATACGGCGGCTGGTTCTACGCCATCGCGACCGATTGGACTTGGCCGCTGAACTGCTCCGGGACAACAGGACCGCATCGCTGTCGTGTGCCGGCGGGCGGCGCGCCCATTCGCACCCGCGACGTCTTTGATCCCTCCTCGTGGCGCGGCTGGAATGGCAAGGACTTCTCCTTAACCTTCGTCGATCCCTATCTGCGTCCGGTCAACCGTCCTGAGGAGCACGTCTACACCCCGGTTCCCTACATGGGATTCGTGAACGCAATCAATGTGTATCCGTCAGCCAACATCGTCGTCGCCACGCTATGGGATTACTGGGACGGCGCACTCGGCCCTCCGGGTCTATACCTAACCACCTCCACCGACTTGCTCCACTGGACCAAACCCACGCTCGTCGTAACCGTAAAGGAGCTCAGCGCCCACGATCCCAAGGGAAGCTGGCTCTATGCTTATTTCTCTTTGATCGATCCCGACGCGCCGGACTTGAACTTTTCGATCCTTGGCGACCATCCCTACTTGTATTACGTTCGCTTGGATAACAACAACGCGTCCCATCGCGTCCTGTTCCGGCAAAGAATCAAATTGACGCTGAACCGGTGAGCCTTAAAATCGTCGTTCACGCTACCAGCGAGTTCCTTGAGACGGAGTTCGTTTGCATTCCCCGTCCCATTGAACGCAGCGACCGTCCGGATGGCGCCGCTCTCAGCTATCGCGTCAAGTCCCGTGCCGACGTCTGGAAAAATGGAGAAGCCCCACGTCTCCAGATGCAGATTCTCGAAGGCGATCCGAAATTCTCGGTGTGAGCCGTGAGTGATCTAAGTGACGGTCGAGGCAGGGCGATTCTGGCTGAGAAAATCGGCGACAATCCACGCTGCTCCCGTGATCGCAAGATTCTGCGCG
Source organism: Acidobacteriaceae bacterium (assembly GCA_003166855.1). Lineage (GTDB taxonomy): Bacteria > Acidobacteriota > Terriglobia > Terriglobales > Acidobacteriaceae > Sulfotelmatobacter. Next base: position 16,760 of record PMUM01000347.1, on the reverse strand, counting down.
TTGCCGGCCCAATTGATCAGTTGATGTGGATCAGCAAAAGGCCTCGGTAACCATACCAGCAATCCGAAGCCGATCAGCATCACCGTAAGTAATCGTGACGCGAGCAGGGCTGCACGTCCCGACAATAGCGCAATCGCCGCGAGCGCCAACGCAATCGTTGTGGTGATCGCCCAGAACATTTGTCCTGGAGGAATCCACTTTGGAACGAACTGTGCCGTTCCAGAGAGATACACGAGTTGCTCGAGTGTGAATGAAATGACGCAGATTCCGAAACAAATGTAGCCGATCCGGGCCAGCCGTGCCGCTCGTGCCGGATCGCTCCGACTCACCGACCCGTAAACGATCAGCGCGCCCGAGACAATAGAAAACTGCTCGAAGAAGTTGCCCCAGGGATCATAAACTCGCGGTGTGGCCACGATGTGCGGCAGCCACAGCAAAGCAAAGACAAGGTAGATGGCGCCCAGCGCTAACGCCCCGGCTCGTGACGTTCGAGCCCACAGAATCGATATGCCCCCAAAGAGCTCGATCGCAACGGCAAGGTATACGAGTATCTCACGGTGAGGAACGTTCCCGAGCGGCCGGATCTGCTGCCAACCGTTAAAGTCATGCCACACCAGGGTGATGATGCCAAAAGCGATGGCAGCCGCGCCATACACGTAACGTCCCAGATAGATTCTTGTCATCTCATCCTATGTGCGCGGCCATTTCAGCACAGCGAGGAATGTGGCCTCGAATCAAAGAAGAAGACTAAAGTGCAGCAGCAATAATTCACAATAGCCATTCCCCGGTGAATTCACATAGCCACTTTGCAAGTCGGCTTGGCTGGAGGCAAGATCCTGGATGCTTGGCGTTTGTCGGTACTAAGCCACAACTGACTTTATTTCCGAACTGCTCGTGATCCGCTCACCATCGCCGGAAGGTCCAAACGCTGTTTTCCAATTCACCCCTGAGACCTGCCAGTTCGTTGCGCAATTTCTATGCCGTCCTTTGAGACGTGAATAAGCCTCTTAACTGGGCTGACGCGAGGCAATCCAACGGAACAATTTCAAACGAACGCAAGCCGCCTACCTGGAACGATTCTCCCCCAGACTGACGCGGTAGGCTCCCCGCAGTATTCGCATGAAAAACCACTAGCCCGACGGCGGCGAGCGCCGTCAGGAGAAATGCACAATACAGACGAGTGCGCTTCATTTGGCCTACAATGGTAGTTCTCCATCGGATTGAGTTGCAATTTGGATCTCTAAAGTTTGCAATAAATCACGTGACTCGCCCATTGGCCGAGTGCATGATGCACCTACGGGGGTTCGCGATGACCTCCGGCTTTTACAGGTATATGGAGTCACGCTTCACCCCGGAGAGATTCATGGGCATTCTCCACTCATTCTTTGACGAAAGTGGTAAGTTCCAAGACCACCAAGTAGTAGCGTTCTGTGGCTTTGGGGCGTCGGAATCGCAGTTAGCCGACTTCGACAAACAGTGGAACAACCAACTGCGGCGAACTGGAATGGAGGCCCTTCATTGGGTGAAAGCCCGTAGGAACGGCCAGCCGCTGAGTTCGAGGGTCGGCCCACAAACGTCCAAGGAGCGAATCAACGAACTAAAGCCCTTTGCGAATTGCGTTAATGATTACCTAGGTCTTGGAATCGCTACAGCTTTTGAGGTCACGGGCTATACATCGTTTGCACCGGAATCCAAGAAGTTGTTAGGCGGAAGCGACAATCCATTTTATGTGCAATTTTTGCGAACCGTTATGCTTCTCGCAGAGTTTGCGAGACCAGAAGAAAGCATCAATATGATGTGTGATGAAGATGAGGAGACTGCATGGAACTGCTATCGTCTGTACAGGCGCGTCAAGGAGTTTGATCCTAAAACCGGCAGACGATTGGCGGCGATCTCATTCGCATGCATTTCCCGGCACTTCAAGCGGCGGATATGCTGTCTTTTCTGTGCCGTGAGCAGGCGAAGCTCCAGTGGTACGGGGAGTCTTATGAATACCGGGATTTTTTCAGATATTTGTCCGATCCGCGTGGGACCAGCCAGATTCAATGGCGAGTGGCATTTAAGAATAAGGCGGATTTACAAAAGCTAGAGAAGTCGCTAGTGAGAAAGAAGACAGAAAGGGAGCATGGAGCTTCCACAATTGCCAAAACGCGACGCGGGCGAGTCAAGTAAATTATTGCCCTAAAGTATGCAGTCCGAGAAGTGCTTGGGAGACGTGACCGCAAGAACGGAAATCAGGCCGTTGGATACTTTCGTAGTCTTGACACCGGCGTCGGACCGTCCGATGCTCTAGGGTCGGGCCTTAGGGCTCGGCAGACGGGTGCACAGCATAAGTTTTTTGCAATCAATATTTTACCCCTTGGAAGCTAAAGTGGCTCACTGATTCGAAAGACCTTAGCGCATCACCCGACACGTAAGCCCTTTGAATACAAGATTTTGCCCGTAACTGATTGAGCTGCATACATATTTTGGCGGTTTTCCCCTAACTCATTGATTGCATTAGACCGAGGGGGAGGGGGGGTACCCCCAAAGATCGCTGCATTCCCAAAACGAAACTGCTCTCACCCACTTCCACACACATCTCGACTAAACTCTTTCCCAGAATTTTCTCTGGGGAGGAACTACCTTTGTCTGCCATTCGCGCCATTTTCTGGGATGTCGGAGGAGTGCTGCTCACCAACGCCTGGGACCGCACGGAACGCACTGCGGCTCTCGATCACTTTCATCTCGACCAGGAAGAATTCCATGATCGTCACGAGATGGTGGTCTCGTCGTTCGAGCGCGGCAAGATCACGCTCGACGAGTATCTCGACCGCACCGTCTTCTATCGCGCACGTCCCTTCGCGCGCGATGCGTTCCGCGATTACATGTTTTCCCTGTCGCAGCCCATTCCCGAAGTGCTCGCATTCGCGCGGGCTCTCAGCGACTCCGGCAAGTACTTCATGGGCACCATCAACAACGAATCACGCGAGCTGAATTACTACCGCATTGAACACTACGAACTGCGGAAGACATTCCGCCTGTTCGTCAGTTCCTGCTTCGTCGGATTCCGCAAGCCGGAACGCGACATCTACCGCCTCGCACTCGAGACGACCCAGATCCCCGCCGCAGAGTGCTGCTTCATCGACGATCGCGCGCTCAATCTGGAATGTGCGGCCAAGCTGGGAATGCAAACGATAGAGATGCAGCAGGTCGAGCAGTTGCGCGCTGATCTGGCGAAGTTAGGCGTAAGCCCGTAGACTTGCGACTTGGTAAAGGGTTGCGAACTCTGGAAGGACATTACTTCAGAGTCTTGGAAACAACACCTGACGTGTTGCTCACACTACGAATGCGTGCACAACCGTGGAAGAGCCGCCCTTCCAGGGCCGCGAAAGCATGTGAAATCAATTGGGCTTTTAGTCCCTGAAGTTCGCGAGTCACGCAAGACGCGTGCTTAAGGGTTCTTGCGCGGTTGGCTCGTCTTCACAACGGCATTCTGCGGGATATCGGATTCCAACGTGCTGAGCGTCAAATCGCTCGACCAGCAATCCGCCGCCAGCTTCCATTCGCCGTTGCTCTGCCGTGCGCAAACCCACAAATACTTTCCGCGTTCTTCGCGGCGCTTGCCAGTGGCGCTGGGAATCAAAGCCTTGCAGCGTCCCGCTTCGTACGCCAGATCGCCGACCACTTCCACCCGCAGAGGCTCGACCTCCACTTCTCCGAGTCCGGCGTCGAGCGCGCCAAAGAAAAACTCTCGGACCGCAGAAGCGCCGCGCACCGGAGGACAATTCGAGCGCAGCACCAGCGCGTCATGCGTGTAGAGTTCGATGAGGTCATCCAGGTGTTTGGTGTTGCAGGCCAGAACCCACTCATGGGCGAGGCTCCGAACCGCAGCCTCGGCGCGGCTCATGTCGCCGCGCAGCGCCGCCGTCGCCCGCAGCTTGTCCTCTCTCTGCGGCTCCCTCATTGAATCCCGGACAGGATCTGCGCCGGACCGCGCTGCCATCGCTTCCCCGCCAGGAAAATAGTGGTGGTGATAGTGATGATGGAAGTGATGGGTTTCCTGCCCTGTAGGCCGAGTTACCGCCTGCCTTTCCGCCGGATCGTGATCGGAAAACGGATTCGGTGGAATGGACAAAGCGTGCGAAGGGCGCTCTTCCTCCGCCATTGATGCCGCAAGTTCGGTGGTGATGCCGCACATGCCGCAGAACTTGTTGCCATCGCGATTGCGGTACCCGCAAACCCGGCACACGATCGTGGTCGACTCGCCGGTCAACTCCTGTGCGGTATCGTCGGAAGCCTGCTCCGAGTCCGCTTCAGCAGCCAACCGCTGCGCAGCCTCCAACGCCGCCGCGATCGCGTCTGCACTTGGCTTGGGACGGCGCATTTCCGGTTGCAGCCGGCGGTAAAGTTCTTCCATCTCGGCGCTATGCACCGGAGCGTCAGGAGACCTGGGATTTTTCTTGTCTTTGTCCACGAACCCGTCCACGAATCGAAGCCATCGATTGCTGGCGTCATTCTAGCCCAGCAACTCGGACTCGTGCTATCGGCTGGAAAATTCGATCTTGCCTTCGATCTCGGTCGGAACTCCATTGCAAGTTGCCGGACGATATCTCCAGGTGCGCACCGTCTGCAGCACATGGCGATCGCCGGCCAGGCCCGCGCTCTCCAGAATGAGCGGGCTGTGCACGCGTCCATCGGTTCCGATAATGAAACTGACTTTCACCTTCTGGCCGCGCGCCGTCGAAGAGAAGAGCGGATCAGGCGTGGTCAAGGCCTCAGGCGGTTGCACCTCGGCGCAAGACGGACGCGAACTGATGTGAGCCACGTCCACGAACTGGGAAGCGCGCGCCAGCGTTTTCGATACCAGGCGTTCTCTCTGTTCAAGGTTAGCCGCACGCACACGCGGCGCGGGCGTGGTCACCGCCAAGGCGACTACCGGGACGAACAACAGAATCGCAGGCCAGTTGCGACGATGCATGAGCTTAGCACTCCACAGAGCGGAAATCGCTCTGAACCTTAGGCTTGGGGCACATACAGGACCACTCCGACCTAGAGGGATGTTACTGATCTGGAAGAGGTTAGACGCCCCGAGGGGAGCACTGGAGAACTTCCAGATGAAAGACATTGCATAGGATGATCAGGATTTCCCGACCAGTTCTCGCACTCAGCCCGTTCTGCTAAATAAATGAAGAGGCGGAGCCACACACGCTCCGCCTCCAGATTCGGCTGTAAGGCTTACGGTTTGTAGATGCTGTAAACGTTGGTGTAGGTGAACATGGTCGTTCCGTAGGTAGTGTAGAACGACATGTACGCGGTGTGGACTCCCGAGGTTACCGAGGCGACGTTGATCGAACTGATAGCCGAGTAGGAGCCATCCGACGCATCGTAGCCATTGTAGGCGCAAGCACCGGCAATGCTTCCGTCGACGATGAGGCACAGAGCGCGATCGTCACTGGCAACGCCGCCGCCAGAACTGGTCGCAAACGAATTCACCACGAGAGAGCAGGTTCCCGAGCCGCTCTTGCAGGTGAATTTCACTCCGCTGTCTTCGGTGTTGAAACCGGCGACCAGCACGGCGTAGGGACTGCCCGTCGTGTAGAAGGTGGAGGAGGTCATTTCACTTACCGGCGGTGGAAGGTAGAGACCGGAGATATCGCGTGGCGGACCAGCCTGGTGACTTCCTGCTGCGGACACGACGAAGTACGCGCCAACCAACAGCATGGTCAGGGTGACGCAAAATGCTAGCTTTGTCATCTTACTCATAGTTTCTCCTGTGTGAGTCTTGAACGTGAATTACCCGGAAGTGCAAACGGTGGAGCGAGGCCCAGACTGCGAAAACGCCAATGACGTTACCTCAACTCTGCGGAATCTCAAAGCGCAATTTTTCGATTCGTCGGCGATGAGTGACGAGCCGCAAACTCTTGCACAGTAGTAGAACTTCGTTGCAGAGAAACCTGAAGGGCGCCGGATGTGCGCCGGCATGAACTTAGCGAGCCGCAGAACGACGTAGGGTCAATAGAGTGATTTCAGGAGGGCAGTTCATGCGGATTGGGAGGTTGACTGTGCCCAGGCCGGCGTTGGTGTACAGCGCTAGACCGCCAATCTGGTATCGACCCCAAACATATTTCCTCGCCAATTCCGGCAGGAAAACAGGACGGATGAAAGGCAGTCGCACCTGGCCTCCGTGGGAGTGGCCCGAGAGTTGGAGGTCCACCGCATAGCGCGCGACCGTGTCGGCATAGTCGGGCTCGTGGGCCAGGAGGACCACCGCTTCGTTCGCGGGGAGGGCGTGGAAAGTTGCGTCAAGATCGGCAGTGCCGCCTAAAACGTCGTCGATTCCACTCAGCCAGAACCGCGCGCCATCGCGTTCGATCGGCACTGATTGATTGGAGAGCACTTGAATTCCGGCGGAGTGCAGCGAAGTGCTCACACGATCGGGATCCGTGAAGACGTCATGGTTTCCCAGGACAGCCCATAGCCCGTGAGGCGCACGCATTTGTCGCAGCAGTTGGGCGCAAGGTTCAGCGGCAGAGGCAGCATCCGCCGGATCGCCAGACCAAGGCATGGAAACAAAATCTCCGGTCAGCGCGATCAGGTCGGGTCGCAAACCGTTGACCATACCAATCGCCGAGCGCAGCGGATGCACAGAAAAATAAGGGTCGTAATGGAAGTCGCTGAGCAGCGCGATGGTGAAACCTTCGAGCCGTGCGGGCCAGCGACGGAGGGCAATTTCCTGGCGCACGATTCGGGGACGGTTCGGCTCGAGCAGCGTAGTGTCGGCGGCGACTGCGGCCACGCCAGCGGTCGCTGCGAGGCGAATAAATTTCCGCCTGCTGATCGGGAAAAAAGCCAATCGTTCTTCAGACCTTTAAGAGTGGGATCGCGCCTCACGAATTGCGCATTCTCAGCATAACCGGGATCGGCGGCTCGCCGATATGGCGAGAACAATTACCGCCATCAGAAACTGAATGTAGCTTGCAGTTCAAGCTTGCGATTGGCGGCAGTGCCGGGCGAGAACGGGCCTCCTTGTAAAGCATTGGGAACGTTAAAAAACCTGGAGCCGAGAACCGCGCTGGGGTTCGCTGCGTTGACGTTGTTAAAAACGTTTCGGGCGTTCACGCCGAGAATGAGATTGTAACGGCGATCAGAATTACTGGACGCGAACGATGGACCTCCGCCGAAGAGTGGACCGCCGCGGCCGCCACCCCGAGGACCTCCCGGTCCACCTTGGCCCTGAGAGGTAGATTTTGCCTTGGGTCCAAATCCGAAAGTCTTGGTGAGGCGCAGGTTCATCACAAAGTGTCCTGGGCCAGTGCCGTAATTGATGGGAAGAAGTTTCCCGCTTCCCAACGCATCGAAAGTGCCCAACGTTGTGCAGTAAATGTTGTTCTGAGGGCCCGAGCCTGTCGTTGGGGGAGGGCCGGGGCAGGTCGCAGTCGAAATCAGTCCCGGGCGGTCGTTGTAGATCTGGTCTCCGTTCACGTCGATGGGCGAAGTGATGTTGAACGGAGCCCCGGAACTCACGATCATGAAAGGACTCAACCGGAATAAGTAAGGAAGGGCAATGCTGCCGCCGAGGAAGAAGCGGTTCCTCACGTCGAACGAGGCCCGGCCATAATCCTGGCTGATGTCGTAGGAATTCGATGGAAAGCTGCTAACGCCCGCCGTGTCGCTGTTGGCATAGCTCAAAGAGTAGTAGCCGAACAGCTGGACTTTGGGTCCGATGCGGACATTGGTATTCATCATCAGCTGGTTTTGTTTGAAATTACCTTCCGAAACGTAGCGGTAAATATTGCCCGAAGTAATGGGGGGACAACTCGGAGCGCAAGCGGTTCCGGGATACGGGGAATTCGCATTGATGGTAAGGAACTGGTCGAAGCCCCGCGAGTTCAAGTAAATGACAGAAAGGGTCGCGGACTTGGTGATTTGACGTTCTACACCCAGCGCTCCCTGCATCGTGTAGGGCGCGTGCACCCTGGGGTCGATCTCATACACGTTGGATTCGGAGGAGGTAGCGGGACCGCAGTTGGAAATACTTGCGAGCGGCTTATCGACACCCGGAAAGCACGTCGGATTGTGAATGATGAATTGTTGCTGCGTATAACCGTTGAAGCGGTCCGCATTCAGGATTTGTGCGGACTGAAAGCGATCAAAGAAAATGCCATAGCCCCCGCGAATCACGAACTTGGGCGGGCCGCTCCGGCCACCAACGCCCCAGGCAAAGCCCAAGCGGGGAGCCCAGTTTCCGTGGTCGTGAATAGCATTTTGAGTTTCGAAACGGAGGCCGGAACTGAGCGTGAAGTTCGACCGCACTTTCCAATCGTCCTGCACGTAGGGCTCAACATCGTAGTAAGTGACGGCCGCAGTCGGGAGTCCGGTGGTATAGGTAAGTTGCGTCGCATACGGAATTCCGCCTCCGCTAGGGCTTAACTGCGCCTCCGCATATTGCAGAGAGATGGGACAGGCAGGATTTTGCCCGAGCGCGGCGCAACTTGCCGGCGTATCGTTGCTGGTATTCAATGATGAGAATGCGAATGTGGAGTTGAAGCCCGAAGTCGAGTAATTCGTGTCATGCGAGGCCCGTACGCGGCCGCCGAACTTGATGATGTGGTTGCCGTGAATCAGCGACGTGTAGTTCTGTATTTCGTAATTGTTCTGCAGATCATTCTGGCTGCCCGAACCCGAGCCACCGCCCACAAAGCTGCCGGGCACACTCACAGCCGGGTTCGTATCCGTTGGGGTCTGGAAGGAGTTATCGCGGTTGTACTGAAACCGCGTCTCGTTGACGATTTTGGAGCCAATCACTTGCGTGTCGCTGATCTGGACGGTGTTCTCCGTGCTTTGGGAGTAATAGCCCTGGGACGATAGAGACAGCACTCCCACGCCATCGTTGGTTTCCGTATCGCGATAATACTGGTAGCGCGCGGTGAGTGTATTGTTTGGCGTCAACGCCCAATCGACGCGCGGGCTGAGATTGGTTCTTTGGTGGGGGTTCGCAATCGACTCAACCAAATTGTATTCGTTCAGGGATGAATCAAGAACGTAGGCATTCACGGCGGCCAGTTCGTTGATGTCGCGACGATCGATATTGAAAAAGAAGGAAGCCTTCTTGCTAAGTGGTCCGCCGATGTTTCCGTTGAACTGAGTGGAATAGTAGGGAGGCTCGGAGCCAGCGAAGGGATTGGGCGAGTTGAACGCGGAATCGTTGCCCAGCACGAAGAATTGCCCGTGATATTTGTCGGTTCCAGGCTTGGTAAAGATTTCGATGCGGCCGTAGCCAAGTTTGTCGTACTCGGCAGAGAAAGGGTTCTGGTTAATACGAATCTCGCGAATCGAGGACTTGGGCGGGAGTTGCCCCGCCGTGAACCCGTCGATATACATCTGTCCGCCGCTCGGACCAGCGGACGGTCCAGCAAGAGCCTGGAGATCCGACTCTAATTCGTCAGGATCGTCGGGCAGGGCATCGAGTTCTTTGCCGGAAATGACGATCGCGCCCGCGTTGCTCGAGGGATTCACGTCGATCGTTGGCGCCGTGTCAGATACCTGAACTTTTTGTGTCTCCACCTCGATTGACATCACGATGTTAAGCCTCAGAGGCTGATCGGCGATCACAACGTTGTCGTTCTGGTAAAGAGTGAAGCCGGTGGCCGCGACCGTGAGTGAATACTTCCCCGCTGGTAACGTCTTGAACTCAAACAAGCCCTGGCCATTGCTCTGGACCACGACCGGCGACCCAGTGGCGGGAGTCATGATCACGCTGGCGGAGGGAATAGCTGCGCCGGAGGGATCAGTGACTTGTCCGCGAAGAGAACCCGCGGCGGTTTGCGCGAACAACGCGGTCGCAGGCAGCAAGAAGAAGAGCGTTATGAAAAAGAAACGTATGTACTTCTCAACCTTCATTTCATCTTCCTATTTTATTCAAGTTTATGAATACGGAATAAATCCTTTTTCCGGCACCACTATTGACTCGCGTCGCCACCGGGAGCGCCTCCCAGACTCCAAGGCGCCAACATCATTGCCTGGCTACCCGAGGGAGCGGCCTGAAGAATCGGCTCCACTCCGCTGAGCAGCGTGATTGCGGTACCACCGCCCGTGGCCGTTCCTTGCGTCGTCACAATCAACACCGCATCGCCTTTGTGCAAGTCGGCGAGAGTAACCGCAGGCATGCGACTTAACATTTGCTGGAAGTCGGGCGCTCCGCCTTGGCGCATCCCCCCACCCATTCCGCCGCCTTGGCCGGTTCCGCCAGAGGGAGGAGCCGATTGGGCGCTGTTGCCGGCAGCGGGGGAAGACGCGGAGGCCGAGGAACCGGCCGCTCCCGGAGTTCCTGGAGGCATGCTGCCTTTCAACCGCATCGCGATACGCTGCGCCATCTCGGTGGGAAGTTTGTGCAACTGCGATTCCGCAGTGATCTTCACCTGCACGGCCTTCTTGCTCAACAAATCTTGAACGCTGATCGTGCCTGAGCTTGCATCCACCGAATTGACCGTACCGGCGACGTTGCGGAAGGAACCGGTGACAACTTCTTCCGCAGTCAGCTCGGTGCCGTCGGCGCTGCGGTCTCCGCGGGCGCGGAGTTGGTCGCCCGGCTGAACATCCTGCAAGGTGCCGGGCTTGGCGTCATCAAACTTTACCGAGTCCGGGGCGTAACGGCGAAACACAGTGCTCTTGGAGGTGTGCACCGCGATTTCCTTCTTGCCGCCCAAACCTGTTACCGAAATTGTGACTGTGCCGGTAGCGGGGTCGACGGCGCTGACCAAGCCGCCGAGGCCACGCTTCTGCCAGTCCTGGCGCTCCTGTTCATGGCGCGCTTCGAGGTCTGAATGTGATATGACGATAACCTCCAGAGCCGCAAGGGACGCGCCATCGGCAGAAGCCTGGCCGCGTACCCGAACTCTATCGCCCACTTGCAACTCTTGCAACGGGATGGAGGTCGCGTTCTTGAGATCCTTTTCGCCGGGCGCAACGCGCAAGAGGCGAGCATTCGGCTGCACAGTCACCGCGACTTCGGGACCGGTATCCGGGGTCAGAATGATGGCAGTGCCATTGATCGACTTGATGACGCCAATGCGCTTGGCCACGGCAGGCTGCCCGGCATCCTGCGCTGCGACCGTAGCGGCGGCGAAACATGCCGGCTGGAAGTGCGGACCAGATACGATGATGACAGACAAGACAACCGTCGCGACTGCGGTTCGATTCGCTCTCAGTTTCATACGCCCCACCTTAATTTACCTTGCCGGTAGCTGCGGAAGTTGATGATTTACAAAGTTTTACCCTTACATAACAAAAATTACAAAACGGGAAAACCCGTTATCTCCGAGCGATTCCAACGCCAAGCGCGCATCCACCGTGCCAATAGACGACGAAAGCCCTCCCGGTTACGCTTCTGATAGGGAAGTGTGTGGAAATCGATCCTTAAGGATGCGTTTGTCTATTTTACGATGTTTTCTCTGCTGGGTGATGTTGGTGATCGTGCCGGTATCGCTCCTAGGGCAGACTCCGCCCAACCAAACGGGAGCCGCCATTCTTCATACTCAGGGTGGCGTCTGGGTGAACGGGTACGAGGCGACGGATTCCTCTGCGGTTTTTCCCGGAGACCTGCTGGAAACCAAGCCGGGATCGGCGGCGAACTTGAGTCTGGACGGATCGACGGTGCTGATCCAGCCGGAATCGGTGGCCAAACTTCAGACCAACCTGCTTGAACTGGATCACGGCAGCGTCTCCGTGGGAACTTCGAAGAGCTTCAAAGTGCGGGTGAATTGTCTGACGGCGGTTCCGGTCCTTAACGAATGGACCCAGTATGAGGTGAACAACTTGAACGGCAACGTTCAGGTTGCAGCCCGCAAAGACGATGTGAACGTGGAACGGGGAGTCGATCGGCAGAAGCCGTCGGCGGAGACGGAATCTTCGCACGGCTCGACGGTTCACGAGACAGAACAAAAGAGCTTCGACCTATCGGCCATCTGCGGAGCCCCGCCTCAGCCCACTGGAGCGGGGATGAGCTTGAATCCGAAATGGATTGCGGTCGGAGCCGCTGGAGCTGGGGGCATTCTACTTTGTGTACTGCTCTGCAGCGGTAACGGTGGAAAGAAACCACCCGCGAGTTCGTGGCAGCCATGACGCGAGACTCTTGAGAGCGATCAAACTTCCCTAGCTACAGAATTCTTTCGTGTGTGTAACCGGCAGAGACCAAGGCTGCAAGCAGTTCTGCAATGTGATCGGGGCCGCGCGTTTCCATGGTGATGTCGATGGCGGTGTCGCCGAGATTGACTCCGTGGTAGGCGCGGTCATATGCCGTTTCGACGATATTGGCGCGATGATCGGCGAGGATTCCGGTGAGGCGATGCAGCGCACCGGGATAGTCGGGCAGATGAACGCGCAGACGGACGAGACGTCCGTCTTTCACCAAGCCGCGCTCGATGATGCGCGAGAGCAGGGTGACGTCGATGTTTCCACCGCAGACGAGGACCGCGATCTTCTTGCCTTGCAGCGGCAGCTTGCGATTTAGGACAGCGGCAATGGCGGCGGCTCCGGCGCCTTCCGCCAGAGTCTTTTCCCGCTCCAGTAGCAAGAGAATCGCGTTCGCGATTTCTTCCTCTTCTACAGTAACGATGTCGTCGACGTACTTCTGAACCAACGGGAGAGTGCGTTCTCCGGCGCGACGGACGGCGATGCCGTCGGCGATGGTCTTGACGGATTTCAGCGTGACGGGCTTGCCCTCGGCTACCGCGGCTTTCATCGAAGGAATCCGCGATGGTTGAACGCCGAAGATCTGTACGGCAGGATTTGTCTCTTTGACGGCGCAGGCGATTCCGCCGATGAGGCCTCCGCCGCCGATGGGTGCGACGATGACTTCGATGCCGGGATGTTGCTGCAGGATTTCAAGGCCGAGAGTTCCCTGCCCTGCGATGACGGCATCGTCGTCGAAAGCATGAATTAAAGTGAGCCGTTCCTGCTGGCTCTGCTCGATTGCCTTTTCGTAGGCCTCGTCATAGTTGGTACCATGCAGGAGGACTTCGGCGCCGTAGGCGCGAGTCGCCGAAACTTTCGTGAGCGGCGTAGGCAGCGGCATGACGATACGCGCTGCGATCTTGTGGCGTCCGGCGTGGTAGGCGACGCCTTGCGCATGGTTTCCCGCGGATGCGGCGATCACGCCCCGGTTTCGCTCTTCCTGTGTGAGCGTTAAGAGTTTGTTTAGAGCGCCGCGCTCTTTGAACGCACCGGTGCGCTGCTGGTTATCGAGTTTGAGAAAGATAGAGTTGTTGGTGAGACCGGAAAATGTTTCCGAGTGCGTGCACGGAGAAACGCGAATGTCGGCACGAATTCTTTCGAGAGCCGCCTGGATATCGGAAAGTTGGATCATGACGCTGGCGCAGTCATCTTACTCCGCTGCGTCTTAGCCCCGCTCCATCCTAGCTTGGATTGGGTTGGGATGGCCATGATCAGGAGGCTATTTGTCGTGCGGTGGAAGCCAAAGGAACGACAGGGCGGGCCGCCGGCACTTTCAGATAGGTGTCGACGCAGGCGGCGGCTTTGCGGCCTTCGGAGATGGCCCAGACCACGAGCGATTGGCCGCGGCGCATATCGCCCGCCGCGAATACTCCGGGGACGGACGACATGTAGTTCTGGTCGGTCGCGACGTTGCCGCGGTTGTCGAGTTGAACGCCTAGTTGCTCGATCATGCCGTTGCGAACAGGACCGAGGAATCCCATGGCGATCAGGACCAGGTCAGCATCCATGGTGAACTCGGTGGCAGCGATGGGCTCAAACTTCGGGGGAGGGCCAACCCTTACGCCGTGAAGTTGCTGTACGTTGCCGTTTTCGTCGCCGGTGAATTTGGCGGTGGCGATGCTCCAGTCGCGGACTCCGCCCTCTTCGTGAGCGGCTTCGGTGCGCAGTTGCATGGGCCAGAGTGGCCATGGTGTGTGCGGCGAGCGCTCGTCAGGCGGCTTGGGCATGATTTCAAACTGATGAACCGAGAGTGGCTTTTGGCGGTGGACGGTGCCGAGGCAATCGGCGCCAGTGTCGCCGCCTCCGATGATCACGACGCGCTTACCAGTGGCAAGAATCTCGACGGAGGGATCGAGTGTGTCGCCGAGACAGCGCTTGTTCTGCTGCGGGAGGAACTCCATCGCATAGTGAATGCCCTTCAACTCGCGTCCAGGAACTTTGAGGTCACGCGGATGCTCGGAGCCGCCAGCTAGCACGATAGCATCGAAGTCGCGGCGCAGGTCTTCAACCTGGACGTTCTTGCCAACCTCAGCGTTGGTCACGAATTTCACGCCCTCGGCGGACATCTGCTCGAGGCGACGGTCGATGATGTGCTTTTCCAGCTTGAATTCCGGAATACCGTAGCGAAGCAGGCCGCCTACGCGGTCTGCCTTTTCGTAGACCGTGACTGCATGGCCAGCGCGGCACAACTGCTGCGCTGCCGCTAGTCCCGCCGGGCCGGAACCGACGATTGCGACTTTCTTTCCGGTGCGAAGTTTCGAGGGCTCGGGGCGGATCCAGCCTTCCAGGAATCCGCGCTCCACGATATTTTTTTCGTTCTGCTTGATCGTAACCGGAGGCTGGTTGATACCCAGAACGCACGACGCCTCGCACGGAGCGGGGCAGATGCGGCCGGTAAATTCGGGGAAATTATTGGTGGCGTGCAACTGGCGAACCGCATCTTTCCAGCGGCCGCGATAGACGAGATCGTTCCAGTCGGGAATGAGATTGCTGACGGGGCATCCCGTTTGACAGAACGGGACACCGCAATCCATGCAGCGTGCGCCCTGCTTGCGCAGTTTCTCTTCCGGAAAATCCTGATAAATCTCGAACCAGTCGTTGACGCGCTCGGCCACAGGACGGCGAGGAGCCAGTTCGCGCGAGTAATCGATGAAGCCGGTGGTCTTACCCATGCTGCACCTGCTCTTGTTGGCGCGGCTCGGCCTCTGCCAAGACGGAGACGGGCTGGTTCGGGATATAGGCTTGCTCGCTGCGCGCCACTCCCAGCACTCGCTTGAACTCGTGCGGGAAGACCTTGATGAAGCGCGAGGCCATATCGTTCCAGTTGTCGAGAATCCACTTGGCACGGCGGCTGGCCGTCAACTCCAGGTGCGACAACAGGAGATCTCTGACGATTACCACATCCGACTCGTCGAGCAAGGGCTCCAGATCGACGGAATCGAGATTACACCGCTTCTCGGTAAAGTCTCCGCGCTCGTCGAAGACATAAGCGGCACCGCCGCTCATTCCAGCAGCGAAATTTCTGCCGCAGGAGCCGAGCACCAGAACGATGCCGTTGGTCATGTACTCGCAGCCGTGGTCGCCGACACCCTCAACGACCGCGGTCGCTCCGGAGTTGCGGACAGCAAAGCGTTCGCCGGCAACTCCGTTGAAGAACGCTTCGCCGCTGGTCGCGCCGTAAAGGGCAACGTTGCCGATGAGGATATTTTCTTCCGGAGCGAAGCCGGAAGCGCGCGGCGGATACACCATGAGTCTGCCACCGGAGAGGCCCTTTCCAACGTAATCGTTGGCTTCGCCCTCGAGCGAAAGCGTGACTCCCTTGGCGAGAAACGCCCCCAGGCTCTGACCGGCCGAGCCCGTAAGGTGAACGCGGACGGTGTCGTCGGGCAATCCGGCAGAGCCGTAACGGCGCGCGATCTCACCGCTGAGCATGCTTCCCACTGAGCGGTGAATGTTGCGTACCGGAAACTTCACTTCAATCGGCACAAGAGTTTCAAGGGTGGAGGCCACCTGTCCGAGAATCTTGTGATCGAGTGCCTGCTCGAGGCCATGATCCTGCGCCTGCACGCGGCGCCTAGCGACGCGCGAGGGCACGGGCGGGTTGTAAAGGATGGCGGAGAAGTCCAGACCGCGCGCCTTCCAGTGATCGACAGCAGGTTCCACATCGAGCATATCGACGCGGCCAACCATCTCGTCGACCGTACGGAATCCCAGTTCGGCCATGTACTGGCGAAGCTGCTCTGCAATGAAGAAAAAGAAATTGATCACGTGCTCAGGCTGACCTTTGAACTGCTTGCGCAGTTCCGGATCCTGCGTGGCGATACCCACCGAGCAAGTGTTGAGGTGGCACTTGCGCATCATGATGCAGCCCATTGCGATCAAGGGAGTCGTAGCAAAACCGAATTCTTCGGCACCCAACAGGGCGGCAATCGCCACATCACGGCCGGTCTGGAGCTTGCCGTCAGTTTGCACACGAATGCGGCTGCGCAGATCGTTCAGGAGAAGGACCTGCTGAGTTTCCGCGAGTCCCAGTTCCCAAGGGATGCCAGCATGCTTGATGGAGCTCAATGGAGACGCGCCGGTGCCACCGGAGTCGCCGCTGATCAGGACGACGTCAGCATGAGCCTTCGCAACGCCCGCTGCAACCGTGCCTACACCCACCTCGGCTACCAACTTCACTGCGATGCGCGCGTGCGGGTTGACGTTCTTCAGGTCGTAGATCAGTTGCGCGAGGTCTTCGATCGAATAGATGTCGTGATGTGGCGGCGGCGAGATCAATCCAACGCCAGGGATGGAGTGCCGCAGGCGAGCGATCACGTCGTCGACCTTGTGGCCGGGGAGTTGTCCGCCTTCGCCGGGTTTCGCGCCTTGCGCCATTTTGATCTGCAACTCGTCAGCGTTCACCAGATAGTTTGCAGTCACACCGAAACGCGCCGAGGCTACTTGCTTCACCGCGCTGCGTCGCAGGTCGCCGCTCGCGTCCGGCGTAAAGCGCGCTTCGTCCTCCCCGCCTTCGCCGGTGTTGGACTTGCCGCCGATGCGGTTCA
>PMUM01000018.1 GCA_003166855.1 Acidobacteriaceae bacterium | reverse complement strand
CGAACAGCAGGCCCCAGAGTCCGCCCCAAAAAGCTCCCGTCTTGCCCCAGTACATCATCCGGTCACCCGCGTTGTAGAAACCAACTACATTTTCTTCTGAATGGTAATCGCTGCCGACTATGGAAAGCTTCTTGACGTCGAACCCGCCGTCTTTCAATTCCTTCACCGCTTTTTCGGCACCAGAATGCTGCGCGAACACTGCCGCTACGGAGTTGCTCGGATTGCTTGGCGCTGTCGTGCGAATCATGACTAGTTCCTTTCAAATGTTGCGTATGAAGATCGCGACCGCTGAGAGACAGAGATCATTTAACGTGTCACCACAAAGATAAGCAGTGCCAGGCTTGCGGTCTGATCAATAACGCTCATCTCGGGCGCGAGTGCAGTTTCGCGGATCGTACCGTCGCAGAGGATCGAGCCGCCAATGGAGTCACCGAGTTGGGTTTCGTTCTAACGTCTGAACTAACTGCTCGCCCGCTTCGAACAGGGCAAACTTGATGCTCGACGAACCGCCATTGATAGTCAGGACGCATGGTCGGGCAGATTTCACGAATGACATCCAGTGGTGTGCACCAAATCAAGTTTCAAACCTCATGCCCAAGATCGGCTGATCAATTCTGATCAGTATTGCGAACGAGGTTCGGCCACTCTTGTGAGAGGCGCAAAGGAGACAACATGGCAAGAACTGCAGTGGGTTTGTTTGAAGATTCAGGATCGGCCGACGGGGTCGTTCGCGATCTTACGGCCAAAGGTTTCCTCGAGAAGGACATCCGTGTTTTGGGAGAGCCAGTCGAGATGCCGGGCAGCGGCCTCATGAGTACTCCACACGCCGATTTCGAGGTCGATTTGATTCGGGATCTGACGGCGTTCGGGGTCGCCGAAGGGGATGCGGAAGCGTATGTCCAAGGCGTCCGTCGTGGGGGTGTCATGGTTTTCGCAACCGGTACCGGCAAGAATGCGGACCAAGCCGCCGAGATTATGAACTGCCACGGTGCGTTGGAGATTGAAAAGATCAGCGCACCACGGCCAGCGCTTCCGAACGCGGAGATCGACCAGGAGATTCCAGTTCGCGCTCCTTCGACCCAAACTGGCAGGGTGCGTTCCGCCGGGTCCGGTGCTCGCCTGTTTGTTTGGTAGTTTTCTTCGCGAAACAATGGTTCGGAAAGCGCACCCCGAATGGCAGAGGAGGTTCAAGAAGTATGAAGACCGCCGGAAGATCTGCAACGATCTCGTACTCTCGATTGGGCAAGCACATGGCGGCAAACGACGATGCTGCGGCGAATGAGGAAGAAGTTGAAGAGCAAATTGAGGCAGATAACGTGAAGAGGGTAGCATGTGAAAATGCAATAGGCTTCCCGATCTTAATCCTGAGAGGCAACGAAGAGATACAAGCTGCCGACGATGCTGTGGCCTCCAAGGATGGAGTTCAAGAGCAAGTCGAAAGAAAACGCGTAGAGAAGAAAGCGTTTGAGAATCGAATCAGCGCGGCTTCAGCCGAGAAGTGGATTCAGAACGGACGCATCCGTGGGTAACGAGACGCTGGAGCATCCGCGAGAAACATCACTGAAACCTTTGTCGAGGGACAGGATACAAACAGTTACCTCGAGTACGTTTACCCGGCTAGTCCTAGAGGCAGAGGGACCAATCGCGGTTGAGTTCATGTCTTACGGGTGCACTCACTGTCGAGCGATCGAGCCTGTTCTGGAGCAGGTGGCAGAAATGGTGAAACCCCAGGAGAAGATCTTCAGGGTCAACATCGCAGTCGAGCAGGAACTCGCTGGCAGCTACCAGATCGAGGGCACGCCAACTCTGATCATGTTTCTTAATCAGAACGAAGTTGGACGTGTCGAGGGACCGTCCCCGACAGTATCCAGTGTCCTGACAGCGGTGACGCAGCCCTTTGAGTCATGAGCGGAGGTCAATTGACGACGATCCTGAAGCAGACCAAGCCAATCCTTCTATTCAATGACGAATGCACCGTCTGTCGTCACATTGGGCATTGGGTGCAAACATCGGCGCAGCGCGAATCTGGTGAAACCAGCATCATCGTACAACCAATTGGTGACGACCCCGGTAGGCTTCGGTCGCTCAATCCCGATCTCGATATCTGGGATGCCTATGAGACGATCCACGTCCTGATGCCCGATGGCTCGATGAAGCTTGGAGGGGAAGCGGTGGCGGAGACGCTCAGGAATTTGCCCAACACAAAATGGTTCGCGTGGACTTTCGCCACCACCATGTTCGGATTCCGGCCGTTTCAAGTAGTACTCAATGTGGCCTACGCTATCCTCTCAGATGTGCGGCCGCTTTTCGGCTGTGAGAGTTGCGGCAAGCCAAAAGTGCTGCGACCGATTGAGTGGGTGACGAAATGGGCGAAGACCTTATTTGGCGAAAGTCCTCACCCGAGCCCGACCCCGCATTTCAGTTCGTTTTCAACCGTGAGGCGTCGACCAGTAGCAGTCTCGGGCGGACCTCTCCCGCAAGAGCGCCACTTCTGACGCTCAGACAGCTCAGGCCAATTCCGCCGCATAGTTTTCAACGCTAGTGGCCTGTCGCAGAGTA
>PMUM01000415.1 GCA_003166855.1 Acidobacteriaceae bacterium | reverse complement strand
GGAACACTTCAAGTATTCATTTTCCAGAAACACCGCACGCCAGGCATGGTCGGTACGCCGATCCGTCAAGTTGTCGCGCAGCGTGTACGGATAGTTAAAGCGGCCGTTTGCGTACTGATCGAATGGCGGATTGAGATCCGGTGCGCCTTCCTCATACGTCGGTAGTGTCAACGTGCCTTGCCATACGCGAACCTGGGCCGCGGCCACTAGCGACGATAGGAATAAGAGAGCTGAGCAGATTCTGAGGATCATCGTTTTATGGGTCCATCCAAGACCTTCACACCGGGCGCTACTCCTTCATGACCCCGTATTGGAAGCGCGGTGACAGTTTGGCGCCCGTCCGTTCTGCGATGGCCAATGTGAGCGCCTGAGGCACTATCGTTGACGTAAGGCCTTCCCACGGTTCCGGAACGGAGGCGGTCTTTATTGGCAAGAGTCTCTCGGAGCGTTGACGTTCCTCGGTCTCAACGAGGATGACTCTTCCTCCACGCGCCAGACAATCCTGCGCGAGAGAAACGCCGAGACTTGCGGTTCTGCCCAAGGCCAGGATTATCGCAACGTGAGAGTCGTTGACGTCGAGTAGAGGCCCGTGGCGGAAACCGCCGCCCGAGTGAGGCGCGGCCCGTTGGCCGGTCATTTCTCGAATGCACAACGCGCCCATGATGGCGCCTCCATGAGCGGGGCCGCGTCCGATCACCTCAATGTTAGCCGCACCTCGACAGAATCCTTCCATCTCGTTTCGCAGACCGAATACGTGATCGAGATCGGCGGGGTACGACCGTAGCACCCGCTCGGCGTCTTCCTGCCATCGGCGCCCCACTATGTGTGAGGCAATGACGATACAAGCCGCGGTGGCGTTCGTATAGGTCTTGGTGGCGTTGCCGTACTCTGGCCCTGCCAGGATCGGGAGTCTGTTCCGGACCAATGACCAACAGGCGCTCTTTTCGTTGTTGCAAAGCAGTGCGAGGGGTCTTTGCGCTCCCATTCGGCACAGTTGCACCAGTTCCGCGCTCTCTCCGGAAGTTGTCACCAACAATGACAGGGCAACCTGCTCCCACGCACCTGAATAGTGCAACCACTCCCCCGCATCCACTGTGAATGAGGGTCGACCGCACGACTGCAGATACGAAGATCCACTGATTGAAGAACAATAAGAAGCGCCCATCCCTATGAAAAGGACCGGTCCCGTCGACAACGACATCTCTCGCAGTTTATCGAGTTCCTCTCTGATCGCGGGAACCTGATAAGTATCCAGCAAGGATGCGAGGCGTGTGGGTTGCTCACGACACTCCATCTCATAGATCGAGTTCATGCTCTGCGTCAGGAGTTCCCTCTCGGGCTCCACCCCGGCAATCCAGTTCGACCCAGTGCTGCTCTTGTCTTCCATTGTTCTCCGCCCTCGAACTGTATAGTACGAGGGATGTTTTTAATGAATCATTATAAACTTGGGGATATGATTGGGACGAGGTGACTCTGTGGCCGAGATCCGCTCATCATCAGCGCCGCACGTAAATCGCGGTTTCATCCTACGCGTCTCATCGATCGCCGCCCTCGGAGGAGTGTTGTACGGCTATGACATGGGCATCATTGCGGCCGCAGAGATCTTCGTCAAGCGCAGCTTTGCCCTCTCAACCGTAGTTGAGGAACTAGTCGTCAGTATTGTTCTAGTCGGCGCCATGATCGGGGCCATTGTCGGAGGAGCAGTAGCCGACCAGATCGGTCGCCGTGCAACGCTGGTATGGGCCGCGGGTATCTTCATTGTCGGTTCATTGCTGGCTCCTCTCGCGCCGAGTCCTGCGGTACTGATTGTCGCGCGCGCCATCATCGGTTTGGGAATCGGTTTTACGTCTGTGACGGCTCCAGTATATGTTTCCGAACTGGCTCCGCCGCAGTCGCGCGGCATGCTCATCGGTTTGTACCAGTTCGCTTTGACCGTGGGGATCGCGCTCGCGGATCTCGTCGGCTATCTGTTGGCCTCACAACAGGCTTGGAGACTGATGTTTGGCCCCGCCGTAGTGCCTACCGTTTTCTTCCTGATGGCGATTCTGACCGTTCCAGAGAGTCCACGCTGGCTTTTCGCGCATGCGCGGGAAAAGGATGCGGAGTCTGTGCTGCTCAGTTATACGGACGCCCACGGGGCACAGCAGTTTCTCGCTGACATTCAAGATGGATTGAAGACTCCCGTAGAACAAAAGTGGAGCGCTCTCTGGAGTCCGGCGGTACGCGGGTCGCTCTTCGTTGCAGTGGGATTAACTGTGCTGCAACAAGTCACGGGAATTAACACGATCATCTACTACGGTCCGCGGATCTTTGCGCTGGCGGGGAGCGCGTCCCACAGCAGCGCTATCTTTGCGACGTTGATGGTCGCCATCGTGAACGTGATTGCGACTGTGGTGGGGATTATGCTGGTCGATCGCGTCGGGCGGAAGCCGCTACTCTATGTTGGGGTCAGCGGAATGACGGTTGCGCTCTTTTCGCTTTCGTACGCATTCAGTCACAACGCGGCTCTCGGCTCTTCGATGGGTGTGATTGCGATTGCGTGCCTCATGGTTTACATCGCCTGTTTCGCATTCAGCCTGGGGGCGATCGCCTGGATCCTTGTGGCTGAAGTTTTCCCACTGCGCGTCCGCGGGAGAGGCGTTGCCGCCGCAACACTGGGTTCAGGAATCTCCAACTTTGCCGTCTCGTTTACGTTTTTGTCGCTCATCAATGCAATCGGCAGCGCGTACACGTTTGCCATCTATGGGACTCTCTGCATCGTGACACTGGTATTCGTTCGATTTGCAGTACCGGAAACGTGCGGCCGGGACTTAGAGAGCATCAGCCTTGGGGGAACATAGTCGAGGCTAAGGACAACCGTACGCTACGGGAAGCCATACTGAGAGTATGCCTTCACTCCGTGCGACGTTCCACCGCATCAAGCGCCAGCCGAATCGCCCCCATCAGTTGAGCATCCTGACCGAGACTGCTGATAATCAGCCTGGGCTGAGCGGGTTCGCTGTATCGTTGCAAAACCGCCTCGGTGGCATCGCGCAACGCTCCGTTCATGCCGACGCCTCCACCTAAGACGAACAGCGAAGGATTCAGCACGAGTGAGATGTTGTAGACAGCATAGGCCAGAAGTTGCGCCGAGCGGTCCAAAACAACCTTTGCCAATAGATCTCCAGTGAGGGCAAGGTCGAAGACTTCTGTAGCCGTCAGATGTTTCGAATGTGGACTACTCTTGCCCGCCGCCAGCCACTGCTGCCGAATGCCTTCGCCGCCAATCGTGCTCTCCAGCGAACCGGGTGTGCCGCGTTGTGCAACCTGCTCCGAAGCGCCGGGAACATACATGTACCCAACTTCTCCGGCCGTACACCTGGCACCCCGGAGAAGAGTGCCGTTCGCAAAAATTCCAGCGGCGATTCCGGTGCCAATCGCCAGAAAGACAAAATTGGAAATCCCGCGCGCGACGCCCATCCAGTGTTCTCCCAGAGCCGCCATTCTCACGTCATTTTCCACTGCGGCAGGAATGTGGAAGGCGGATTCAAGCAGGCTCTGGAACGGCACATCCCTCCACCCCCTTAGATAGGAAGTGGCTACAACTACTCCTGCCTCCCTGTCTGTGATGCCGGGAGCCCCAGCCGCAATCGCCGCCAGCGAGGAGCGCGATGCTGAAGAGTCCTTCAACAGAGAGTCAATGCCTTTTCCAATCTGCGCGATAACCATCTCGGGAGAGGATGTCTCCTTGGTCGACGCTGACCATTTGCCCAGCACGGTTCCACCTAAGTCCGCGAGAGCAACTCGGAGGTTGCTTCCTCCGATGTCCACTCCGACGACCACTCTGGGGTCTTCGTCGACGTTCTGGGCTGCAGAGGGTCGGCGGGGAATGGGCTTTCCATGAGGAGTTTCTTTCGTGCCAGACGAGACGGGGTGTTTCCTGGTTGAGGATTTCATTGGGTCAAGCAAATCGTAGTTTAGTGAGTCCATCTGAAACGGCTGAATGCTGAGAACGCCGATTACGGCTGGCTCTCAATTTTGCAGGAGGCTGTTCGCGCCCGGCTATTTGGTGTCGGGTTGCGGAATCATCTCCATCGCCCACACCGCGGCGGGCCTCATATACATTGACGCCCGGAAATTTCCGTCGACGTCCCAAGCTTCGGGAGTCCGGAACCAGTATCCCTTGCTCTCGTAGATTACGTGGTATAGGCCCCAGGCTGTGTGATAAGCCTCTTCCTTCATCCCTTCGCTGAGCAATAGCGCCGCAAACCCGAAAGTCGTGCCCACCCAGACTTCCGGGGCCTGCTCGTTCTCGCGAATGATCGATCCGTCTGCCGTCATGCCATTCGCTGCACCCATCTGACCGCCGCCAAACTTCATCACATTGAATTCGAATATCTTCTTTGCTGCCGCCACCTGCATTTCGTGGGGCACGAGATCCCCCAGGCCAGTCATGTTGGCGTACCATTGTCCGGCGAGTTGATCTGCTTGCACGCTGTCGCGATCCTCACCCTCCGTGTCGTAGCGAAAGTATTTTCCGTTCCATAGTCGGTCGATGTAATTCTTCTGGGCTTTCAAAAAGAGTTGGTGGTATCCCTCCGCGACGCCGCTCTCACCGAGAACGCGCGCCATCTCTTCCGAGGCGCGAACTGCCGCCAGCCACAGACCGCCACAATACGCGCTCACGCCTCGTACGACCCAGGAGTCGTACGTCTGATCCGGATATCCCGCATTTTCCGGAATTCCGGCGCCGCGATCGAATTGGCGCAGGTAGGCAACGGCATCTTGCACGGCAGGAAACATCTCGCGCAAGAACGCCGTGTCCTTTTTGCCTGTGAGCACATAGTCGCGATAAACCATCAGAACGAATTTCGAGTTCAGGTCCTTCCAGTCATTTGTGTCCTGCCATCCGGGTTCGTTGACCGCAAAGAAGGGATCGCCCTCGGGCACGCCCAGATCGTGCGGAACGGCGCCCTTCTTTTTCCTCATGTGCAGACTGGGCTCGCCGGTTTGTTGGGACTTCCAAACCCATTGCCCTTTTTCCGGCCACTCCTTCGGAACGGTATCGGCGAACTGCCGCAGCACCTGTTTGTCGATGTCGGGCCAGAACTTCAACAATGGCATCGAACCATAGAAACGGACATCCAGGGTTCCGTAGTAAGCGTAATCAAAGCACTCGAGGAGCGCGAACGACGGCGGCTTCTTTTTGTCGGAACCAACCGGACGGCCCCAGAACGTGCCTCCATCCGTCAATATATACATCTCGTTGAAGAGCATGCCCCGATACCACAGCGGCTTGGACTCATCATTGACGTAAGGAGATTGCCAGGCATCGATGGCATCACTCCAAGCCG
This sequence comes from Acidobacteriaceae bacterium, assembly GCA_003166855.1. Classification (GTDB taxonomy): domain Bacteria; phylum Acidobacteriota; class Terriglobia; order Terriglobales; family Acidobacteriaceae; genus Sulfotelmatobacter. The sequence goes on along the minus strand of PMUM01000415.1, from coordinate 18,889 downwards.
TGGCATTCTGTAATCCATCGCGCGCGATAGCCCAGGCGTTATTACCGTTTGCGCCATAGAAGTCCGTGTACTGCCGGTTCCATTCGCGGCCCTCGCCAAATTGCACGACCGGGAAATCCCAGGCGATCACCATCGGAATCACCTTCTTCTCACCGGGCTGAAGAGTAAAGCGAACCGCGATGGCACCTGCCAGTTTTTCGCCGTCGCTGACCCATGAAACATCGTTATTTGCCAAGCGCCCGTCTTCTGCGAAACGGCTCCAAATCGCCTTTCCATCTCCTTCGGCTGGAAATGTAGCGTGATAGCTGATCTCAACACCCGGAGCTTCCATCGCGGCAATCACAAATTGGCCGTCCACCTCGCTCGGTACGGTGACCGCGCGGTTGCGATCAAAGATGATGCCCTTCATGATTCCTGCACTGACTTTCTCGCTCGCAAATCCGTTGTGATTGCCTTGGTTCGGCGCCCCCTGAAAATCCCGAGTGAAGGTGCGAAACCAGCCGACCATGTTCGTCCACGACAAAAGAACGGAAACCGTGACGGCTTTGTTGGTAGGATTCTCCGCGTGCCAGCGATACACCGCAACTGGATAGCTGGACTCGCGATAGTTATCCGGCAACACCGGCGAAAATTGTTCAAGCACAACGTGCGCCGGAAACGGGTCCCACTTGTAGTCGTACCAGGACTTTGGATAGAGCGCGGCGTATTCGCCAGCGCCCACCGGATAGTCCCACTGCCAACTGCTGAGCGTTTTGTCCGTCGGATGATCGGTCATCAAGACACGGGCCGTGCCCTGCCGCTCTCCCTCGGCCTGCTGGAACATTGCGAACTGGTTAGCATAAACAGGAGCATACTTATGAACGCCGGCTTTGATGTGCCAGCGCGCAAAGTCTCCTCGGTAGCTTCTCGAAAAGGTTCCCGAACCAAATCCCCCGACGGGCGCGCCCTGCCAATAGCCGTCGTCGATATTGCCTGGGACTCGTGTGACTCCCGGCTTGTCGAGCGGCAGGCCGAGCGGACGACGCCAAGCGGCCTTCGGTATTGCATCGCCGGCCCATGCTTGGGCTGCAATCAAGAGAATCAGAGTGAAGACTCGGACGTATGAATGCGATTTCATTTTCAGTCGATCTCCCGATGACAACGGTACCTACTCGGGTCAAAGCACCGAGGCGGAATAAAGGTATGGCGCGACTCACGCGAAGTAGCTATCGCGCCGCCCAATACTGATTGAACCCTTCATAGTCTGAAGGGAGATTCGCCAGAATCGTCCTTCGCAGCTCCAGCATGTCGACGGAGCCTTGTTGCTGATACAGGACTTTGCCCTCCGAGGAAATCAGCACCGTATAGGGCACAGCCGAGTCCCACTTAGGATCAAAGGCGGCTTGCAAGGCAGCCGTGTCGTTCGAGTTGAACAGCAGGTTGCGGCTCGTGGCATGTACTTTCTCAAGCACCCGCGTGACAGAATTCTTTTCATCGGGCATGTTGGCCGCGACCGTAACCAACTCGAAATCGCGCATGCTGTACATCCGGTACGTGTCTTCGAAGTCAGGAAATTCGTGGATACAGGAACCGCACCATGTCGCCCAAAAGCTCACCAGCAACATCTTCTTCCCCGGATTCGTACGAAGCACGCTTAAGTCGGCCGCGGAGGCCATCTCCAAGTGAACCGGTTGCGACTCGATTTTGCGCAGCGCTTCTACCTGGGCCGCGCGTTTCTCCTTCCATTTCGTCGAGCAACCAAAGACGCCGGCGTGCTTCACCGCGACCTCGCGATGTGCCAGGAGTGCCTCGATCGCGTCGCGCACCTCGTGAGTCGTTACCAGTTCGGTACGGTAGCTATTGTCGACACGCCCTTCATAACGGAGGCGGCGGCCGCTGTCGAAAACGAAGGCGTGTGGCGTCGCCTGCGGCCCATACGCGTCTGTGACCGATTGCGTCTCGCCATCGTAAAGATACGGATAGCTCAGATGTTTGTATTGGGCGCGGAGCTTCATTTCTTCGAGACTGTCGCTCATGTCCGAAGAATCCAGCTCGTCGATGGTGATCGCTTTGGGATCATTCGGTTCGATCGCGACAACACTCACGCCGCGATCCGCGTAATCCGTTGCTAGTTGGGCGATGCGTCGCTCATACATTTGCGCGATGGGGCAATGATTGCAGGTGAAGACCACCACGAGAACTGGACTCGAGGCATAGTCGGAGAGCTTGTGATTGGTCCCGTCAATCCCTGGAAGATCAAAATCCGGCGCCGCCGATCCGATCGCAAGTATCGGATGAGCCTGCTGGGCCCATGCGGCCAGCGAAAGCAGAAGCGTCAGGGCGAACTGCCGTGGAATGCCCGAAATGGTCCTCACCGAATGGTCCTCCCTCTTCACTCGTATCGTTACTGCTTGGGCGTTGGCGACGATATCGTCAGCGTCGTTCCGTCGATCACCGTCAGTTGATCTCCCCCAAGACTGCTCACGTACGCTTTGTGCATGGCGCTGTCCACTACAATCGCAAAGGGCCAAGTGCCTGTCGACAATGTCGCGGCGATCGAATTGTTCGTGCCATCAATGACGGTCGTGGTGACCGAATGTGTATTCGCCACGTAAACCTTGTGATTGGAGGAGTCCACCGCGAGACCCTGCGGCCGCTCGCCCACGTCGATGGTGGCAACAACCGAGTCACTGGTACCGTCAATTACCGTGACGCTGTTGCTTGTATAGTTGGCCACATAGACCCGTCCCGTGGAGGAATCAATGGCCAGCGCGCATGGAGTCTCACCCGTGTACACAAGCGTTGCGCCCTTCGATTCTCCACCTAAGATCGCTACGTTCGAACTGCCCGCGTTCGTCGCATAGATCTTTTTGTTTGCCGGATTCGCCGCGATCGCCCAAAGATGCGTCCCCGCAGGAACTTCGGAGATACGGCTGTCTGCTCCATCGATCACCTTCACATTCGGACTTTCGTAGCTGAGGAGGTAGATTTTGTTGGCGGCCGGATCTACGGCGATTGCGTCGGCTTGCTCTCCCGGCTTCAGAGAGCTAGCGACGTTCGTCTTCCCGTCGATCACGGTCATGACATTACTGAACGTCCTCGCGACATATATCTTGTCATTGGCGGTATTCACCGCAACGACGTAAGGCAGGTCTCCGACCGCCACCTTCGCGACGGGTGCATCGGTCTTTCCATCGATGACAGTGACGGTGCCATCGCCGGCATTCGCGACATAAATTCGATTCGTGTCCGGATTCACTGCAATAGCTTCGGGTTCGGCTCCGACCTTCACAGATGTCGAGAAATGCCCCTCGCCGTCGAGCACTGTCACGGTGCCACGTCTTGTATTTACTGCATACACTTTGTGGGTTCGCGGGTTCAGCACGATGCCGCGTGGACTGATTCTGATTCCGCTTGCCTCCGGCGTGGCGCTTTGACTTGCCCTATTTCCCAGCCAATGGATGGCGTTGTCAATGAGTCGATTTTGCACGGCACTCGTGAATATCTTGTCGCCGTGTCCCATATTCATGTACAGCATCTTGTATTTCGTGTTCGTCCACATGACGGGAAGGTCGCCGCTGGTAAGCACGTCCTTCAATCCGATCGGATAGTTCGCCGGATCGAACGTCGCCAGAACCTTCACATCTTTGTTGAGCCGCGGGCTCGGCTTCCAGACGTACCATTCATTCGCGGGAGATTCGAAGGCATCGGGGATTCCGGCCGCGACCGGATGGCTCCGATCATCCATGATGATTCGAGCCGGCAGTGGGGGCCAACTGTTGATGTGAAATACAGCACCTCCCAGGAAATCGACGAACCACGGCCAGTTCGTGTCCTTGTCGTTGTAGCCGGCGGCATGGAAGCCCAGCCATGCTCCTCCAAGCTGCATATAGCGCTCAAAAGCATGTCTTTGTTCCGGGTTTGTGGGCGATTCGTTGAGCCAGACTACCAACTGAACTGTTTTCAGGTTTTCATCATTCAAGTCTTCCCATTTGGTCGTTGCTTCGAACGTGAAGTGTTCACTTACAGCCCGCTCGTTCAAGAATTTCAACGCGTCCTGGGCAAACTGCACATGGTCCGGTTCTGCTGTTGCCGAATAAAACGCCAGCACTTTAGATCCTGATGGCTGGGCAAAAAGGCTGCCTGCAAGGTGGCTCGCCAGCAACAGAAAGAGGAGGAATCTGCGAGCGTTCATCGCTGCGCCGCCCACAAGATTGAATTGTGAAAGATGGTCGTGAAGGCAGGATTCTGAAACAACTCGGGATGATGCCCCATAAAGATATAGACGTTGCGCGCCTTTACCTTCTCGTTCGTCCAGATCACCGGATGATCCCCCATCTTCTTACGCGTGTCTGGCGAATAGGTCGCCTCGTCAACGCGGGCCAGAACGTGAACATTGGGGCGGGGCGACTTGTCGTAGGTATACCATTCCTCTTTTTCCACCACGAACGACGGGCCAACGTTCTTCGTCAGAGGATGAGAGGCATCTTCCACGATGACGGTGGCGGTGGCAAACTCCGGAATGTAATCGGTGAATCGAATTCCACCCATGAACTGAGAGAACCATGGCCAAATACCGAATCCGTCAAATTCACCGAGCAGCGTCGCATGATGAAACCCGATCCATCCCCCGCGGCCTTCCTCAATGTATCGAGTGAATGCCGCAGCGGCCTTGGGCGTCCACCCATACGGCGGATAGTTCAGTTGAATAAAAACCCGATATTGCGACAGGAATGCGTCGTCGATCTTGCCGGTATCCTCAATGTAATCGACAGAGAAATTGTTATCGACCGATTGCTTCTGCAGCCATACTTTGGCCGCATCGACAAAGGGCCGATGAATTCCACCGGCCTCGGCAAGCGCGATGACCTTGAATCGCGCGGTGGACGTCTGTGCGGTCACATCGGTGGCGAGAAATAATAGAAGAATGCAGAGACACCGCCAGCCGGGGCAATAGTGGAATAAAAACATCAGACGATACGGACGCATTCGCCAGTCATCCTTCGCTTAGCTTTCCATGAGCAATCGCCCGGCATCTGCGGAGCTGCCGGTCGCAAATTGAAGTCGCCAGTATTGTATGCCAAACATAGTTAATAATCATTAGAATGTCTGAAAGCGCCTGGAGATACAGTTCCGGTGATCTTCCTATGGTGAAAAACCCGGTGGTGCTCGGTCGGCCTCCCCTGATCCGGCAAACCAATGCTCAAGTCCTGTTGCGGCTATTGCGGGACAAGGGCCCGTGCTCGAAAGCGGACTTGGTGCGGGCTTCAGGCTTGAGCGCGCCTTCTGTGACGAATGTAGTCGCGACCCTCATTTCTACGGGATTGGTCGAAGCCGTCGGGGAGGGAAACTCCACTGGCGGCAGGCCTCCTGACATTCTGCGATTCAAGGCAGAGCATAGCTCTGTTGCGGGAGTGGAGATTACGCGTGACACGCTCCGGTTTTTGTTGGCCGACCTGAACGGAAGGGAGTTGGCCCGCTCGGAGACCCGTATTGCGAGATCGCAGTCAACACCTGCCCGGATCTGCGAGCAAATCAGCAACGAGGTGCGGAAATTGCTCCGCAACAAGAAGCTGATGGCAACCCAACTGGCGGGGTTGACTGTGGGTGTCCCTGCGATTGTGAATGTAGAGGAAGGAACGGTGGTCGCTCTGAGCGCATTGCAGAATTGGAACGACGTGCCCCTGGGGGCAATGCTGACACGCGAGTTTAAGTGCCGGGTAGTCATTGATAACGACACCAACCTGGCGGCCGAGGGCGAGTTCTATCGTGGAGCGGCGCAGGGGAAGAGGGACTTTGTTTTTGTCACGATTAGCGAGGGCGTCGGGGCCGGAATTTTTTTGGACGGCCGCATTCATCGTGGCTCCCAGTGGTCAGCCGGCGAGATTGGATACTTGCGGGTACCTGCTATTTCGAGAGCGCGTCCCGCGATTCATACATATGGCGAGCTCGAAAAAACCCTTTCAGCGTCAGGCATCCTGAAGAGTTGGCGCGGCAGAGGTCAATCGTCGAGAATTCGCTCACGAGTAGGTCACGCCGCGGACGTTTGGGACCTGGCGGCTGCGGGCAATGGGAAAGCAAAGCGGATTCTGAAACAACGCGCAGCCATTCTGGCGGACGTGATCCTGGACTTGGCCCTCATTCTCAATCCAAGCCTCATTTTGCTCGGTGGAGAAGTGGGTAACCACCCGGTTTTGTTGCACGAACTGGAGACCTTGCTTGGAGGTAGCGAGTTCCCGATCGTCCGACTGGCATTGGGAACACTGGGTCCTTCGGCCGTATTGTGGGGAGCCGCGTGTACCGCGCTCGAACCTGCTATCCATGGGCTGCTGCAGGCTGCTCGGCAGCAGATCTAATCGATAGGGCCATAGGGCCTCAGGCTCATCGGACAAAGCAAGCAGCGCGGTGGTCGCCGTGTCTTCCACGCAACTTCGGGCGCCGGCACCGTCGATGATCGGCTTCATCGCTGGGGCGGGCATCATCGTCCGCAATTCCATCATTCTTGTCGACTTCATTGAATTGCGGCGCTCACAAGGAATGGCGCTGGAGGACGATGCGGGTGCGGTGCGCTTCCGCCCAATGCTGCTGACCGCAGCGGCCATGGTGGTGGGAGCGAGTGTGATCCTGTTCGATCCCATTTTTCAGGGTTTGGCTCTGTCATTGATGGCGGGGAAAGTCGCGTCCACCGTTCTGTCGCGAATGGCAGTACCGGTTCTTTACTACCTCTCTCAGAGGGGAGACTCGCTTCCACCCACGTATCCGCATGCGCCAGAAAATGTCGCTGAGTGTAAAACACCGCAATGCGAAATTGCGTAGGACTGAAGGAGGACCGGTATGACTGTAGAACGAACACTTCGTTTGATCACTGGCATCTTTATTCTGTTGTCTCTGGCACTTGGACACTACGTGAGCCCGTACTGGTACCTCTTCACGGCTTTTGTTGGTTTGAATCTGTTTCAGTCTGGATTCACGAACTGGTGCCCGATGATGACTTTCCTGCGTAAACTTGGAGTTGGCAGATAGGAGAAAGTGAACATGCCCGATTGGGTTTGGGGAGTGGCATTCCTTGTCGCCTACATAATCTTGACGCAATGGCTGCTGCCAAAACTGGGTGTTCCCACCTGAAGGAGCCAAGGTTGCGCCGAGTCTCGGCGCAAGATTGTTCCGAAGGCCGACACTCCGGAGAACCATGACAACGATAGTGCAGGTTGAATTTCGCGAGAGCCTGTTGTCTATCCGTGATGAGATCCTCCAATCACTTGGACATCCAGTAATCTCTGCTCTCGGTTCGCGTGCTGCCCGAAATCTCGATCTCTCGCGTGAATCAGTGGGCGTTGTCCTAATCGGGCACGGAGCGCCTTGGGAAGAACGATCTAACCTTGCGGCACATTTCCGCGAGATCCTGCCGGGAGTTCCCATAGTGGCGTCTCTCCGTCGGCAAGACAGGGATGTGATCGGGGCAGACTACAATTTACCGGCAGATAATCCAACTCTGTGGGTGAGCACAGTCAGACAAGCACTTGCTGGAATCGGGTAGCGACATCTTGAGCCAAGCGTAGCCTGCCGCGTCGGTTCCCGGTACTCGCCACAGAGATCTATCTCGGCCATCTCTTACATGATTGAAACTCAGAGACCCAATATAAATGCTTACCTAATTTCAGTAACGTCGACCACTAGGTCGCGAAAGTTCTTTTGAATCCGCTCGGTGCCTTGGGATGCTAATCCCCCATTGATAACCGCCTTTTGTATCGATACTCGATTGTTCACCTTCCGGGTCAACGAGAATACTGAAAATGATGCCGTTGAGGGTCACTGAAACAAGCGCGATCTTGCCGGCGATCTTCACAGCAGGGACTTCCTGGGCGGGTGAATGGAGCCCGAAGGCTAGAAACAATAACGCCAACTCGAAAATGCAGGCCGATTCGCATGGCCGAGAATCCGGTAAATTCCTGCAGAATCGTACAACCAACGTTTACGCATGGTACTCTAAGACCAGTGTTCCGCTGTGATTACTGTCGTCATGTCTATCCTCTTGCTTGCGACGGTTTAGTTTTATATGGTACGAGAAATAACGGTCTTGAAGCGCTTGTGATATGCAACCTCTGAGCCATCCCGAAGATCAACGGCGCAAGAATTGGCGTGCTGTGGTGGTCTTGGTTGCGGTCTTCTCATTAGCCCTGAGCGTGGCGACGCGCTACTCCTCTTCGGGTGTCGCTTCGTCCACCACTGCAAAAGCCTTCCAGGTCCACCCATCGCCTGAGGCGAAACGGCAGCGTCTCGCCAAGGACGCAGCCGACTGGATGCCTCCAGTGATATGCGTCAGCCTTTTGCAGTCTCCCAGGAGTTATCCCCGAATTGCACCTGCCGGCCCCCCGATGCCGGGCCTTCGATTTGAAGAAAGCCTCTACAATCGTCCCCCTCCATCTTCCGAATCCTTCTCGTAGGTACCTTCGCAGCTCGCATCGCGTCCTCGCTCACGAGATTTGTTGAGGGGCTGTTGCCGCTTTTCGGCCTATGCCGCCGGCGGAGCAGGTCCGAATCAGAACTTTCGATTCCAGCGCAGCGGCTTGCCAATCCTCCTTTCAAACCTGCACACCAACAGGTCGCCATTTGGGAGTGCGGCAAAGTATTCGGCCTCTGAAAAAGTAAAGACCGCGTCCGAAAGGATATGGGCATGACCGTCGCACCTTTGTTGACCGAAGAAGAGCTTGATGCCCTTCGCAAGTTCGACACGTGCATGATCGCAAACGCGATCGAATCGTTTAACGTCAGGCTGCGGAACACGGGCTTCGCCGATGCCAGCGTTCGGTGCATGTTTGAGGACGCCCCTCCGATGGTAGGCTATGCGGCCACGGCCCGCCTTCGCGGCGGCGAGCCGCCGATTGGCGGGGGAACCTTTCGTGACCGCGCGGATTTCTGGAACACGATTCTCGCCGTTCCTGCACCCCGCATTCTCGTACTCGAGGACTTGGACGACCCACCGGGCCGGGGAGCGTTTGTCGGGGACATGCACGCCGCAATTCTGAAGGGTTTGGGGTGCATCGGCTACGTGACGAACGGCGCGGTACGCGAATTGCCATCCGTGCGTAAGATGGGGATTCAATTGTTCGCTGGAAGTGTAGCGGTCTCCCACGCCTACGCCCACATCTTCGAGATCGGAACCACCATCAGCGTAGGTGGAATGGAAGTGCGACCTGGTGACTTGCTGCACGGAGACCGCCACGGTGTCCTGACGGTTCCGGCCGAGATTGCTGCCAACGTTCCCGCCATTGCGGACCGATTGCAACAGGCGGAGCAAAGGATCATTGACTTTTGTCGATCAAAGAATTTCTCAGTGCCAAAGCTGCGTGAGGTTATGAAGACGCTGAGTTAGGCAACCGCCAGGGAATGCTGGTCAAGGTAAACATGATGACTCAAAGTTGCAATGGATCCCGCAAGATGCGAGCACGCAGATCGAATACGCTGCTCTCCTACTCGCTCGCGACAGTTGTGGTCACGATGGCTCTCGCCGCGTCGTCCTGTTCAGGGAGTGGAAACGGACGGGTTCAAGCAGGAGGCCCGATCATCACCGTCGGAGTAACGAAGGTCGTGAACAAATCGCTCGGGCGGCAAATCACCCTGTCTTCCGAACTGGTGCCCTTCCAGGAGATCGACGTGTACGCGAAGGAATCCGGTTTCGTCAAAAAGCTCCTCGTTGACTATGGCACGCACGTGAAGGCTGGTCAGGTAATGGCAGTTCTCGAGATTCCGGAGTTGGAGGCGCAGCTTCAGGAAGATCAAGCGGAAATCAGGAATGCCGCGAACCAAGTGACCCGGGCGCAGCACGAACTAGATCGCTACCAGGCACAGTACAAGGCGCTTCACCTGCAATATACGCGGCTGAATAGTGTCTTTGAGAGCCAACCCGGAATTGTCGCGCAACAGGAAGTAGACGATGCGCAGGGCAAGGATATGGCTGCGTCCTCTCAGGCTGATGCTGGGCAGGCGGCTGTGGAAGCGACTCAGAGCCAGCTGTCGGTGGCCAGAGCGAAACTGACGCGCGACCAAAGTCTGTTTGATTATTCGCGGATCACGGCGCCTTTTTCCGGGATCGTCACCGAGCGCTATGCGAATCTCGGAACGCTGGTGCAAGCGGGCACAGGGTCGAGCACGCAGGCGATGCCGATCGTCAAGCTCTCCCAGGACGATCTCTTCCGGCTCGTCATACCGGTTCCGGAAGCCTACGTTCGATATATTCGCGTGAATGATCCCGTGGATGTTCGCGTTCCCTCGCTCAACCGGACGTTCCCCGGCAAAGTCGCGCGATTCTCCGTCGACGTGCAGGCAGATACACGGACCATGCATACCGAAGTCGACGTTCTCAATCCTCAGCGGGTTTTGCTGCCGGGTCTGTATGCCGAGGCCGAACTTCACCTCGACCGGAAAGACAATATTCCTTGCGTTCCGGTGCAGGCCCTGAGTCACCGAGGCGATAAGACGACCGTTCTTGTCGTGAATGCGGACGGAATATTGGAACAACGTCCCGTGGAAATCGGACTCGAGACCAGCAGCGATGCTGAAATCGTTTCTGGGTTGAACGAGGGGGAGCAGGTCGTAGTCAGCGATCGCAGCGGCCTGAAGGCTGGGCAGAAGGTTCATCCGCAAACCGTGGTGGCACCTGAGTATCAGGAGGGGGATGCGCAGCAGTAGAGCAGGGAATTTGCCGCAAGTGAACGAGTTCGGAAACAAGAAGATTGGATAGGTCTATGCCAGGGTTTTCAATTCGGAATCCGTACTTCATCATCGTGATCTGCCTGGTGCTGCTGGTCATCGGTGTCACCAGCATCGCGCGCATGCCGGTCGATCTGTTCCCGCCGATCAATTTGCCGGAAGTGGTGGTGGCGACGTTTTACAGCGGCATGCCGCCGGAGGACGTCGAGACTGACATCACCGATCCTCTTGAGCGCTTCTTCACGCTGGCCGCGGGCGTCGATCATTTTGAATCCCGATCGCTTCTGGGCGTGAGCATCATCAAAGTGTATTTCCAGCCGGGGACGAGCGCCGACGCCGATGTTACCGAGCTTTCCAACCTTGCGCTGGCGGACTTGAAGCGTCTGCCGCCGGGAACGCTTCCGCCGGTCGTGCTGAAGTTCGATGCGTCCAGCCTGCCCGTGGCGCTGGTCACGGTGAAGGGCGAGGGGCTCAACGAAACCCAACTGCACGACTATGCCCAGTTCCAGATCCGCAATCAGATCACGACAGTGCCCGGTTCTTCGATCCCTGGCGTGTTCGGTGGAATTTACCGCCAGATCATGGTGTACGTGGATCCGTATAAGTTGGCGTCGCGCCAGCTCAGCTTGATGGATGTGGTCGGCGCGGTCAATAACTCGAACCTGATTCTGCCGGCCGGCGACGTGAAGATTGGGCCGTACGATTATTTCGTCTACTCGAACAGCCTCGTCGACAACATGGACGAGTTGGGTAAAGTCCCGCTTAAGGTCAACGGGCATTCCTGGGTGACGGTGAATGACGTTGGGAAGGCGGAAGATTCCCACCAGATCCAGTACAACATTGTTCGCATCGACGGCCAAAAGTCCGCATACATTCCCGTGATGAAGCAGGGGGGCGATACAAACACGATCGCCGTGGTGGATGGGGTTCGCGAACTCATTAAACATCTGTACGACATTCCCAAGCAGATGGTCACCAGCATCGTGTTTGACCAATCTGTGTACGTGAAAGAAGCGAGGAATACGGTACTGCACGAGGGAGCTTTAGGCTTGATTCTTACCAGCCTGATGATCCTGATTTTCCTGGGCAGTTTCCGCGCAACGTCGGCCGTGCTGCTGTCCATTCCGCTGTCGGCGCTTGCTGCATTTGTTGTGCTGGCCTTGATGGGCGGCACGATCAATACGATGATCCTGGCGGGAATGGCCCTGGCCTTTTCGCGGGTGATCGACAATTCGGTGATCTCGCTGGAAAACATCTATCGCCATCTGGAGATGGGAGCCGCGCCCATGATCGCCGCGGAGGTTGGCGGCTCGGAAGTGAGTCTGGCGGTGCTGGCGGCCACGCTGGTGGATGTGGTCGATTTCTTCCCGGTGGTGTTCCTCTATGGCGTAGCCAAGTTTTTGTTTACTGCTTTAGCGCTGGCGTTCTGCCTCTCGCTGCTAGCCTCATATGTGGTGGCGATGACGGTCATTCCATTGTTCTGCTCGCGCTTCTTGAAGGCTAAGCCGCACGGTGAAGTGCACGATAACAGGGAGTATGACGCTACCTTGAAAAGTCCCTCCAGAATGGACAAGTTCAATGAGCGCTTCAACCGAATGTTCAACAAGGTGCTGGATTACTACGAGTATTGGGTGAGAAAGGCGCTGCAGCGTCCCGGGCTTACGGTTGCGATTCTGAGTGGCGTCTTCATCGCGAGTCTGGGCATCTATCCGCTGCTGGGGCTTGCCTTCTTCCCGAAGACCGATGCCGGGCAGTTCACCATCAACCTGAAAGTTCCCACCGGTACGCGCATCGAAGTGACGGACCAGTACGTGGCGAAGGTAGAAGACTTGATCCGGACCACGATGGGAAGCAAGGATTTGAAGAGGATCGTTTCCAATATTGGCGTCGTGCCGGACTTTTCTTCGCTCTACACAACCAATTCCGGTCCTTACACCGCGACCGTGCAGGTGCAGTTGAACGAGTCACATCGGCTGAGCAGTTTCGAGTACATGGACCGTGTGCAGCAGAAGATGGCCAGCCAGTTTCCTGACATTCGCACATTCTTTTCCAGCGGGTCGATGGTTGACGCCATCTTGAATTCGGGGATGCCGGCTCCGATTGACGTGCAGGTGAGCAGTTCGAATCTGGAGCAGATCAATGGCATTGCCCAGAACCTCGCGGCGGAGATTCGCAAAGTGCACGGTGTTGGGCAGGTGTACATTCCGCAGGACATGAACTATCCCGCCTTGCGCCTGGACGTCGACCGCGTGCATGCCGGCGAGTTGGGACTGACGCAGAAGGACGTGGTGGACAACGTCATCACCGCGCTCAATTCGAACTACATGATCGCTCCCAATTACTGGGTCGATCGCAAGACCGGCAACGACTATTACCTGACGGTGCAGTATTTCGAGAAGGGGCGGGCGGCGATTCATAACATGGCGGACCTCGGACAGATTCCACTGCGCGATCCGAATGCGAGTGCGGATATGAACTGTGGTCTGAACGGGCATCCGGCGCTGGGTAAGGCGCAGCCCGGCTGGTCCTGTGCTGGAGGTGGCCGACCAACCACCGTTCTCAACAATGTGGTCAGCGTGAAACAAGTGCAGACGCCGACCGAGGTCGACCACTATCAGATTCAGCGGGCGATCGATATCTATGTGACTCCCAAGGGAGAAGACCTGCAAAGCGTGACCGGCGCGATTCGCGACATCCTCGCGAAGGACAAGAAAAGCATCCCTGACAACGTGCGCGTAAATCTGCGCGGCATGGTGCAAGGCATGGAAGCGTCATTCAAGAGCTTTGCCTTCGGGTTCCTGATTTCCTTTCTTCTGCTGTTTCTGATTCTGACCGCTCAGTTCAAGTCGTTCATCGATCCGCTCCTTATCATGCTGGCGATTCCCATGGGATTTGTGGGAGTGCTGATCATTCTGCCGCTAACTGGAAGCACGCTGAACGTTATGTCGCTGATGGGAGTGCTGATGCTGGTGGGGATCGCGGACTCGAACAGCATTCTGATTGTTGATTTTGCACACAATCTGGAAAAGCAGGGACTGGCGCCGGCGGAGGCGGTCATTACCGCCTGCCGCGTGCGTCTGCGGCCGATCCTGATGACCTCTCTGGCAACGATTATCGGCATGATACCGATGGCACTCAAACTCGGGACTGGTGCGGAACAGTATGCGCCCATGGCGAAGGCCATCATTGGCGGTTTGACCTCTTCGGTGCTGTTGACCATCTTCATCGTGCCGGCGGCATATCTGCTCGTTTACGGCAAGCGCGGTGAGAAGGACTTGCCCAGCCAACCTCCGGCGTTAGAAGCATGAGTTTGGAAGCATCAGCAAGTGAGCATAGTTCGCTAAAGGAATTTCGAAATATGAACAGCCTGCGATCCGTGTGTCTTTTTCTAGCTCTGCCGGCTTGCGCTTTCGCGCAGGTGACGCTCGCTTCGAGCGGTGCATCGAATCTGCCTTCCGCTCCGGTGCCACAGACCCAGTCCCAGTCGACTGGCGCAAGTGCAACGCCTATGGGGCAGCAAGCCACCGTGCCGCAAAATCCCCCTGGCACGCCCACCGCGCTGTCGTTGAAGGACGCGCAGGCACTGGCACTGAAGAATAACCCTCAGATCTCGGTTGCCCGCCTGACCGCGTTAGCGGCAGTCCAGGTCACGCGTGAGGTTCGATCAAATCTGTGGCCGACCGCGTCGATTGACTTGACGGCGGTGGATTCCAATCCCGGTACGCGCCTCACGGCCGGTGCGCTGAACAATCCGACCCTCTACCCGCGCGCTGCTGCAGGAGTCGCGGTGACCCAACTCATCACCGATTTCGGACGCACCACGAACCTGGTTTCGAGCGCCACCCTTGCGGCGAAAGCGGAGAACCAGAACGCACAGGCCACGAAGGAGCAGATCCTGCTGGCGGTAGACCAAGCCTTCTACAACTCCCTTCAGGCTCATGCGGTCTTGACCGTTGCCCAGCAAACGGTGAAAGAGCGCCAAACCGTTTCAAGCCAGGTAGACGCTTTGTTCCGGAGCAAGCTCAAGTCCCAACTAGACCTCAGCTTTGCCAACGTGAATCTGGCGCAAGCCAAGCTGCTCCTCCTGGATGCACAGAACAACGAAAACGCGGCTCTGGCTAGTCTTTCCGCAGTGCTTGGATACTCCACCTTGCAGAGTTTCCAGCTCATCGAGGACTCCACTCCCAATGCTCCGCCTCCGGGAAACGTCGACGATCTGATCACCACAGCGTTTTCCGCGAGGCCAGAAATCCTGGCCCTCGAGTTCCAGTCCGAGTCCGCCAAGAAATTTCAGACGGCCGAACGAGACTTATTGTTTCCCGACATCCGCGCACTTGGAGTCGTGGGTGATACTCCGGTACGCAATCCCATTATTTCCAGCTGGTATGGAGCGGTGGGCGTGAACATGAATATTCCGGTTTTCAACGGTTTCCTTTACCCCGCGAGGTCACGGGAAGCCGCGCTTCGTGCCCAGGCAGTGCAGGAGCGGCTCCGGGACCTCCGCGATCGCATTTCCCGCGATGTCCGCACCAGTTGGTTGAATGCAACGACCGCTTATGATCGGCTCGCAGTGACGCAACAGCTTCTCGACCAGGCCAACCTTGCGCTGAACCTTGCTCAGTCTCGATACAACCTGGGGTTAGGTTCGATCGTAGAACTGAGTCAGGCGCAACTTCAGCAGACGCAAGCCCAAATCAGTGATGCGCAAGCCGGGTACGACTATCGACTTTCACTCGCTGTTCTGCAGTACCAGACGAGTGGAATATGAGAGAAGTCGTCCACTTTTGAAGCCGATCGAATCGATCTCCGCAGCCTCGATTGAGAGCGTGCGAGTCTCATAGCAGATTTCTTGGAACCCGTAGTTGGCGGCATTCATGAGGAGAAGGAAGAAGGAGCAATCATCGTTCACCACACGTCAGGGAATTATCCTTTCGATTGTTCTGGGCCTGTTTTTCTTTCTTGTGTTTCTATTGGTGGGACTTTACTGGGACCCAACTCAATAGAATTGCGATAAGGGATAACACCAACCTGTTGCTGGGGGCAGGGAACGAATCAGCCCGCATTGAGAGGATTGAACGTCTGAAGGATCTCCCGCCGGTTTCTATTCGGCTTTTGTGTGGGCCGGGCGATGGCGATGCTGGCTTGTGGGTTGTATCATTTTCGACATGTTGCCCTTTTGCCTCTATTTCGTCGCGAGCGTGATCACCGGATTCCATGTCTATGCGTTGCTGGCCCCTGCGGTTTATGGGGCTCCGTGGAATCCCTTGGAACTTGTTTCCTTACTAGGATCGTTGGGTCTCTTGATTGCCGCTTATGTCAGTCTTTTCAAGCCTTATGCTGCCGCAAGACTAGCACTGATCGCTTGCCTGGCGATTTGGTGTTTCTACGGTCCGGCGATTGCGAACTCCATCCGGTCAAAACTCGGCGCGCAGAGTTCGGTGCTCCCGGGTTCACTGCTGATTACGCATCCCGAATTCTTGAGGGCACAGGCCACGATGGTGTTCTCAATCGCGCCTGACGGGGGCTTGCCCAGGAGTGGAGTTTTGCGCCGAACGACAGGCCTACCTTTTGAAGCCAAATGATATTGCCCTACGCCGCCGTCGCCCTTTTAGTAGTCGCCACGCTATATTCCTCAGTTGTTAGCTTCAGGCAAGCCCCCGCCGCCAAACGGACTTGGATTTTTCCGGAGACTACAAACCGCTCTGCGCGGATCGTCATTAGCGTTCTTACTCTAGCGTTGTTGACTAGCCTTGCGTTGTGGCTGAGCGTGAGTGCCAGGAATTCGACTCGCCCCGCATCGCGGTTTCTGATTCCCGAAGGATACACCGGCTGGATACGAATTGAGTTTGAGGTGCAAGGAGCACCGACTTTGGCGATGGAAGGCGGCGAATACATTCTCAAGATTCCTTCAGACGGAGTGCTCCGAACTTCTTCCGCTGAGCAGTACGGATGGGCCAGGGATCACTACTATTACTATTCAGCTCAGGGTATGCGCCCACTCTCAGATTCAGGATCGGATGCGCTCATTTGGGGCAAGATCAACGGGGAAGGATCTGGTGCCTCGGGGAAGCGAAAATACGAGGAGTTGTTTGTGGGAAGCGCGCAACAGTTCAAGAACCAAGTACCTGTGAAGTAAACACAATTGCTCCTATTCAAACACCGCACCATAGGCTGCGGCATCGCTCACCCGTTTCCTCGACCTGTTCTTCACAGTTTGCAACGATCCCCATCGAGACTGCCCCGAAGTAGAAATGAGGAGATGTACAGGACCGAGTTGGTGGGCGCTGCTTCGATAGGGCGTTTGAAGGAATCGGTCCTGGGTAAGCCAGATCGGTGGCCGCCGACTCCGCGCTGGTCATGGGCGCGATGACGGGATTGGCGTTTTCCAGTCGAAGACTTGGGCGGTCGGTAACGATTCCGCTGGCTTGAGTGGCCGGCGCGGGGGCGCATGTTTACGCAGGAACATGCGAACGTATTCGTTGACCATCATCGGGTGCTCTGTCCCTGGAGGGTCATTGACATCGGGGTATCTGCTTTTGAGGCACGATCGCATTTTCTCGACTAGCCGGTTAAGATTTCGCCTTCTCTTCTTTCGGTTGGAGGAACCCGATTCATCGGCCGATGTGTCACCCGATTTGTTCGTGATTTCAGTGGTCGTGCAAATCTTCACCATGGTGGACACAGCGAACCGGCGCCGGAACTCCTCGGGGCGTATCGTTGGTGTCTTCTCAGTGAGTCTGAATGGTTTGTAACAAAATGTTCTTCTCGACTCCGTCAATCCCGTAGGTCTGGATCACGGCGAAGTGCCCGTCGTTATATTCGATCCTTCCTTCGAGAACCTTGCGAATAATGGTCGTGGTATTCGGCATCATCGGCCTCCTCTCAGGCATTTGGATCCCATGCGCGTTTGGTACTGATTGAACTTGAAGGAGCGTTAATGTTGGGCGAACACCGACGCTGCTCAAGTAGTCTCTTAAACCTAGTCCCGTTCTAGGTCCAAGAGATTGCACCATTTCTGGAGCAATGTTCCGTTTAATTTGTTTAGGATTGACTAGATAACAACGGAACGGGCCAGCCCTGAAAAGGCTGCGCTCTACCATTTCCCCTGATCACGCAGGTCGAGACGGTCGATGCGTTTGGAAAGAGGGCAACACAGGGGCAGACAGGATTATGGTCCGCTCTTCTTGAGAACAATGCGTTACTCTTTGCGCCGCGCATTGTCTTTAGATTCTGTTGATGGTGGCACTCATAACCCAAAGGTCGGTGGTTCAAATCCACCCCCCGCAACCANNCCACCCCCCCCCGGCAACCATTAGATTCAACAGGTTGCGAGTTTCGGGTCGAGCAAACCGACTCACAATCGACTCACAAAGTCAGCAGGGTGCGTATCGGCGCACCCTGTTTCACTTTATGCAGTCGCCGTTACTGCTGCCAACCCATCGAACAACAACTGCCCGACGACCATCGCATTCGCTGCTCTCTTCTGCTCGGCGACTGCCTGCGTGTACACCTGAAGCGTGGTCTGCGAAAAGGGCTGTTACTAACAACCACGGTGAGTTCTCTAAACGCGTTTAGCTGTCGCGGCCGCCATGTATGACTGACAAAGGAGCACGAGTTGCTCTCGCGCTTTGTGGACCGTGGCAGGGGACGGTCCAGCCTCCAGCAAGGAACGCATCGCGCCTGCCATGGCAGCAAGCATGATATCGATCGCGAATTTGTCCGGGGGCGCCTTGATATCTTGCGCTGTCTGAAGCATTGCCTCAACGGCTTTCCGCGAGCGCTGACTGATTCGTTTCAGCAACGCAGGCCCACCCACGTCCGCCGAGACTTGGTAGAGCGCCACCGAGATGTCCGCACGCTTCATCTTGGCGTCGACGAACGCCTCCACCATTTCTCGAATCATCTCGGCTAACGGTTTATGGCATGCGCTCTCACAAGCGGCCTCAACCCTTGCCATTACGTTATCGAGGTGATTTTCCAGCACCGCAAAAAGCAACGACTGCTTATTCGGGTAGTACTGATACAACGTGCCAACCGAGACGCCGGCACGCTGGGCGNNTATGCGAACTCCAAACCTGAAGAATCCTTCATCAAAGGATTGTAACAAGGAGAAACGGAATGATTGAACAGACCGATCTTGCTGGAAGCTTCACGCTGCCTGGTACATCGATGACTTTGAACCGCATGGGATACGGTGCGA
>PMUM01000166.1 GCA_003166855.1 Acidobacteriaceae bacterium | reverse complement strand
ATTGGCCTGGGCAACATGGGAAGCCGAATCGCGCAACGCCTGCTTGATCACGGATACGCGCTCGTCGCATACGACAGGGATACCGCTAAGGCGGAAGCGGTCGCAGCAAAGCGAGGTTTCGCGGCTAGAGACATTCCTGAACTGGCGCGCACCGCCGATGTGATTCTTTCGTGCCTGAGCAATGATGAAGCAGTTCAAAGTGTTTATACGGGGCCAGCGGGAGTTCTTGCTAAGGCGCGGCCAGGAACCATCGTGTTAGAGATGAGCACGATCTCCCCAGAAAGCTCGCGGGAACTGCACAGGCTCGGCGCCGAGAGTGGCATCGAGGTATTGGATGTCGCCATCTCGGGCAGCACTCCTGCCGCGGAACAAGGCATCCTGACGCTACTGGCCGGCGGCGACCAAGACTTGTTCCGCGCCGCTGAACCAATATTCAAGGCGATTGCGAGAGAGTATTTTCTTCTCGGCGGCCCTGGCTGCGGAACAGCGATGAAGTTGGTCGTCAACACGCTGTTAGGCGTTGGCATGCAGGCCATCGCAGAAGCTGTGGTCCTTGGAGAGACAGTTGGACTGAATCGCGACCGTTTGCTTGAGGTCCTATCAAAGACAGCGGTGATCGCGCCGGCTCATGTGGGAAAGCTCGCGAGGGTTGCGATCAATGATTACACACCGCAATTTCCACTCCGCCTGATGAACAAGGATTTCGAGTTGATTCTAAAGGCGGCAGCAGCAGCGCATATCCCGATGCCTGTGACTGAAGCGGCGCTTCAAGTCAATTCACAGGAACTGGCACACCACGACGGAGACGACTTCTCCGCTGTTTTGCGGCGAATGGAAGAAGTTGCCGGCATCGCAGATCTTCACTCCGCCTCGATTGCGCATTGACCCGGAAGACACTCGAGCCGCTGGAAAAAGGAGAAACAAGCTAGGGTTCGGTATTGATCGCGTGGTCGTGGTAGATCTTCTAAGAAAGGGACAACCGATGCAAGTGATGGCCGGGACGCCACCTGGAGCTCTAACTTCGCTCTCTTCGCGATCGCTCTTGCGAGGTGAGGAGGCGGTAGTCGGCCCTCTATGGCTACCCATGGTGCTGGTCTTCGGGTCGATTGGCGCGGTTGCCTACGCCGACTTTATAGCCACGGGTGTGTCGTTGGGGTATCTCTACATTTTGCCCCTTGGGATCAGTGCCATGTTCTTGCGCAGCCAGGTCAGCTATGGACTGATTGCGGTTTGTGTTTTTCTCCACGATCTTTTCGGGCCTCCTTATCCAAGCCAGGAGGCCCCGATAACACACAACCTCACCGCACTGATCGCGTTCGCCTTCGTCGTCTATGTCATCCAGAGATACGTGAAACAGAGGGAACAGCTCGACAAGGCGGTGCGCCAGCAGCGCGATCAGCTTCTGCAAGAGGTCGAACTAGCCGCGCGAGTACAGAGGACGTTTCTGCCTATCAGTCGCCCATCCATCCCCGGGCTGGAGATCGCCGGCATGATGCAGCCTGTGGGAGGTGTGGGCGGTGATTACTACGACTACGTACCCGTCAATGAGCACACGGTCCAGATAGTGATTGCTGATGTAGCGGGAAAGGGCGTCCCTGCTGCCCTTCTGATGTCCGCCACCGCGGCTGCCGTGCAACTGGAGGTGAGCGAGAAACGAGACATGCTGGAGGTTGTAAATCGTCTGAACAACGGGATCCATTCCGTATCTGATGGCAACCGTTACGTCACATTGGTGCTGGCGGAAATTGATGCACTCAACCGGTCCTTCCGGTACGTCAACTGCGGCCACAATCCCGCTCTTTTTTTTCAGGCACAAACCCGTGATGTCGTCCCCATGAACTCGTCCTGCTTCCCCGTCGGAATGTTTGACAGTATAAGCTGTGAAATCAACCGAGCCGACCTCGCTGCCGGCGATATTCTGGTGCTGTACACAGACGGTATCACTGAGGCGGAGAATTCGCAGGGAGAAGAATTTGGGCTGGAACGGCTGTCGGCCGTGATTCGGCGCGATTCTTCACTGTCAGCGGAGGAGCTGATGGACAACATTTTTCAAAGCGCCGAAGACTTCTGTCAGGGAGTTGGCTTTAAGGACGACGCCACCGCTCTAGTAGTGAAATGTAGTTTTGCCGGAAACTGAGAGTTTTCAACGGCGCAATCTCTGGCTACGGCTTATCTTCGGCAGGGATAGGAAGCTTCTCCTCAATCTTCAGGATTTTCTTCGGTGCATGCTTCCGGAAGAGACGCTTGATATCCGGCATAAATTCGTGTTGAAGATCTCCAATCGCATCCGAGCTCAGTGCACCGGTAAAGCGATTCATGGTTTCACCAAAATTGCGGTCCTGTCTCGGGTAGTAGCTGTTTTGTAGCGAACTGGTAAACAGAGTACCCAGAAATTCGGACGTGTTGAATGTGCTATCTCCGCTGTCATTCCTGGTTATCACAACTCTGGTTACGGCATACCACGAACGCGAAATAAGGCTTCTCTTGCGTGAGGGGAAATATCGAGGATCCTGATGCAAGATCGTCGATAAAGCAACTGTCTGGATGAACCTCCGCGATTCTGTATCCGCCAGAGTCGCCCCAAATCGCTTCGCCCAACCTTGCACTCCTCCCCCATACTCGGGCCACTGATCCTGGGCTTGGTCCAACGTCGCCTGAAAAGCCGCTGACGCGAATGTGGAGGGCCAATGCGTTTGCTTCAGAAACAGGTTGAATTTACAACGTGCGGACAAGGGCGTGTAGTCCATGGTTCCGATC
Organism: Acidobacteriaceae bacterium; assembly: GCA_003166855.1. Classification (GTDB taxonomy): domain Bacteria; phylum Acidobacteriota; class Terriglobia; order Terriglobales; family Acidobacteriaceae; genus Sulfotelmatobacter. The sequence continues at coordinate 10,162 of PMUM01000166.1, read as the reverse complement.
GTCGACGTGGCTTCTGTGGCGTTCGCCGGAGGTTGGACAAACGTGTCTTGCACTTGGAGGCGACACGGACTGCTCGCCACGTGATCCGACGGTTGGTCGATCGATGCTGACCGGGTTTCACCGGACCCAACGTGGGCGATGGTCGAAGAAGGTGAGGCGACTGGGGCCTGCGCGTGGCCAAGGCGCTGCGCCATCGCAATCGAAATGGTTACCAGCAAGGCGTGAGTTACGCTCCCTGCTCGAATGCAATTCTCTTGATTCACCCTCATGCCAGGTCCAATCGGGACGTGCGTTTCCTCTTGACTTGCAAACACGCATCCTCTTGCTAATGAGCATCCAGGTCTCCAAACGTCGCCTCGGCGTAAGGCACGCGGTTTGCTCTCTCGATATTCGCAGGGTGGAGGGAAACCATCATCGCCACGTCCGCGGGTGGACGCGCCGTCGGTAGGTCGACGGTGTCAGCCTTACGTGGCCCCAAATTCTAAGCGACAACGCGCGTAAAGCCATGGGCCAGAACAAATCAAAGAGGTTCTTTCGTCTCCAATATTTGGAACGCCACTTGCATTCTTGGAGAACCGAAGGAGATAGCCATGAACGCTTTCAATCGAACAACAATCTACGCTCTGTTTTTCCTGACCCTGCTGGGATCTGCGTTCGCCCAGAAGGTCGAAACCGATTTTGATCACCAAGCCAATTTCTCTCAGTACAAGACCTATTCGTGGCAGGAAATCAAGCTCGCGAATTCCCTCTGGGACGCTCGAATCAAGAATGCGGTCGATACCCAGCTAGCAGCCAAGGGCTGGACCCAGGTTGCGAGCGGCGGCGATGTGGCTGTCGTAGCGATCAAGACCTCGCAGACGCAGAGAACACTCCAGACGTTCTACGACGGCTTCGGTGACGGATGGGGATGGCGAAGGTTCGGAGGCGGCGGGTTTGGCGACGCTACCACCACCGAACAGGATTACAAAGTGGGAACTCTGGTGATCGACTTGTACGACGCCAAAACCAAGCAATTGATCTGGCGCGGAAGTGCCCAGGACACGGTGTCAGATAGCGCCGCGAAGAATGAAAAGAACCTGGACAAGGGTGTGACGAAGATGTTCAAGGCTTTCCCTCCGGGTTCGGCAAAAGGCTAAGCGTTTTCGGACGTGCGGCAAAAAGCCAGGTGTTCTTTCTGGCGAACCATCGCCCGGAACTTTGAAAGGAGAATTAGATGGAAACGCGCAAACTTGGCAATTCTGACTTGCACATTACTCGAGTGGGCTACGGGGCCTGGGCCATCGGCGGCTCGGGCTGGCAGTTCGCCTGGGGTTCGCAGGACGACAACGAATCTATCGCCGCTATTCATCGTGCGCTCGAACTCGGCGTCAACTGGATCGACACGGCCGCAGTCTACGGTCTGGGGCACTCCGAGGAAGTAGTCGGCCGGGCGTTGAAAAGCTGGCGCGGCTCCAGACCATACGTCTTTACCAAGTGTGGCCTGCGCGGGGATGCCAACGGTGAGGTACAGAAAGTACTGATCGCCGACTCGATCCGCGGCGAAGTCGAGGATAGCCTTCGCCGCCTTTCCGTCGACGTAATCGATCTTTACCAAATCCACTGGCCTCCCGACGCCGATTCACCCGAACTGGAAGAAGGATGGTCCACGCTCGCCGACCTGAAGCGCGAAGGCAAGGTGCGCTGGATTGGAGTCTCTAACTTCAATGTCCAACAAGTCCGCCGCGCCCAAACCATAGCGCCCGTAACTTCTCTGCAGCCGCGGTATTCGCTGGTGCACCGCGAGGTCGAAGACGAGATCCTGCCCTACTGCCTGAGTGAGGGCATTGGGGTCATCGTTTATTCCCCGATGGCTTCGGGTCTCCTGACCGGTGCTATGACTCGCGAGCGCGCCGCCAGACTACCCAGGGACGACTGGCGCAGGAGTCATCCCGACTTTACGGAACCAAATCTCTCTCACAATCTGGCGCTGGTCGAGCGAATCCGACCGATAGCCAACCGACACAACCGTTCAGTTGGCGAAGTGGCAATCGCTTGGACGTTGCACCATCCGGCGGTAACCGGCGCGATCGTCGGCGCCCGCAACGCGCATCAGGCAGAGGGAGTCATGCGCGCTAGCGAGCTTCGCCTCACGGATGAAGAAGTAACCGAGATCGAAACGTTCGTCGCAGAGATCGCGGCGTGAGCGATGGCAGTTCTGCCAACACAACTTCCGTCGGCGCCCTTCAAGGGACGACTGAGCTAAAGAGGAGAACACCGTGAACAAAGACAGGACAAACCTCAATACAGCGTTGGAAAACTATCTTAAGTCTGGCCAGCAGTTCGGAGACGGCGAGAAGTTCTACCTATTGGGCTTCGAAGCTGCTCTGCACGCCAGAAATCGCTGCAAAGAGTTTGATCAGATCGCGTCCGAGATGACGAGCGACCTGGAAGAACTGCAGCAGCAATATCCCAGGGTGACAGTAGAAGAGCCCTTTACGCGCGGATTTCGGCAAGGACGGGAATACTACCAGCGCCTGTGCGATGAATCCAACCCGGTGTGACAGAGCGGCCGCTTCAGGGGATTCGTTTCCCGCAATTCCGTCGTTGCATCCCAATCTTTGTTTTGTTCCAAAGTCGTTCGGCGTCAGCCCAGCCACTGTGGATTGGCATACGTGCCGTCAAACTGGTGACTGGTCTTGTAGAGTTCGAATTGGCCTGCCTCCGCAGCCTTGGCGGTTTTTGCCAGAAGAGCTGCGACTTGGGAAGAGTTCATCGGTTGAAAACTGCGGGCCGCATGGAGAGCTTGCCGCAGGATCTCCATCGAGTCGCAGCCGGTGATGACGACGCTGGTTGGGAGATTCATCGAGTAATAGAGACACTCGGTCGGTGTTGCGGTCTTGCTCTCAAGGATGACGTGGTCGCCCATGGGCTTCATACCAAGAACTGCAATGCCGTTCTCGGTCAAAACCGGGAGCACTCGCTTTTCGAAACTGTTGAAGTGAGCGTCCATTACGTTCAGAGGCATCTGAACCGCATCAAACTTGAAGCCGTGTTTTGAGGCTGTGGCCAGCATCTTCAGATGAATGTCTGGACTCTTGTGGCCCGTGAATCCGATAAAACGGACCTTGCCTGCCTTCTTGGCTTCCAGCACGGCCTCCATGCCACCGCCCTCGGCAAAAATGCGCTCCGGATCAGAATCACGAATCACTTCATGGAACTGGAGTAAGTCAATTCGATCGGTCTGCAACCTCCGAAGCGATTCATTGAGCTGGGCGGCCGCGGCAGTCTTGGTACGACCGTCGACCTTGGTCATCAAAAACGCCCTCCCGCGATAACCGTCGCGCAGGGCTTTGCCCATCCGAATTTCGCTCTCTCCTCCGTTGTAGTCCCAGCAGTTATCGAGAAAATTGATTCCCTCATCGATCCCCATCCGAATAATCCGAACGCTCTCTTCCGGATCGCTCTGTCGAGCCAGGTGATACCCGCCGAGCCCGATCACTGAAACCTCTTCACCGGTGTGGCCTAGCGGTCGATATGGAATCCCATCCTTGCGATCGCGTTCGGTTGACCCGCCTAGCCTTCCGGTCATCAGCAGGGATGCGGCAGCCATGCCGACAAACTCTCTCCTGCTCAGGCCGGGGTCCTGGTTTGTGAGCATTCTGTCGGTCGCCGGCGACTGCTCGGAAGAATCGATGCATGTGTGATTCGATTCGGTATCGTTCGGAGTCATAGCAAATCCTCCTGTGCGGTTGCAGAAGCGAGGGATATCGTCAAATATTATTCCCTGAAAGCACCCAACCGAGGCCCATTTGTCTTGCCTCGACGTCTTGTCTTCGACGAGCCAGGCACGCGAAGCGGACTCTACTCAGGAAGCCAACTCGGCAATCCCAGTTAGTTCAAGGTATTCGTCCTCAGACAATTGCAACGACGCTGCCTGTATGTTTTCCGCAAGATGCGTAATCGAGGAAGTCCCGGGGATCGGCAGCATAATCGAGGACCGTTTCAGCAACCACGCCAATGCGATTTGGATAGGTTTCACTTGGCGAGCCTTCGCAATCCGTTCCAGCAGCCTGCCGGCCACGCGCCCTGCTCCCAGCGGGAACCACGGGATGAACGCGACCCCATTGCGCTCGCAATAATCCACGACATTGTCCCATTCGCGATCGGCGAAACTGTACCTATTCTGGACCGACACGATCGGTATGATTTTCCGCGCGCGCTCGATGTGCTCCACCATAACATTGGAAAGCCCGACCAATCGGATCTTCCCCTCTGACTGTATGTTCGCCAAGGTTTCAATCGACGCGTCGAGAGGCACCACCGGATCGGGAACATGCAACTGGGTAGACATCGATTCGGTCGAGGCGGAGTCTCTTCAGGCTGCCTTCCACCGCCTCGCGCAAGTGCGCCGGGCTGGCATCGTGAGTCCACTGGTTCGGCCCAGGGCGATTCCATCCACCTTTAGTCGCAATGACGAGATCCTTAGGGTAAGGCGACAACGCTTCGGCGATCAACTCTTCGCTGACATTGGGACCATAGGAATCAGCAGTATCGATGAAGTTGACTCCCAAATCAACGGCTCGGCGGAGAATGGCTATCGCCGTCGCACGGTCCTTCGGTGGACCCCAAATTCCTTCGCCGGTAAGGCGCATGGCTCCGAAACCAAGGCGATTGACCGTCAGTTCACCGCCGAGTTCGATTGTTCCGGCGGTAGCGGCCGACAGACTTGTTGCTTTCTTGGTGCTCTCTTTCACGGTTCACTCTCCATCAATGCATTTATTCCGCGGGGCGCCAACCGGAAGTGCGCGATTTGATAGTTGGGGCGACCGTCGTCGTGTTAGTCCCGAGGTCTTTTTCGTAAACAATGTCATGCCGGGTGACTACGAAAGTCTTGACCCCAGACGACCGGTACTCCGCGGGATAAGCAACCAAAATCACACCACCTTTATGGTTTCCGCCGGACACGGAGCTATTCGTCGCGGCCGCAGAGTTTCCATTCACGACTCGAAAGTAGTAGCCGTGGAAGGGAGAGGAGCTATTGCTGCTGGGATTGGTTGTATCAGCGGATACGAGGTTTTGGGCTAATTGGGTAATCGGGTCATAGCTAGCTGGTTTTGCGTCCTGGTCCTTCTTTGTGATCGCGAACTCCTCGCAGACTTGAATCGCCACGTCCTCGTTCTCGCCAATTCTTCGGAACAGAATTTCCTGGGCACCGGTCTTGGAATCGAAGTACCATTCTCCGTTCTTGGAGACCAATGGCACGGGGAAGGGCCAGTTCTCTGCCCCGATGTACAGCACCGTGGTTCCGTCGAGCTCTTGAACCAGACGGTGCATCTCCTGGTACTTTTGACTAAACTTCTCGCGCTCCAGTTTGTCATCGACGTCGTCCCGTGACGAAGTAACCTCCTTTCCTGCTCCGAGGATAGCTTCCAGGGCCGGCTCATCTTCCTTTTGCGCAGCCTGAAAAAGAGCGTCACTGGCTTCAACCGGAGACGAGAATGTTCTTGGTTGTGGTGATTCCTGAGCAAAGCTCGCTCCGGCGAAGCCCATCACCAGCAGCAGCAAGCACACCAGGAGCAGAAAAAGGATGGTGGATGCGAACCCCCAGGCAAACCTCACGATAATTTTTTCACTTGTTTCGAGCGTCATATTGTTTGGGCGCATGAGTTCTTTCTCCATATCATCAATTTCGTTATTTGGTTATTGAGCCGAATTACCGACGTCCGCCGCCTCCGCCGCCGTGGAAACCTCCACCGCCGTGGAAGCCTCCGCCAAAGCTCGACTGCCCACGGGAGGAGAAGCCTCTTGCCACTCCTCCATGATTGAACCCGCTAAATGCTCCTGAATGAGTGCCAGCCTGGGCATGTGGCGTCGAGAAGCCGTGCCCCGATGACGCAAAACCTCGACCGCCGGCAAAGCCACCGCCATGGAATCCACCGGCGCGATTGAAATTGTTGCGATTGACGAAAACCCTGCTGTGGGACAGGTAGGCTCCGTGGTTGAAGATGATCCCGTGATTATGCCAGTCGTATCCCCAGTGTCCCCACCCCCAGCCAAAACCGCCAAAGAAGCCGAGTCCGAAGCCGAAGCCCCACGCCAAACCCGGCCCCGAAAGGTACAGTCCTGGATACCAATACCAGCCGGGCCATATCCCAATGGGATCTCCATATATGAGCCAGGGATCGTACTCTGGCACGTAAACAACCTCAGGGTCGGCTGGTTCGATCACAATGGTTTGTCCCTGTTGGGTCACCTTTTCCTGCGATGTGCTCTTTAGGTTCCCGGCTTTCTGCGCACGGTCGCGCATCACCTGAAAGGCGGTCATCACGTCTTGCTCTTGGTTGACGTAAGCATCACCAAGCGACGAGGTCCAAGAGAGATTCTTGTCCATGTTCGCGAGCACGGAAGGAAACTCCACGAGTGCCTTGACACTGGGATCCCAGGGTTGCTTATCAACTTCATTGCCGAGTTGTTCGCCCTTGAGATCGGTATGTTGCTGCAGCCAGCGGTCGGCTTCCACAATTTGGTCGGGATAGGTAGCGGCCGCGAGGATCTGTGCTACCAGCGCATCTGGATACAATGCAATCGGCGCTACGAGTTGCTGCAATTGTTCTGGCGTTTGTTGCGCGGCTCGAACCGGCGCTTGTGGGGCGGATTGGTCCGCCTGAGCAGCGAGACCTCCCGGCGCACTGGCTAAGACAAGGCAACATGAAAGCAAAAGGGATAAGCTCTGTTTTAGGAACTTCACAATCAATCCTCCTGCGGCGGGGCCGCATGTCGGTTTCACGTCTGCTCGATCTGTCCTCTATCAGTTGGCCAGGTCAATGGCGTTGCCTGATACAAATTGCCGAACTGTGAGTGGGCACGCCGGATGGTCGCATTGACACGCGATTTCGACGTCTTCACTTCCCGCGTCACGGCAAGCTTCGCCGCAGTATTCTTCTCCGCTGGGCACATTGCAAAGACACGGCATGTGCGCGCACTTCTTGGTCTCTTGATTCGCCACTACGATTCCGTCCTTTCGAATTCAGTCTGCCTGCTCCGATTACTGAAGCACTGCGACTCTTGACGTAGCGCCGTTCCCTGTACCGACCGAGGCTGTTTCGAGGGAATCCTCAAGACGTTGGGTCTTCGGCGTCTACGTCGTCTCGTATAACTGCATGCAGCTTTCCAAACCTCGCGTTGCCGCTAAGCCCATGCGTTCCAAGGTCGTTCGGTTGGCGATGTAAAGAAAACTAGCTGTCCCGAGTGTCAACAGGCTGATAGCAGCTGTCGACATTTGGACGGGTCTCAGTCGTGTACGGGTGCTTTGGTCTCGACTCCCCTGTGCGATAACTGCCGAGTCGCTGTTACAACGTACGAATTTCTGCTCCCCAAAACCTGCTCTCCCAACACTGGAACTCCTCACCTGGTGCGTTTTTGGGGACTGAGGACACTGCGTTATCATGTTCTTCCGTTCAGGATTCGGATAAGAACATGCTCGACAAGGATGAGGCCCGGCAGTGATCCCGCATAAATGGCGAGAAGTTTTTCATTTTCTTCCCGGTGCCATTGCTCTCGGATTTCTCACCAACCTCGAGGCGCGTAAATGACGTCGGCAGCTGCCCCCATAGTGTTTGTAGTCGATGACGATGACTTGGTGCGTGCGGCCATCCAAGGCATGCTCAAGTCGGTAGGCTTGCGTTCCGAGACCTTCGCGACACCACAGGAGTTCCTGCGCAGTGACCGTCCGGATGGGCCAAGTTGCCTGGTTCTGGACGTGAGACTTCCTGGAATCAGCGGCCTGGACTTTCAGAATGAGTTAGCTGACGCAGGCATCCGGATTCCGATCATCTTTATCACCGGTCATGGAGACATTCCGATGACGGTGAAAGCAATGAAATCCGGTGCGGTGGAGTTTCTGACGAAGCCCTTCCGAGACCAGGACTTGCTGGATGCGATTCATCAGGCATTGGATCGTGACCGGATAGCGCGTCAACAGCAGAGCAAAATTGGCGAGTTGCGAAAGCACTACGAGTCGCTGACCACACGCGAGCGCGAAGTTATGGCTTTGGTAGTGTCGGGCATGCTCAATAAGCAGATAGCGTCTGAACTCGGGACCAGCGAAATCACCGTGAAGATCCATCGCGGGCACGTGATGCGGAAGATGCAGGCTGAATCACTGGCGGACTTGGTCAGAATGGCGTCGAAACTTGAACCGACGAGCGGTCGCCAGTGAACCTGAGGTCGTGGGACTCCCGGCCGGGGTCATTCCTGCGCCTCTGCACTGGGAAGTGTGAAGCTAAAAGTGGCTCCAGGTCCCGAGTTTGATGTGGCCCACAAGCGGCCGCCGTGGGACTCAATAATTGACCGGCTGATCGAGAGTCCCATGCCGGTGCCTTGAGTCTTGGTGCTGAAGAACGCATTAAAAATCTGGTCGGCTTGCTCGCGAGGAATTCCTATGCCTGTGTCACTGACCGAAATCAGCAGCTGACCGCCTTCGGCCATCAGGGATTTGATCGTAAGTTTGCCCTCAGTGTTTCTGTCCCGCATCGCTTCGATACCGTTGAGCATGAGATTCATGAGAACTTGCTGCAATTGCACTCGGTCAGCCACGACCCGCGGTGAGTCCTCCGTCAACTCGGTGAGAATCGAAACGGAATGTCTGGATGCTTCACTGCGCAACAAGACAACCATCTCTTGGATGACCTCGCTCACATCCACCAAACTGGTTTGGGGCGCGCCCTTCTTGAATAACTGTCGAAGCCGGCTGATGATATCAGCCGCCCGCGTTACCGCGTTGACCATCCGCGCCGCGGATTCACGGGCCTCTCCTATATCCGGCTGCTCGCGCGCCAGCCACCGCAAGCAAGTTCTTGCATCGGTCGCCGCGGCCGCAATCGGCTGGTTGATCTCATGTGCCAGCGATGCAGTCAATTCCCCCATCGTCGTCGCCCGGTTTATGTGCGCCAGATCGGCCTGTACCTGGCGTAGTCTTTCGCGCTCTTTCTCCGCCTGCCTTCGTTCGGTCATGTCTATGCCCGTACCCACGAATTCGACCAATTCGCCGGAAGCGCTGAAAACAGGGTGACCGACCGAGCGGCTGTACTTGGTCGAGCCGTCCGGGAGAACAATGCGGAAGTCAACTTCGAAATCTGATCTCTCACGAATCGCTCGTTCGACCGCTTCATTGAAAGTAGCCTGGTCCTCGGGATGAATTCGCTGATGCGCTTTTTCGAAGGACAGAGAATCGCTTTCTGGATCGAACCCAAACAACCGATACTGTTCCTGCGACCAGTGGACGTTCTCTCTGCGCGCTACGTTCCAGGCCCAACTGCCTGTGTGAGTCAGCCTTTGCGCTTCCTCTAAATATGCCTCGGTCTGCCGCAGGGCTACTTCCGCGCGTTTGCGTTCGGTAATGTCGGTGATCGCTCCGACCAATTCGGTTTTGCCCGGTTGACCTGTCTCCAGAAGGTGCCCCACAACTTGGACATGCTTGACCGATCCATCAGGCATAAGCAACCGGTGTTCTATATCAAAATCCTTAGTGTTTTGTGCTGCGCGATCGATTGCCTGTTGAACGCGGAATCTGTCCTCCGGATGGGTTCGTTCCAGAACGAGCTGAAGACCAGGTCTTGTTTCAGGGCCGTATTCAAAAATTCGAAATGTTTCTTCCGACCAGTAGATTTCACCGCCGAAAACATTCCAGCCGAAACTGCCCGTCTTGCTTAGCTTCTGCGCTTCCGCTAAGTAAGCTTCGTTGCGCCGCAATTCTTTGGTCCGTTCCATGACCTTGATCTCGAGTAGGTCACGGGCCTGGCGCAGTTCTAGCTCACGCTCCCTCAGTTCCTGCTCCGCCCGCTTCCGGTCGCTGATGTCAGTGCACGTACCGAACCATTTCACGATCCTGTCGTCGGTGTCGCGTACGGGCGTTCCCCGCGTCTTAAACCAACCGTACGCCCCATCGCTCCGGCGAATCCTGTATTCCACGTCATAAGGCTGACGCCCGGCCACGGATTCTGTCCAAAATTGCCGGGTAGGCTCGCGATCGTCCGGATGCAGTGCCTCCATCCACGCCCAGCCGAGCAACGCGCTCTCCGGCATACCTGTGTAGGTTGTCCACTGTGTACTGAAGTAGTCGCACCCGCCATCAGGACCCGCACCCCATACCAACTGCGGCAGCGCTTCGGTAAGGTTCCGCCAG
>PMUM01000131.1 GCA_003166855.1 Acidobacteriaceae bacterium | reverse complement strand
GCGTGGACGAAGCGATTCATCTGCTCTGTGAGACTTACCTTGAGCCTGGCGACGAAGCGCTGATTGTTGTGCCCACATACTCGATGTACCGGATTTATATGATGGCGGCGGGTGCGAAGGTCATCACCGTTCCGGCTGGCGAGAATTTTGTTTTTCCGGTCGATGATCTGTGTAGTCGAGTTACGCCGCGCACGCGGCTGATCGCCATTGCGAATCCGAACAATCCGACAGGAACGGTTGCGGCCTCCGAAGATCTAGCGAGAATTGCGCGCTCGGCGCCGGGCGCCGCGGTGCTCGTGGATGAAGCGTACTTTGAGTTCTTCGGTCAAAGCATGCTCGGTGTCCGTAACGAGTGTCCGAACCTGTTTGTTGCGCGCACCTTCTCCAAGGCGTACGGGCTGGCGGGACTGCGCATGGGTGCGCTGGTTGGCGACGCTGAACAAATGCGGTCGGTGCGGCGCGTCAGTTCGCCTTACAACGTGAACGCCGTGGCGCTGGCATGTCTGCCGGAAGCGCTTAGTGATCAGGTTTACATCCGGGAATATGTGACTGAGGTTCGCGAGTCGCGGGCACGGCTGGAGCGCGCTCTTGAGGCCAGCGGGATTCAATTCTGGTCCAGTCAGGCGAACTTCGTGCTGGCGCGTGTGGGGGCCGCGGGACCCTTTGTCGAGCACATGAGGCGGCGAGGCGTTCTGGTTCGCGACCGGTCGGGAGATCACGGGTGCGAGGGATGTGTGCGCATCACGCTGGGTCCGCGAGCGCATGCCGATCGCCTGCTCACCGCGCTGCAGGAGACGTGCGACGAACTTGGTATTGCGCAAGGAGCATCGCGACGATGAGAAAAGGGACCATCAAACGGGTCAGCAAGGAGACGCAGATTCAGATCTCGCTCACCATTGAAGGGCGCGGGCGGTACCAGGTGTCGACCGGCATTCGATTCTTCGATCACATGCTGGAGTTGTTCGCACATCACGGAGGCTTCGATCTGAAACTCAAGGCCCGCGGAGACCTTGACGTGGACCAGCACCACACTGTCGAGGACGTTGGGATCGTTCTCGGGCAGGCGTTTGATAAGGCGCTGGGAAGCAAGCGCGGGATTCTCCGCGCGGGATATTTTCTGATGCCGATGGACGAAACGATGGGCATGGCCGCCGTGGATTTCTGCGGACGCACCGCCGCTGTGGTGGATACCAAGGTGCGCACGCGGCTGGTGGGCGATCTGCAGGCCGAGCTCGTGCATGACTTCTTTGAAGGGTTTGCACGAGGAGCGCGGGCCAATGTTCACGTGCGAACGCTGTACGGGCGGTCGAGTCACCACAAGATTGAGGCGCTGTTCAAGGCGTTCGCGCGTGCGTTACGGGCGGCTTGCTGGCGTGACCGGCGCATGGCGCGGCTGCTACCGAGCACCAAGGGAGTACTGTGATGATCGCCATTGTCGATTACGGCGCGGGAAACCTGGTTTCGGTGAAAAAGGCGCTCGACTGGCTGGGGCAGGAGTGCGCCATTACTTCTGATCCTGCGCTGGTCGCTACCGCGACGAAGGTGGTGCTTCCCGGGGTCGGACATTTTACTTCGACTGAATCGCTGGAACGCACAGGTTTGAAGCAGGCCATTGTAGAGTCCCTCAGTCGAGGTATTCCCTTCCTGGGCATCTGTGTTGGGATGCAGTGGATGTTTGCTGGCAGCGAAGAGTCGTTGTCGACGCGCGGCCTGGGTGTGTTCGACGAAGAATGCAAGCGCTTCGCATCGAGCGTGAAGTCGCCACATGTGGGGTGGAATCAACTCGAGGTCGACTCATCCTCGCGGTTGTTGCGGGGTGTGCCGTCGGGCTCGTTTGTGTATTTCACGCATTCATTTCGTGCGCCGGTTACGTCGACGACGGTGGCCTGTTGCGACTACGGCGGGCGGTTTTCGGCAGCGGTGGAACGCGACCATCTCTTTGGTGTGCAGTTTCATCCCGAAAAATCGGGAGAGATGGGTTTGAAGATACTGGGCAATTTCTGTGCTCTCTAACATGCTGACGAAACGAATTATCGCTTGCCTCGACGTGAACGGCGGCCGCGTGGTGAAGGGCGTGCAGTTTGAGAACCTGCGCGACGCGGGGGATCCGGCGGAACTGGCGAAGGCGCACAGCGCGTCGGGAGCAGACGAGATCGTCTTGTTGGATATCTCGGCGGCGCACGAGCGGCGCGCGACTTTGCTCGACACCGTGCAGCGGGCGGCGCAGCAGTTGTTTATTCCTTTTACCGTAGGCGGTGGGATTCGCACGCTGGAGGATGCGGCTGCGGTGTTTTCGGCGGGCGCGGACAAGATCAGCATCAATTCCGCGGCGCTGGCCGATCCAGATCTGATTACCCGAATCGCGTTGCGATTCGGGTCCCAGGCGGTCGTGGTGGCGATTGATGCCAAGCGGTGTGAGGAGGCGGCGCGCTGGGAGGCGTACACGCATGGAGGACGCACGACCAGCGGACGCGATGCGGTTGCGTGGGCGCAGGAGGCGGAAGACCGCGGCGCGGGCGAGATCCTGCTGACTTCGATGGACCGCGACGGCACGGGCATCGGTTTTGATTGCGAGTTGACGCGGGTTGTGGCTGACTCGGTGCGGATTCCGGTGATTGCCTCGGGCGGTGCGGGCGGAGCGCAAGACTTTGTCGAAGTCTTCCGCGAGGGACATGCCGATGCCGCGCTGGCGGCGTCGATTTTCCACTATGGTTTCAGCCGGCTCACGGAGCTCAAGCAAGAGATTGGCTCGGAGGGAATTCCGGTGAGGTGGCCATGCTGATTCCGTCGATCGACTTGATGGGCGGCAAGATCGTCCAGTTGGTGCAGGGCCGGAAGAAGGCGCTGGAGTTCGATGACTTCGCACTATGGGTGGATCGCTTCTCGAAGTTCCCTCTGGTGCAACTCATCGATCTTGACGCCGCTATTGGGACGGGGAACAACGCTGGGCTGGTGAGGGAATTGGCTCGTCAGTTGCCGTGCCAGGTGGGAGGGGGCATCCGGTCGGTGGAGGCCGCGCAAGCGGCGCTCGCCGCGGGGGCGCAGAGGGTCATCCTCGGGTCAGCGCTGTTCGCCGAGGACAAACTCGACGTGGGATTCGCGGAACGGCTGGCCGAAGCGGTGGGCTCCGGCAGATTGGTTTTTGCTCTCGATGCAATTGAGGATCGAGTGGCGATTCACGGGTGGCGGAAGGTGACAGCCGTGACGCCGCTCGAAATGGTACTGGCACTGGAGCCGTGGTGCGGAGCGTTTCTCTATACGCATGTGGAGACGGAGGGCATGCTAGGGGGATTTCCGCAGGAGGTGATTCGTCCGCTGCGCGAGGCTACGGCGCGACAACTCATTGCGGCGGGGGGAATCCGGAGTCAAGAAGAGATCGACGAATTACATGCCATGGGCGTGGATGCCGTGGTGGGAATGGCGATCTACCAAGGGCTCCTGCCAGGGTTCGTCACTACGTGCGAATGAGGACTTCGGCTTTGCGAATCGCCTTCTCGTGCAGGTCCCAGGAGTGAATGGCTTTTCGACATCCTTCGCGAGCGAGGCTGGTGCTGAGTTGTCGCTCGGCATCGTCGAAGGCTTTTTCGGCTTCCATGCGGGCGCGGTAGGCTTCGTCATCGGCTTCGTGGCTTTTGCTGGCGGTGAGCGTTGCCGCCGGGTCAGTCTTCAACGGTACGGCCTGCTGGCGATCCGCGGAGACGGTTCCGGCAGTTCGCATGACCAGTGCTTCGTAGGCCGTTCTGATAAGCTCCGGCCAGCGCTCTCGGATTGCTTGGCTCGCTTGGTCCAGGGCGGCGTTAGCCAGATCGGCAGTTCTGCGCACTCTTTTCTTTTCGCGCAGCCACTTCATGACCGACCAGGTCATCGCTTCGGTCATTAGCGCTTTCGCGTTTTCGACTGCAGGAAGTTTTTCCATCGAGCGCAAAGAGGGCCGACAACCCTCACTCCTCCACCAGAATAGATTCGGTTTTCGCTTAATTAATTCCGGTGACCGCGGTCACACTTCGCAGTGATATGACGCAAATCTTGCGCCGCGCCTATTGACTGGAAGCCGCGTGGATACTACAGTTTGGTTAATGCTGCAATGCAGCAATGGAGGCACTATGCCAACCCACACCAAGAACCACGAAGAGGAGTCTCCTCTGTCGATTCTGACTGAACTGGCGGTCGAGGGAACCTCGAGCCTCGTGGAAGCACAGCGAACTTTTCTTAACCTGGCACAACAAGAAACCGACATTATCTGCAATGGAGTCAAAGAACGGATTGGCGGCTTCATGCCGGCAGTTGCAGTGACAGGTCTCGTACAACGCAGCCTGGATACGCTCATCGGGATGCAACAGGAGCTGCTGACCACCACCAGCAAGCAAACGATGCAGTGGCTGGAGTCAGAACCAGTCGGGAAGGACGCCCGCGCGGCGCGGCTGGTCGAGTTCGCCCGTGAGGGAATGGACAGCTTTACTCGCGCCCAGAAGAAGTTCCTCGAGGCGGTGGCGCAGGAAGCCGCGACGGCAACCGGCAGCAGGAAGCCGCATGAAGGCAAACCGGCGAAGAAGACGGAACTGGCACAACTGGCGCGCGACGCCGGGAATGCTTTTGTCGAGGCGCAGAAGAGACTGCTCGACGTCATGGGCCAGCAGATGAACGTGAACCTGGACGCAGCGACACGAACGATGGGACTGGTGTCGCCTTCTCAGCTCTTACCCTTTGCGACTCGAACCGGCCAAGGTGTAAAGAACTTATTTGACGCGGAGACTTCGATGATCGGGTCGCTCATCAAACCGCCGAAGAAAAACGTCGGACGGGCGGCCAAACATGGCCGGGCTCGCACAACGCGCCGGCCGAAGGCTGTCACGGTCTAGACAGGGTGAAACTGTAACGGGCGGTGGTCGGTTTATGACGGCCGCCCTTCCGTTCCCGTGGCCGCGAGCAATTGTTTCGATTGAGGCAAGCGATTCAGCAAGGCTCGTTCCCACTGCAGCCACAAGCGGCTCGTGTAGAGCAGGGCGCTACACTGAAGCGCAAACCAGTCGCGCGTCATGAGTGGCGAACGGAACGCAGAGCGGTTGGCAATCCAATGCTGGGCGACGTGACGAGCGAGGGTGAACCCCATTCCCGTGTCCTCGCCGACGATGTCGCCCAGTATCCCTTCCAGTGTGAACATCACCTTTGACAACATGATCAGGGAGCTGGGGAACTTGACGCCGTTGATCGCGACGCGCTCCACAAGTCGCATGGCGTCGGCTCCGCTGGGCATGCGGGAAGGCGGCAACTCCTCGAGGAACTTGCCCACGGTCTCGCGGACCTTCCGGCCCCGGGGCGAAGCCAGTCTGATGCGGGTTTGACTGAGCGCAGCGACTTCGCTGGACGTGCCGACTGGATCGCGCAGGCTGACCATCAGAAATAAGAGCGCGAGATGACGCCGCTGTTCGCGGCTCAGACGTTCGCGCAGGGCCCAGTCGAGGATTACGAGTTCGCCGGTTTTGTTGTTGTACAGCAAGTTGCCGGCGTGGGGATCACCGTGAAAGATTGCATCTGGTGTCGAGGAGAAAAGGGGCACGGCGACCAGGGCTTCCACCAGTTGCTCGGCCACCTTTCGGCGACGTGCGGCTGGCAAGCGGGCGGCCGCGCTGGTCACTTTAATTCCGGGTTCCTCCGTGAGCGCGGTGATCGTTGGCGTGCACAACGGCCGAATTAATTGTGGGATGCGCACTAAGGGAAAGCCACGATAGAGAGCCTCGGCCTCGATCAGCGTCTTCTGTTCACGGGAGAAGTTGACCTCGTGGCGCAGCAAGCGGCGGACTTTGCGAAACGTGTCAGGGATGAGGTGGGGTGCAAATCCATAATTGTGGTGGCGATCCCCGAAGTATTGGGCCAGGCGTTGGAGGTAATCCATATCTTCGGCGAAGTATTCAGGGATATGCGGCTTCAAAACTTTGAAGACGCCACGCTCTTGCTTCCCGGTTTCTGGATTGCGCCAGGTAAATCGAATGACCGCACTGACGCTGGCTTCCTTGAGTATTTTGGGCGAGATTTCTACGGCGTAGGTTTTGACGCGTGGCCCAAGCGTTTTTTGGACGATGGCGCGGATGTCTTCCGGTTGCACATCGCGAATTCCGTTTTCCAGTCTGGAAAGGGCGCGGCGCAGGGCGGGGTGGAGATGCTGGTTCCGAGCGATGACCTGGCCGAGTTTCTGCAGGCCGGGGACTTTCGCGATCAGCCGCAGCAGGCGCACTTCGGGCGATGTGCTGGCCGGCAGTTCGATTTGCTCCAGCAGCTTGGGAGCGAGGCGCGCAGGGGAAAGACGCGTGACCACGAACATCATGGCGTCGCGCACCGGCGGACGCCAATTCTTGTAGGCTTCCGGGACCAGGGCATCGACGGGCACGATCTCGTCGACGATCCAGCGTGCCATGGCGTCGCGAACCGCTGGAGCTGCGGGGCTTCGGAGGGCGTCTTCAATGAGGCGGATCTTCTCGGCTGGGGTTGCGCCTTGAGGCAGGAAATTCTCCAAGGCGGTGCGCAACTGGTCGGGCGCGAGCAGGCGGAGGCCCGCTGCGATGGCGGACGCATCCAGCATAGAGGGAGCTACCGATCACACTATGATCCCCAGCCCACGGATGCGCAGTGACCGGCATCACCGGATCGCCGGAAGTCCTGTGAGATAGTCTAGGTGTCTGGAGCAGGAAGTCTTGGCTACTCTGAACGAAGTATTTTCGGGACTGTCGGTAAAGCGCCGCTATGAGGTGTGGTTTCTGCGCATGGGATTGGCGGACGGGAGCGGAGCGTGGTGGTTTCGCTATTTGTTGATGAATCCTGGGCGAGGCGGCTGTGCCGGAAACCCACGAGGGATGCCGGTGCAAGTGTGGGCCACGTGGTTCCCGGCGGGCGGAAAGCCGCAGAATTTTATTCAGGGATTTCCGCTGGAGGGATTGGATATCAGCCGAAGAGGGCAGAGTCCGTTTCGCTTTCGCATGGGCGAGAATTCCATCGAAGAAGATTCTTGTAGGGGATCGTTGAACGTAGATGGCCACGCAATCGCCTGGAATCTGCGCTATCGTTCCACATTTGCGGTGACACTAAGCAATAAAGGCTGGATTGGTTTCTCGCGCACGCCACACTCTGACGGATGTTTTTCCGGGCAGATCACGATGGACGGGCGGAGCTTTGCGGGCGAACCTTTGGGGTTTGGAGTCCAGGGACACAACTGCTGATACCGACATCGCAACTTCTGGAGATGGACGCACGCTTATTTTCCCCGCTCCGGCCAGCCTGCAAGCACGCTGGAAGCGTTGGTCTACGAGATGCCGTTTGGGCTGGTCTTTCGCAAAGCGGTGCTGTGGCACGATGGGCAGAAATATGTGTTCGGCAAATTGCAGGAATCCGGCGTCAGCAAGGAACCCTTCCACTGGAGTTTTCATTGCCCCGGACGCAATGGTCTGCGGGTGGAGGCGGTGATCGACGGGCATGGTTCAAGCGTGCATCGTCTTCCGTATGTAAAGACGGATTGCACGGGCAGCTTCGAAGTCTGGAACAATAGCGTGGCGTCAGCGTCACTTCTGATACAGACCCTGGGCAGTGCGGACGAGAGACTAGAAACGGCTACAGGATCTGTGTTGGAGATGGTGGGCGGACCCTGATTGGCCGGAACTATTCAGACGATTGCGCTTTGGCCAAGCGCTCGGCGACGACCGAGTAGGCCGCAGGATTGAACGCCATTCCGATGTGCGTGCCCAGAACCTCTACGTCCTTTTCAGGATCCAAGGTCATGCAGTAACGCCAGTCCACGATGCCGTCCTGGCGCGTGTAGATGGCGGTTTCGAGCATCGTGTCGGGAACCTTGCGGCGAAGAGAACCCAGAAAATTGCAAGTGCAGCGTCCCGTATAGCAGTCGGGTAGTACCCCTGTACCGTGCTCCTCGAGAATGCGGAGACGAACGGCTTCGGCCGCGCGGAGAACCGCTTGATTCGCAACCGTGCCACGGATGGGAGCAGCCAGCGTAATCAAAGAGGCGATGTCGTCTGGCCGGTTGCCCGCTACGGAACGAGCGATCAGGCCTCCCAGGCTGTGACCGATCAGATGAATTTTTCGTTCGGTATCCATCAGAGCTTTTTCGATGGTCTGGTTCAGACGGCGCTCGATGAGCAGGTTCGGGCATTCTGCGTTGATGCCGATACCGGAAAAGTAGGGGCGATATCCGATGCGCCGGAGCCAGGCATGAAGCTCGGTCAGGTAAAGATCAGTGCCAAGAAAGCCGGGAATGATCACGACAGCAGAGCCATCGCCGCGCGGTACGCCCAAGCCGTAATAAACGGGAGTGGCGTGTAACAGCAGAATCTCAGCTCCGAAGAGAGCCTCTGTCCAGACACTGGAAGTGTTGGCTTTGGGATAGGGCTGGGGAGCAGACTTGCGCCGCTTGGCCGGGGAAGGGCGCGCCGCTGCTTTTTTCAGTTTACGCCGCAAGTTCGTCCCTGGGTCTGCCCGATCGGCGCGTCGAGGCGCGGAAAGGGCGAATGCTGCACTGCAAAAGTATACCCCGGGAGGTTTACCTGTCCAAGAGGGATTTCTGAGTGAGGATCCAATATTTGTGTGCAAAATTCTGCAAGCTTAGCGCTTCTTGCGGGGACGGCGTTTTGGCGGCGCGGGCTTTTTCAGGCGAGCTTCGAGTTCCGCCACCCGCTTCCGCAGGGCCTCAACCTCCGGCTCCGAGTCCGTGCGCGAAGGGGGAGACACAGTGGTTCCCAGAAAGCGTTTCATCATATCAACGGGCGAGAGAATGGCGGACTGCACTTCGCTCAAGCGGTTCTGCACGGCGTCCTGCACTTTTTCATAGGTGTCGAACGCGGACTTTAGATACCACATGAGAAATTCCTGCCGCACCTCATCGGAGGCGATGATCAGTTGCCGCAGCAGTTCAAGGGGCAAGCCCGTGGGCCTGTCCTTGGCGTCTTCGGTGATGACCTGGGTCAACAGGACGCGGGTTAGATCCTGCCCGGTCTTGGCGTCGACGACTTTGACCTCGCGGCCCGCGCGAATGTGAGCGGCCAGATCGTCGAGGTTCACGTAACGGCTGCTGGTGGTGTCGTACAACCGGCGATTGCCGTATTTCTTGATGAGAATGGTGGAGGGTTTCATTGGACGCTGCCCCATGCTGCCGTGCACAAGGATGCAGGAATATCTTGACACAAGACCCTTCCCTTCGTATAGTTTGGCTGATGCTGCAATGCAGCAATAGGAGGCGTTTTATGGCAGCGGCAATAAGGCATGAATCCACTCATCCGAAAGAGTCGTCGACGTTCTCTCTGCTTTCGGGTTGGGCGCAACAAGGGGCGCAAACACTATTTGCGACACAACGTATCCTCATCGACCTGGCCATGCGGCAGAATGCAAGTGTGATGCACGCCGTACGGCAGCAACTCTCGGACCCGCATCATTCTCCGACCGCGATCCTGGGCGAGATTGCCGAGGATGGCCTCGCGAACTTTTTCGAGGGACAACGGGTTCTACTCGAACTGGGCAAACAACAGAATGAACTCCTGATTACGGGCGTGGAAGAACGGATGGGAGACTGGCCTGCGGCACATGCGATGACCGATCTGCTGCGGCGCAGCGTGGAGACCTTCATCGAGATGCAGGAAGAGTATCTGAAGATCGCCGGCAAGCAGACGCATGCCTGGGTCGAGTCCGCCAAGGCCGGCAAGCCGTACCAGCCGGAGCATGTGGTGGATCTCGCTCGCGAGAGCATGGAGAACTTCGTCAAGGCACAGAAGAAGTTCATGGACGTCCTCGCGGATGAGACGGCAAGGGCGACCGGCGGCAAACACAGTCACGCTGGAAAGAAAACAAAGAAGACTGAGTTGCCGGAACTCGCACGCAAAGCCACGGATGCATTCCTGGAAGCGCAGAAGCGGCTGGTGGACGTTGCGGGGCGGCAGATGAATACCGGTGTGAAAACTGCTGGCAAGACGCTGGAACTGCTGAAGCCATTTCCGTTTCTTCCCGTGAGCGAACTTACGCGGGAGGCGGTGAAGAGCTACGTCGATGCCCAGAAGGCATTGATGGATGTGATGGTGAAGGCGCCGAATGGAGCGAAGGCCAGTGCGAAGGCGGAGCATCATACCCGCAGGCCGGGGAAAAAGGCGGCAGCAGCCGCAGCCTGAGGGACGGATCTGTCTGCGTTAAGCGTGTTCTGGTCAATGCCTATGCGTCTTCGGGCGAGAAGCTCTCGCCCGAGGGCGCCATTTCGCTCGACCTCGGGAGGCGAGGGTCGGCGGCCAGGTATGAAAACCCCGCTGCTGCCGACTTACGTTTGTGTCCTGAGCTGAACCGAAACCCACGAATCAAATATTTTGAGGGAGAGGGAATATGGCTACGGTGACCGCAGTACCGGGTAGCAAGATCCGCGGCGGCAGCTTCCTGATCGAGGAGCGGGCGCCGGAGGAAGTTTTCACTCCAGAAGATTTCAGCGAGCAGCACCTGCTCATCGCGCAAACCGCGGAAGAATTCGCGAACAAGGAAATTGTGCCCAATATCGAGAATATGGAGCACAAGAACTTCGCTATTGTCCGTGAACTGGTGAAGAAGGCCGGAGAACTCGGGTTGAGCGGTGTGGACGTGCCCGAGCAATACGGCGGCATGGAGATGGATAAGGTGACTTCCGCGATCATCGCCGACCGGATCGCGAAGTACGGCGGCTTCAGCACAACCTGGGGCGCCCACACCTGCATTGGCACGCTTCCCATCGTTTACTTCGGTACGGAAGAGCAGAAGAAGAAATATCTGCCGGGACTGGCCAGCGGGGAGACCGTCGGCGCGTACGCGCTGTCGGAGTCATCGTCCGGGTCGGATGCTTTGAATTGCCGCACGCAGGCGAAGCTGTCCGCTGACGGCAAGCACTACCTGCTGAACGGCGAAAAAATGTGGATCACGAATGCAGGTTTCGCCGATCTGTTCATCGTGTTTGCCAAAGTCAGCGGGGATAAGTTCACGGCGTTCATCATCGAGCGCGGGTTCCCCGGCTTTTCGGTGGGTGCCGAGGAACACAAGATGGGGATCCGGGGATCTTCAACGTGTCCTCTGATTCTCAACGACTGCCAGGTTCCGGTTGGGAACGTGCTCGGAGAGATCGGCAAAGGACACCACATTGCATTCAATGTCCTGAACGTCGGGCGGTTCAAGCTAGGTGCGGGATGCGTCGGCTCGGCGCGCAACTGCATCGAGAGCGCGATTGCGTATGCCAAGCAGCGCAAGGCGTTCGGGAAAGTGATTGCTGATTTCGGGTTGATTCGCGAGAAGATCGCGAACATGGCGGCGGGCATCTTCACTGGCGAGGCAATGGCATATCGCACCGTCGGCATGATGGATGCAGCCATTGCGCAACTCGGGGAACAGCACGAAGACATGGCGCAGGTGCGCAAGGTGATCGACGAATACGCCGTCGAGTGTTCGATCCTCAAAGTTTGGGGATCGGAGTTCATCGACTATGTCGTCGATGAATCGGTACAGATCTACGGTGGGTACGGATTTGTCGAGGAATATCCTGCCGAACGCAACTACCGGGATGTGCGCGTGAACCGGATCTTCGAAGGCACGAACGAGATCAACCGCCTGCTTATCACCGGCTTTTTGCTGAAACGGGCCATGTCTGGACAACTTCCGTTGATGGCCGCGATCAAGAAGTTGATGGATGAAGTGCTGTCTGGAACGTCTGACGAGGTCGAGGAGAGGCTTCTGGCCCAAGAGCGGAAGCTGGTTGCCACGGCTAAAAAAATTGGCCTGTTCGCCGCCGGTATTGCCACTCAGAAATACATGCAGGCGATCCAGGATCAACAGGAGATTATGGGCGCGATCGCCAACATGACGATCGAAACCTATGCCATGGAGTCCGCCGTGCTACGTGCGCAGAAACTGGCCGCGCAGCACGGCGAAGCGGGCTGTGCGCATAGTATTGCCATGGCCCGCGTCTACATTTCGGGTGCGATGGAGAAAATCGAAAGCGCGTCGAGGATGGTGATTGCCGCGTGTGCCGAGGGAGACATGTTGCGCTCGCAGTTGGCGATTCTGAGGCGGCTGTGCAAGTACGAGCCGTTCAACACGGTGGCGCTGCGGCAGGCCATCGCTCAGAAGGTCATTGAAACCGGGAAGTATGTTGTTGCTTAAGCTTCGCGTCGTCTAACCGGACCGCGAGGATGGTGCTGTATGGCAACCCGTAGCCCCAAATTCGATTTCGACTTCGACTTCGACTTCATTGTGATCGGATCGGGTTTCGGAGGCAGTGTTTCCGCCCTTCGACTCGTGGAGAAGGGCTATCGGGTTGCCGTGATTGAGATGGGGCGCCGCTGGGCGCCCCTTTCTTTTCCGCGCACGAGTTGGTCGATTCACCGCTGGTTCTGGCGGCCGAAGGTCGGCCTGCGCGGCTTCTTCAACATGCGCTTCTTCCGGCATGCCACGATCTTCCACGGCTGTGCCGTTGGTGGAGGATCGATCACGTATGCAGCCACTCTGCTTCCTCCGCCGGACAAAGTCTGGCAAACCGGATCATGGGCTGGTTTGACCGACTGGAAGACGGAGATGCTTCGCCATTATCAGACGGCGTCGCGCATGCTGGGGGTCACACAAAACAAGATCCTCGGGCCCGCCGATCAACTCCTGAACAGAACCGGAGAAGTAGCAGGCATTGGCCATACCTTCTACCCGACGCGTGTGGGTATTTTCCAGGCCGCCGAGGGAGGAACACAGAATCAGACAGTGCCGGATCCATTCTTTGGCGGGGAAGGTCCGCCCCGAACGACCTGCACCGGCTGCGGTGGTTGCATGATGGGCTGCCGGTACGGCGCGAAGAACACGCTGGATCTCAACTATCTATACTTGGCAGAAAATTACGGGGCTGTGGTGATTCCGGAAACGAAAGTGGTGAACGTGAAACCGCTACAGGGTGCGGGCGATGGGAGTTCCGGGTACGCAGTATATACCGAGAATTCAATGGCCTGGATGTCACAGCCACCGCGGACGCTCACTAGTCGCGCAGTAGTGTTCTCCGCGTCGTCACTCGGCACGATGGAGTTGCTCTTTCGGCTCAAGGACAACGGCTCGCTGCCGCGCATCAGTGATCGACTGGGCAAACATGTACGCACGAACTCGGAATCGATCATCGGCGCGCGCGTGCCCAGGTGTGCTGAGGATTTGTCGCAGGGCATCGCAATCGGCTCCGGCATCTACATCGACGAACATACGCACGTTGAGGTCGTGCGGTATCCAAAAGGTTCGGACACGATGGGTTTGCTCACCACGATGCTCACCGACGGCCGCCCTGGCTTGCTGCGCATTGGGCTGTGGGCGAAGAATACCGTGAGCTCTCTGCTGCTGCACCCGGTCAAGACTCTACGTCTGTTTCGAATCTGGGACTGGGCGCGTGAGGCTAC
Source organism: Acidobacteriaceae bacterium (assembly GCA_003166855.1). GTDB lineage: Bacteria > Acidobacteriota > Terriglobia > Terriglobales > Acidobacteriaceae > Sulfotelmatobacter. The sequence goes on along the minus strand of PMUM01000131.1, from coordinate 18,624 downwards.
GATTCTCCTCTGCATGCAAGCGGTTGAGGGACATATCGAGATGCGGTGGCAACGGCCGTGGTTCTGGCCGTTCTCGAAGACTCTGGTGAGCCGCGGGGATAAGGTGCCAACCTACATTCCAAAGGCCAACGAGTTTGCCCGAAAATTCGCCGATGTCGCGGGCGGCACTGCGATGAGCATGCTGCCCGAAATTCTGTTTGACATTCCCGGTACCGCGCACTGCATTGGAGGGTGCGTCATCGCCGATTCACCGGAACACGGCGTAGTCGACCATCGCCATCGGGTCTTTGGCTATTGCAATATGTACATCTGCGACGGCTCGGTGCTGGCCAGTAATCTCGGAGTCAATCCGAGCCTGACGATTACTGCGCTAGCAGAGCGCGCGATGAGTCTGATTCCTACTGCGAGAGAGACGCAGTGGAACGACGTGGCTGCCAGTTCGCCGGCCACGCGTTCCCTCGCCCGGTGAAGGCGCGGGAAGGCTTGCGAGGCCCGTGCCGTAGTGTTTCTGCCCGAGAAAACCGTGTGACGTTCGTCACAGCCCCACGTGACAGTGGTTGCTGACCACGCCCATTCTGGGAGTTCTACTTTGGGACGAGGCTGAATCACAGTGCCCCCCGGATCCCAGACAGCCGACACCTCCGAAGTTGTTCTCACACCTGACGCGAATCCCACGATGGTTCCATTCCCCATGCGATCGAGCGATTCGTGCGGGCGGCAGAAGCGGTAGGTCCCGACTCAGAACTCTTATCCGGCTGATGTTATCCAGCCATACGTATTCTTGCGACGGCTCCTGGCGCAACGGAGGAAGCGATGATCGTCACTGACGCGGTAAAAGAACGGGTTCAAATTCCGCTCGCCGTCGAAGGCGTGAGTGCGGAACGGATCGCTTACCTCGAAGGACTGGTCAGTCAGGCCCGAACCGCCGCCGCCGTTTTCAGCCAATTCACGCAAGAGGATGTCGATCGCATCGTGAAGCCGATGGTCCTGGCTGGCCTGGAACAAGCGCAACATCTCGCGCGTTTGGCAGTTGAGGAAACCCGGCTCGGCGTAATGGAAGACAAGGTCATCAAAAATATGGTGGCCAGCGAGTTCGTCTACAACTACGTCAAGGACAAACGCACCGTGGGCGTCATCCGCGAGATTCCGGAACGCAACCTGATCGAGATGGCGGAACCGATCGGTGTCCTCTTCTCCCTGACGCCGATTACGAATCCCACTTCCACCGTCTTGTTCAAGTGCATCATGGCCATCAAGACGCGGAACGCCGTGATTTTCAGTCCTCATCCAAAGGCGTGGCATTGCTGCTCAGAAGCGGTACGGATCATGTACGAGGCCGCCGTGAAGCACGGTGCGCCCGAAGGAGTGTTTGCCTGCCTGGACTCGCCTACCCTTCCGGACAACGCATACCTGATGAAGCACAAAGACATCGGGCTGATCGACGCCACGGGTGGACCGGGCGTGGTGAAAGCCGCATACAGTTCTGGCAAACCGGCTCTGGGCGTGGGGGCAGGGAACACGCCTGTCTATTTGGAGAAAACGGCAGACGTGAACACGGCTGTCGTGGACATTATTGTTTCCAAGACCTTCGACAACGGGACGATTTGCGCGTCCGAACAGACAGTCGTGATCGACGATGAGATCTATGACGTGGTGCTGAAGAAATTCGCCGAACTGGGCGCGCACATTTGCAATGAGAAAGAAACCAAGTTGCTCGAGCGCACGGTGATTGATCCGGAGACCGGATTCATGCAGCCCATGGCGGTCGGCCAGACGGCCGCCAATATCGCACGGTTTGTCGGCCTGAAGGTGAAGCCCGACACCAAACTGCTCATTGCACCGATCCAAGGTGTGGGGCGCGAGCATCCACTGTCAGTTGAGAAGTTGTTTCCGGTACTCGCTGTCTATCGAGCGAAATCCGTCGCTGAGGCGCTTCGAGTCTGTGTGGACGTAAACCATGCGGGGGGCTTGGGACATACGGCGGTTGTGTTCTCGCGCAACGAGGACGTCATCCGCAAGTTTGGCGAAGTAATCAATGCCGGGCGGATCATCGTGAATTCACCGGGATCGATCGGGGCGCTGGGAGCGGTCTACAACGATCTGGTGCCGACGTTCTCTTTCGGATGCGGAACCGGCGGAGGCAACAGCACCACCGATAACGTAAACGTTTTTCATTACCTCAATATCAAGCGTGTGGCTCGGAGGACACAAAACCATATGTGGTTCCGGGTTCCGAATCAGATCTACTTCAACATGAATGCGGTGGAGAATCTGCGCCAGTTTCCGTCACTCTCCACCATTATTGTGACCAGTCCCCTCCTGGAGCAGATCGGTCATGTCGATATAGTTCGGCGCCACATCTGTCCCAAGACTCACGTGCATGTGCAAGTGATTCCAGACGCAGAGCCCGAAGTGAAGGTCATCGCTCTGGGCGTGGAGGCGCTCAATTTCTACAAGGCGGATCAGATCATCGCTCTTGGTGGAGGGTCGGTGATCGATGCGGCGAAGATCATGAAACTCAAGTACGAATCGCCGGAGGCCGACTTGGAATATCTGGCAGCGCCTTTCCTGGATCTGCGCAAGCGGGTGGTGCAGTATCCAACAGAGAAGGTGAACCGGGCGCGACTGATTGCGATTTCCACCACCAGCGGGACTGGCAGCGAAGTCACACCGTTCGCCGTGCTGACGGATAAGGAGAGCGGGCGCAAGGTGACGCTGGCCGATTACTCGCTGACTCCGGATGTGGCTATCGTCGATCCGCAGTTTGTCATGTCCATGCCGAAGGGCTTGACCGCGGATACCGGGATTGATTGCCTCACACACGCATTGGAAGCGGGCGTTTCGAATTACGCTTCGCCTTACACCGACTCCAACGCCATGCAGGCTATCCGGCTCGTGTTCAAGTACCTGCCGGTTGCCTACGAGCATCCGCGAGATGAAGAGGCACGATGCATGATGCACAATGCGGCGTGCATTGCGGCGATGGCGTTCTCGAATGCCTCGGTAGGGGTGAACCATGCGCTGGCGCACGCTTTCGGTGCGCGCTTCGGCATTGCGCACGGACGTGCCAATGCATTGATGCTGCCGCACGTGATTGCTTATAACGCCGCGGTCCCGACCAAGTTCATGCCGTCGCCTTACACCAAGGGATACACGGCACACAAGAAGTATGCGACAGTCGCGGATCTGCTGGGCCTAGGTGGGCACACTGTCGAGGAAAAGGTAACGAACCTGATCGCGGCGACAGACCAGTTGCTCGACCAGTTGGGATTCCCGCAGTCGATCGCCGAACTTGGGATATCCAGGGAAGAATTCGAAAAAGCGGTACCCGAACTGGCCAGCATTGCGTTTGAGGATCCGTCGTGGCGATCCAATCCACGCATGCCGCTCATGTCAGAACTCATCGAACTGTTTTGGAAAGCTTATGAAGGGCGAGGTGCGGCGAAGGTGGCCAGCACCGTCGAGCACTCAACTGTTTAGGGAAGGGCGAAGAATATGGCAATCGTTGCTGTGTTTCTGACTATTGATGAAACGCGCCTGGTCGGGGCTCTTCGGGAGACTGGCGAGAAGCTGGATGGCACCGAAGTCGAGTCCATTCTGGACTTCTCTTCCGTGTCCCGCATCGATTCCGGTGCGGTGCGGGCGTTGGAAGAGCTTGGCCGAGTGGCCGATGAGAAGAATGTCAAGGTTGTTCTCCGCGGCGTGAATGTCGACGTCTACAAAGTTCTCAAGCTGATGAAGCTGACACGGCGGTTTTCGTTCGTGAACTGAGCCCTCGCCGGATGAGTGATGGAGGAGAGTAGCGATGCAGAACCATCAACAGAGTGACCGCCTTTCCTGGGGTGATACGGTCTTCCTGCATCTTGAACGGGAAGGCATGCCGCTCAACGTAGCGAGCGTATGCATCTTCGAGGGTGAAGTTGGATTTGAAGAGTGCGTCCATTTCATCGAGACGAAGCTGCCGCTTCTTCCCCGCTATCTCAAGCGTGTCGTGCCGGCTCCGTTCGGACTGGGCCTTCCGAGTTGGGAATACGATCCGGAATTCGATCTGCGCCGCCACGTGCGCGAGGTGACGCTCAAGCACGGAACCGAGACGGAGTTGAAAGGAATTGCCGCAAAGCTTTTCGGCACGGTCATGGACCGGCAGCACCCGTTGTGGGATCTCACACTGATTCGCGGACTCAAGGGTGCTCGCAGTGGGCTCATCATCCGACTGCATCACTGTCTGGCGGATGGCATCGCCGGCGTGGGAATCATGAATGCGCTTCTGGATGCGAGCCCAGACGCGCCACGCTTACCAGCGAAGAAGATTAAATTCCACGTTCCGCCGCCGCGCGACCCGTTGACCACGCTGACGGCCGGGTTCGTCGAATCCTATTCTGATTTTGTGAAGCGGATTCTCTCCGCACTCACCGATCTTTTGAGCATTTCGGAGCGTGCCGCCGCGAACGGCAACAGCGTTCCCAGCGACGAGTTTGTGGGCCTGCTTCCCGAGATCACGGCTTTCACCGAGCGACTGCGGTTCAACGTGATCTACACTGGGCCACAGAAATTCGCCACCGCTGAGCTGCCGCTGGCGGAAGTCAAAGCGATCCGCCACAAGAGTGCGACCAGCATCAATGATGTGATTCTCGCTCTGGTGACCACAACGATCCGCCGTTATTGTGAACTGCATGGCGACCGGGTGAAGGGCAAACTGCTGCGGATCATGGTTCCCGTGAACCTGCGCGGCGATGTCAGCACGACCGAGTTGGGGAACCGCATTTCGCTGGTTCCCGTCACTATTCCGCTAGACATTCGGCAGCCGCGAAAACTGCTGGCGGCCGTCCACCAGAGAACCGAGTTTCTGAAGCGCGTGCACGCTGCGGAACTGGTCAGCCTGGCGGGAGGATTGATTGGGATGTTTCCGACTTCCCTACAGGGCATGGCCGGGCCGATTGCGAGCCAGTTGCCCATCACACCCTTCAACCTGGTCTGCACGAATGTGCCGGGGCCGCACTTTCCGCTCTACCTGCTCGGACACAAGATGTTGCATTGCTATCCGTATGTTCCGGTCGGCGGCGAGATGGCGGTGAACTGCGCGATCCTGAGCTACAACGGAACAGTGTACTTCGGCTTCAGCGGAGACGTGCACGCCGCGCCAGACCTGCGACGGCTCGAGACCCTATTAATGACAAGCTTCACCGAATTGCGGGACTCGGTTGGAATCAGGCCGCCGCGGAAGAAGAAAGCGCGCCGGAGACGGCTTGGGAGTTCAATCGCTGCGTCGGCAACAACAAAGACCATAGCTGCGCCGGTTCCAACAACGACCAATATTGCTCTGCTGGAGCCGAAAAGAGTGCTCGAACCCAGTCCAGTGACTATGCAGGAGAATCCGCTGACACAGTTGATTGTCGCGTAGGCACACACGCGGGGATGTAGACCCATATGGGAAAGGTTCGGAAGTCTGCCAGGGTATCGGAAGATCCCGCCTCGAAGTGGTCATCTGTACTTCAAGTCTTTTCTGCAGTGCGAATCCATTTTCTATATCAAAACTCCGAGAAAGGTGGAGTATGAGATCGATGAGACGTTTAATATTTTGCGGCCTTATGTTTTTTATTTGTCTGCCAGCTTTGGCGCAGCAGACCGACATTAACCGCTACACGCTCTTTACCGGGTTCGATTACATGATTAGCCCGGCGCGTAATCTGACCGAGCGCGGATTTGAAGGCGATTTCGGAGTTACCGTCAGACCATGGCTTGGTCTGGGCGGTGATTTCGGCATCCTGGGGGACGGCATTATCAGTGGCGCAGGGACCATCAGCGGGGGCGAAACGGTCTATGCGCCACTGCTGAGCAGTTTCGGAATCCCTCCGAACTCGATTCAGGTGGCGTTCAAATCAACCACGTACACCTTTGCCGTAGGCCCTCAGTTTTACCTGCGTAAGTTCGAAAAGGTCACTTTTTTTGCCCGCCCCGGTTTCGGAGGGATTCATGAAACCGCGAACATCGCTTTCCCGCCGACCTTGGGGCTGATCTTGCCCTCGGTCCCGAATCCGCACCAGACGGATACAACGTACTTTGTCGGGCTGGGCGGCGGTTTCGATCTGAACGTGTCGCGGAAGATTGGCGTGCGGTTCGCGACTGATTGGGTGAACACTCACCTGTTTTCAAACTTGCTGGTACCCCGGCAGAACTATATTCGCTTCTCCGTTGGCCCGACTTTCCGGTGGGGTCACTTGCACTAGCGGATCGTGGACTTAAAGGAGTTGTTGAATTGGTTGTTCAGGGATGGCGAAAGATCTTCCTTTCGCGAAGTGAGGAGGAACCTTGCCTATGAAGCCTCAGACCCTTAACGACATTTTCTTTGCCATCGTGGAGCGCCGGCAAGATCGTGTAATGCTGGTTCGCGAAGGCTCCGAATGGGTTCCCGTCAGTTCGCAGGAATTCTACCGTGATGTGGCAGGCGTGGCCCGAGCGTTCAGCCAGTGGGGATTAGTCAAGGGCGATCGCCTGGCCATCCTCAGCGAAAACCGGCTGGAGTGGGCCGTCACGGATTTTGCCTCTCTTCTGCTAGGCCTTGCGGTTGTGCCCATCTATTCCACGCTCACACCTCAGCAAACGGCCTATATCCTGCGTGATTCCGGGGCGAGCGTGGTGGTGGTCTCGACGGAAAAGCAACTGGAAAAGGTCCTCTCAATCAAGGATCAAACTGCTATCGAAAAGATCGTGTTGATGGATCCTGCTGAAACCCCTGACGCGGTGCACATGCAGCGCCTGATGCATAAAGGCCCGGCTGGACGCGACCCGGAACTGGACGCCCGTGCGCACGCCATCACTCCCGATGATCTGGCATCCATCATTTATACGTCGGGCACGACAGGCACATCGAAGGGCGTGCAGCTGACGCACGGCAATTTGACCTCGAATGTGCTGAATTCGTTGCACGGTTTTGAACTTCATCCCGGGCACGTGAGTGTTTCCTTTCTGCCGCTGTCGCATGTGACAGCGCGTCATGCCGATATCGCGCTGCTGCATCACGGCGTGACCTTGGCGTATTGCTCATTTCTCGAAGAGTTGCCTCAAGTTCTCCTGGAGGTCCGGCCCACGATCTTCGTCGCCGTGCCACGCGTGTACGAGAAGATCTACGGCCAGGTGGAACAGAAGGTCAAAGGCCTTGCTAAGAAGACGATCTATCGCTGGGCGCTCTCGGTGGGACGTGCGCACTGTCCCAAGATTCTCGCGGGCGTGGAGCCGGCGTCGCTGGCTTGGAAACTGGCACACAAGCTTGTGTTTTCGCAGGTGAGGGCGCGCATGGGCGGCCGAGTTGAAATATTCGTTTCCGGCGGAGCGCCCCTCGGCAAGGAACTGGCGGCGTGGTACGCGAGCATCGGAATTCGCATCCATGAAGGCTACGGCCTGACGGAAACCTCCCCGGTTATCGCGATCAACACTCCACGCGCTCACAAGATGGGCACCGTCGGCCGTCCCCTGCCTAATGTTGAGGTCCAGATCGCGCACGACCTGGAAATTCTGGTGCGGGGGCCCTCCATTTTCCGTGCGTACTGGAACCGTCCCGAGGAGACGAGGGACGCGTTTGTGGATGGCTGGTTCAAGACCGGCGACATCGGCAACCTGGACGAAGACGGATTCTTGTCCGTGACCGATCGGAAGAAAGATATGCTCAAGACGTCCGGCGGAAAATTCATAGCGCCGCAGCCGGTCGAGAATTCGCTGAAGCTCAATGCGCTGATCGGAACCGCCGTGGTGCTGGGAGACCGGAGAAAGTTCGCGTCCGTGATTATTTCGCCTGCGTTTCCGTTGCTGGAAGAATGGGCGCGTGCCAACCATATATTGTTTTCATCGCGCGAAGAACTGGTGGATCATCCCAAGGTTAAGGCACTCTATCAAGGCATCGTGGGAGAAGTGAATCGAGGTCTGGCGCGCTACGAAACGCTGAAGAAAATCCTACTAGTACCAGATGAATTCACGGCAAGCGACGGTACTCTAACTCCGACCTTGAAACTTCGCCGGAGGGCCATCGAGGCGCGTTATCGCAAACAGATCGATGAGCTATATCGGGAGGCGGAAACTTCTGTCGTGGCATAACGGCGGGCCGCACCGCCTCCTCTAATTTTGACCTTCTTTTGTAGCCTAAAACTTCAGCCCGAGCGCGCTGCTGAGAAATCCAGCGACCGGCGACATTGTGCGGCACGCTTGAACGAAGATCGACATAAACCTGGGGCTGCAGACTTGTTTGTCCGTGAAGTTCACGGCGGTGCCGAGATCACGCAGCTTGAGGTCGTCCACAAATTCGTGATCAGCGGGGAAGCCGCGGGGCGGGCGGTGGAGTTTGCCGGCGTCATCCCAGTTAAGCAGTTTGTGGACGGCGCGCCATTCCTTCGGACGCGACACGATGCCATTGCGAACTTTGAGCAGCGTCGTCGGCTCGGGATGCCACAGTCCCGAAGCGGCGAAGCAGCCACCGGGCTCAAGATGAAGATAGAAGCCGGGGGAGTGAACGTCTTTGCCGCGGTGGGAAAAACGCATGGCGACGTGCGTCTTATAGGGTCGCTTGTCGTTGGAGAATCTCGTGTCGCGGTAGATGCGGAACATGGAGCCGCGGGAGGGACGGGGATCGGCGATCAGATATGGCGAGATTTCATATAAAGGTGCGGCGAAGTCGGTGATGAAGCGCAGGACTGGCTGGCGCACGTGACCTTCCCATTCGTCCTGGTGGGCGAGAAACCAGTCGCGCTTGTTGTTGCGTTTGAGACGAGTCAGAAACTGGAAAAGCTCGGGAGTAAAGTAAGCAGGCATTTGAAGATACGTTAAGAAGAAGGTAAGAAAAAGTAAAGTGCGACGGTCGGAGACCGACGCGATTTGACGCCAGCCGAAGCGCCATGTTTCGATGGGAAGTGCCGATCCGCAATCCTCTTCCGGTGGATGCCATACTGCCGGAGATTCTTGATTCCCTAAAACTGCACCCTAACCTGGTGATCGTTGCCGCCCCGGGGGCGGGAAAGACCACCCGCGTGCCCCCCGCGCTGCTGGGGTTGGTGAGAGGAGATGTAGTTGTGCTCGAGCCGCGCCGGATTGCGGCACGCCTGGCGGCGCGTCGAGTCGCGTCGGAACTCGGCGAAACGGTCGGCGAGACCGTCGGATACCAGATTCGGTTTGAAGAATCGATCGGCCCGCAAACGCGTCTGCGATTTGTCACTGAGGGCATTCTGACTCGTCGCCTCCTTTCGGATACTCATCTGCAGGGTGTCGCAGCCGTGGTGCTCGATGAATTCCACGAGCGCCATCTGGAGAGCGATCTCGCGCTCGCGTTGCTGAAACGATTGCAGCGGACGCGGCGCGATCTGCTGGTCGTCGTCATGTCGGCAACCCTCGATGCTGATCCTGTGGCGCAATTTCTTGGCGGTTGTCCCATCGTCCGTTCGGAGGGCAAACTGTTTGACCTTGCGATCAAACACCTGCCGTATTCACCCGAGCCACTCGAGGTGCAGGTGCAGAATGCGGTGGAACTGCTAGTCGACTCGGGACACTCCGGTGACACACTGGTTTTCCTGCCTGGGTCGGTGGAGATTCGTCGGGCGATGCGAGCCTGCGGTGATGTTGCGCGACGGGCTGGAGCATTGGTCCTTCCTCTGCATGGAAGCCTGCCGCCCAACGAGCAGGACCGGGCGCTCTCACCAGCGTCTCAAAGAAAGCTGATCCTGGCCACGAATGTTGCGGAAAGCTCGATCACGGTCGAGGGTGTCACGGCCGTGATCGACAGCGGTCTGGCGCGTTTCGCAGCGTACTCGCCTTGGAGTGGGTTGGCGACGCTGCACGTGGGCCGAGTGAGCAAGGCTTCGGCGAAACAACGAGCGGGGCGAGCGGGGCGGACTGCGCCGGGCCGTGTGCTGCGACTCTACACCGAAGAGGACTACTCGCGTCGCCCGGAGCAAGACGCGCCTGAGATTTTGCGCAGCGATCTATCGCAGCTTTGTCTTGAACTGCGAGCCATGGGAATTGCCCACGTCAGTGATATCGCATGGCTGGATGCTCCAGCCGAAGTGGCTGTGGAACGCGCCGAGTCGCTGCTGGACCGTCTGGGTGCCCGCGGAGAGATGGCGCAGCGTCTGGCGCGGTATCCGCTTCCTCCGCGGTTGTCGCGAATTCTTGTGGAGGCCGTGGAGCGGAGCGTGGGCGAGCATGGGTGCGTAGCTGTGGCGCTGCTGGGGGCAGGGGTTCGTGCTGAGAAGAATGACCTACTCGCGGCTATGGATGCGCAACTTGACCGCCGGGTTCTGCAGCATGTCGCACAACTCCGAAGAATCGCGCGGATCTCCGGAAAGAAGAAACACGATGACGTCGCCCTGCTGATGTCGGTACTGTCCGGATTTCCAGATCGCGTAGCGCGCCTGCGGGCTGGAAAGCAGGTGCTGCTTTCGACCGGCGGGTCGGCGGAGTTGGAGGGTGAGTCTCCGCGTTACGAATTCATGGTTGCGGTAGATGCCGAAGACCGTAAGGAGAAGCCTCTGCCGCTGATCCGCATGACTGCGCGCATCGAGCCGGAGTGGCTGATCGATCTGTTTCCCGATCATGTGAAGGATCAATCCAGCGTGGTATGGAATCGCGTGGCCGAACGGGTCGATGCAGTGAGCGCGTTGTTGTATGACGAGTTAATGATTCAGGAATCACGAGGTGCGGTGCCGGACCCGCAAGCCGCGGCCGAACTGCTCGCCCAGAAAGCTCAGGAAGCGGGCATCGAGCGGTTTGTGGATGTGGATGATCTGAATGAGTTCCTGGGGCGTGTTGAATTTGCTGGTCTTGCTGTGCCGGATATACCGCAGGCACTGCGTGAGTTATGTGTCGGGCTACGAAGCTTTGCTGAACTGAAGAAGGCAGCGGTGGATTTGGTTTCGGTGCTCGAACAGAAGATCGGTGCGCGGCGGTTTCGCGAACTCGCCCCGGAGAGCATCCGGCTGCAGAAGGGCCGCCAAACCAAGGTTCACTATGAGCGTGGGAAGCCGCCCTGGATCGCGTCTCGACTGCAGGATTTCTTTGGAATGCACGACACGCCGCGGATCGGCCCTGAACGTACGCCACTTGTGGTGCACTTGCTGGCTCCGAATCAGCGGGCGGTACAGACGACTACAGACCTGGCTGGATTTTGGGAGCGGCTCTATCCAGAAGTGCGGCGGGAATTGATGCGGCGCTATCCCCGGCACGCTTGGCCGGAGCGGCCGTGAGGCTCTTAGTCTTCCAACTTAAATACCCGTTCCATCAGCAGCCATTTCTCGCCGGGCCTGGTTTGGGGTAACAACTTCTGGAAAGTGCCCATGAGCGCCTCCCACTCCCGCACCTTCGGGTTGAGTCGATCTGCTTTGCTCTTGGCCTCAAACGAGAAAAACTCGTTCACTTCCATGATCATGAACATCCGTGTGCCGAGCAGATAGATTTCCATATCCTCGATGCCGGAGTCTTTGATGCTGCGGGTGATCTCAGGCCATATCTTCTCGTGGTAGCGCTTGTATTCGGCGATCAGCTTGGGATCGTCTTTCAAGTCGAGGGTCAGGCAGAAGCGTCGTTTCATTCGACCTCAGTGGCGGGAATAGCCAAGGGTGTGCCCGCGTTTGCGACGGCGGGCCGATATCCCCACATTGCAAAATAGAATACGAAAGCGTGACAAACGAGCGGAACCACAAACGCACGTTGGATGCTCCAGGCATCGGAAATCCTGCCCATGACCCAGGGGCAGACCGCGCCTCCGATGATGGCCATGACCAGCAGGGAAGATCCCAGCTTCGTGTACGGGCCTAGGCTCTTCAGGCTCAGGGCGAAAATCGTGGGGAACATGATGGAGTGAAAAAATCCGATCAACACAATAGCCCAGACCGGCGCTGCGCCCGAAGCGAACAGGACGACCAGAAGGCAGAGCAGCGATCCGCCAGCAAACAGGCTGAGTAGGCGTGGAGCCGCGACCTTCTGCATGATGGCAGAACCGGCGAAACGCCCGATCATGAAGCCTGCCAGGTGCGCTTGCAGATAGTGAGCGGCATCTTTTTCATGCACACCGGGGAGAGTGAACTCGGTGAAGCGGATGATGAAGCTACCGACACCAACCTGCGCTCCAACGTAGAAGAATTGGGCGAGCACGCCCTTGATCAAGTGTGGAAACGCCAGGGTGCCGCTGAGCTTCGTGGATGAAGTTGTCGGCCCATCCGTGCTGGTCTCGCGGATCTCCGGCAGTTTCGTCAGGAAGATGAGCAGCGCGACGAACAGGAAGACTCCGGTAATTACGAGGTACGGAGTCTTCACCATGTTAGCCTCGGACGCCCGGTAGACCAACAACTGTGCGGGGCTCATGGCCGCGATTTCTGCAGGCGTGTGCTCGATGCCCGAGAGAATAAATCTGGAGCCGACCAGAGCGATCATTACGGCGCCCGCTGCATTGAAGGACTGGGCCAGATTCAATCTTCGTTCCGAGCTGTCGGCGGGACCCAGCGTGGTCACATACGGGTTGGCGGCGACTTCCAGCACCGACTGTCCACACGCCATCAGGAAAAGCGCGAATAGGAAGAATCCGTAGATTCTCACGGAGGCTGCAGGAATGAAGAGGATCGTGCCTGTGGAGCAGACCAGCAGGCCGATGAGGATTCCGCGCTTGTAGCCCACGCGCTGCATCAGCCATCCCGCGGGCAGAGCGGCGAGGCAATAGCCGCCGAAGAACGCAACCTGTATGAGCGACGACCCAGAGTCTGTAAGACCAAAGGCCTTCTTGAAATGCTGGATCAGGATGTCGTTGAGGTTGACACCGATCGCCCACAAGAAGAACAAGCTGGTTACGAGGACCAGTGGCACGACGTAACGTCGCTCGGTGATGGTTGGGGATGGCTTGTTCGCCGATGTCATGTGAGTGCACGGTCCAGGTGAACGTATCCGCCGTCGACGAACAAGTGCTGGCCCGTGGTGTGGCTCGATTTCGCCGAGATCAGGAACACAACCATTGCAGCGATCTCCTCCGACGTAGTCATGCGCTGCTCGAGTGGAATCTTGGTGAGAATGGTCTTCAACTTATCTTCGGGATTCGGAAAGGTGTCCAGCCAACTGCGATATAGCGGAGTCATAACTTCCGCGGGGATGACGGTGTTGACGCGAATGCCGTAGGGCAGCAGTTCGGCCGCCCACTCGCGGGTCAGAGCCATGATTGCGCCTTTTGAGGATGCGTAGCCCGAGGTGCTCCCCTGTCCGGTGACCGCGGTCTTGGAGCCGACGTTGACGATGGAACCGCGGGAACGTTTCAAATGGGGCAGGGAATAGTGGGCCATGCCGTAGTAATGCACCAGATTGCGGTTGAGCGAGGCGACGTACTCGCTGACGCTTCCATATTCCAAGCCGACTTTGTCGTTGCGTCCTGCATTATTTACGAGCGCATCGATGCGCCCAAAATTCTTCAGAGTTTGCTCGACGGATTGCGCACAGCTTTCCGGGGTGGCGAGATCGACCGTGATGAGCCCGCAGGTTGCGCCGCTGTTTTGCAATTCACTCTGCAGTTGCTTGCCGGCTTCGGCGTCGCGGCCGATGATCACGGGGATCGCGCCTTCGGCGGCGCAGGCATGGACAATCGCCGCGCCAATTCCCTTGGCTCCGCCGGTGACGATGACGACTTTACCTTTCAGTTGCAGGTCCATGTGCTAGCCTCGCAGGTTGAAGAAGCCGCCATCGATCGGATAGTCCACGCCTGTAATGAACGCAGCTTCGTCCGAACACAGGAAGAGGGCAAGGGAAGCGATTTCCGCCGGTTCCGCCATTCGCCCGATCGGTTGCGACTTTGCCAGCTTCTCGAACATTTCCTTCTCGTGTCCCGGATAGTTCTTCTGCAGATAGTCGTCGACAAACGGAGTGTGAACGCGGGCCGGCGAAATGCAATTGCAACGGATGTTATGAACGAGATAGTCTCTCGCCACGGAATATGTCATAGCGACGACCGCGCCTTTGCTCATCGAGTAAGCGAAACGGTCGGGCAAGCCTGACGATCCGGCAATTGATGCCATATTCACGATGACTCCGCCGCCGGAGTTCTTCATGTGCCCGACGACCGCGTGCATGCAGTTATAGAACCCTTTGACGTTCACTCGAACCACGCGATCGAAGTCTGCCTCGGTAGTGCTCTCAACTGTGCCGACATGCGAGACTCCGGCGTTATTGATAAGTATGTGAATGCGGTCTCGTCGGAAAAGTTGGTCGAATAGAGCCTTCACGTCGGGTTGGCTGGTCACGTCGCAGAGGTGCGCTGAGGCGGTGCCGTCAGCTGCGGAAATTTGTTGGCAGGTTGCGGCCGCGGCGGATTCGTTCAGATCCAGAACGCGAATCACCGCGCCGTGCGCCGCCAACTTCAAAGCAATGGCCTGACCAATCCCGCTACCGCCTCCCGTGACGACTGCAACTTTGCCGTCGAGGCGGAAACTCTGCGCGCCTGGATTGCTCACAGAGAAACGCCTCGTTTCCAGGGGATGAAATCTTCCTGAGCCCTCTGCTCGGCCTTGGTGCGGACTTCACCGTTCGCTACTTGGATTACGAGATCGAGGATGGCTTCTCCCATCTCCTCGATTGTCTTCTCCCCCGAGACGACTGCTCCGGTGTCGATGTCGATGATGTCGTGCATGCGCTTCGCTAAATCTGAGTTTGTCGAAAGCTTGACGACTGGCGCGATTGGATTCCCGGTGGGCGTGCCGAGACCGGTGGTGAACAAAACGACGCTGGCCCCGGCGCCGACTTGTGCTGTGACGCATTCGACGTCGTTGCCGGGCGTGCACTGCAGATTGAGTCCGGGCTCAGCCGAGTACTCCGGATAGTCGAGTACCGCGGTTACGGGAGATGTGCCGCCTTTTTTTGCTGCACCGGCCGATTTCATCGCGTCTGTCAAAAGACCGTCGCGCATATTTCCCGGTGAAGGATTCATGTCGAAGCCGGAGCGCACGGCTGCGGCGCGCGCCGCGTAGTCGCGCATCAGTTGAATGAACCGGTTGCCGACTTCCTTGTTCTTGCCGCGATTGATGAGTTCCTGTTCCACACCGCACAACTCTGGGAACTCCGAGAGGATCGTCCGTCCTCCCAGGGCGGCGAGCAGGTCGGCTGTGTGCCCGATAGCGGGATTCGCGGAGATGCCAGAGAAGCCGTCTGAGCCTCCGCACTTCAGGCCAACACACAAATCGGCGAGAGGGGCAGGAGTGCGCTGAGCCTTGTTGGCTTCGACCAGGCCGAGAAACGTCTGGCGGATTGCATCCGACATCATTTGCGCTTCGGAACCGCTGCGTTGCTGCTCGAGGATGACCAGCGGTTTGTCGAACTTGGGATTGCGTTTGCGAATCTCGTCGCGGAGGATCGGGATCTGCGCGTGCTGGCAACCGAGGCTTAGCACCGTGGCTCCCGCGACGTTGGGGTGGTGGATGTAGCCCGCGATGAGGCCGCAGAGGTTGTTCGAGTCTTCCCGGGTGCCGCCACAACCGCCTTCGTGGAGAAGAAACCGGATGCCATCGATGTTCTCGAACAGCCGGCTGCGCGGCGTCAGAGCGGTCTCCGTGGGGAGCGCGCGAACGTCGATCTTGTCCACCTGTCCTTCTCGATATAGTTTTGCCAGTTCTGCAACTTGGTGGCGGTAGAGTTGGGGGGCAGCGAAACCCAGTTCTTCTTCCAGTGACTGCTTGAGAACCTCTATGTTCTTGTTCTCGCAAAAAACCAGAGGAACGACGAGCCAATAGTTTCGGGTGCCCACTTGACCGTCGGAGCGGCGGTATCCCATGAAAGTTTGTTGCTTCCGGTGCGAGACGTTGGGGGGCGTCCAACGAAATTCACCCGACTGCTCCTGGAACGGAGCGGCCTGATGTTGGATGTTGCCAGTCGTCAGGAGTTCTCCAGCCGCGATGGGTTTGACGGCTCGGCCCACCAGAACTCCGTACATGAGGACATCGTCTCCCACGGCGAGGCCGCGCATCGTGAATTTGTGTTTGGCAGGAACGTTCTTCGGGAGAATGTAGATTTCGCGGTCGAATTCGACTCGATCGCCGGCTTTCAAGTCGGTGAGTGCGATCAAGACGTTGTCGCGGGAATCGAGTTGGAGAACGTTGAGATGCATCGCAGTTTCGAGCCCGCCTATTGTAAAACATCGGTCCGGCGAAGCTTCTCGATGATTGTCAATGACCGGCCAGTCGCCAGAACCGTTGGGCGTTGCCGCCGAGCACGGCCTCACGAGTTTCCGGTTTTTGTCCACTCAGGTACTTCTGCACGACTCGGACAGTCCGCTCATACGAGGCGGCCACGAGGCACACCGGCCAGTCCGAACCAATCATCAGGCGATCCGGTCCGAACGATTCAAAGGCGACTTCGAGGAATGGGACGATCTGCTCGGGCTGCCAATGCTGCCAGTCAGCTTCAGTGACCAGTCCCGACAATTTGCAATATAGGTTGGGGAATTCGGATAACTGTTTGATCCCGTGTGCCCATGAATCGATGTGGCCGCTCTTGATCGGCGGCTTGGCGAGATGATCGAGGACGAAGCGCTGGCGTGGGAAACGCTCGACAAACTCAGCGGCTACTGGAAGATGTTTGGTGTAAATCAGGATATCGTAAGCGAGATCGAACTCTTCGAGCGCGGAAATTCCCCGCAGAAACTTTGGCTGCAGCAGGAACCGGTCGTCAGGCTCACTCTGCACGATGTGGCGGACGCCGACCAGTTTGGGATTTCGAGCCAAGGCTTTCAGTTGAGACCGAATGTCCGGCGACCGCAAGTCAGCCCAGCCGACCACGCCGAGAATCGACGGAGAGCGCTCCGCCAACTCAAGAAGCCAACGTGTCTCTTCCAGTGTCTGGCGCACTTGAACGGCAACCGAGCCCTGAAATTCGCTGCGGTCCAACTCCGGCTTCAGATCGGCTGGTAGAAAATCGCGGCGGAGTGCGGACATGGAATCATCGATCCAGTCATATTCGGCCGGGTTGTAAATCCAAAAATGCTGGTGCGCGTCAATGTGCATGGAAGGAATTCATCAGCGCCACACGCTAGCGCCATGGGTGCGCCTGATTATAGACGAGGCGCGCCTTTTGGACGGTTTTCTGGATTGACGGAGGCCTAACGCGGGCGCACCTCCAGTTGGACCGGTCGTGCGATCGAGCTGACTTCCGGGTCATAGTACTCATAGACGCGCGACTGAAATGTTCGCGCGCGGATGGGATACTTGGCTCGCAGGCGAAAATGCAGAGCGACCGAATCGCTGGGCGCGATGGAATCGAAGTAGAGGATCGCCTGCGTCGCAGTGAGGCTGAACTTCTCCAGGCGAGCACTCTTAGGGCTGGCGCTTTTCTCAATGTAGGTTTGCAGGTCCTCGCTGAGCAAGTCGAATCCCGGCGGAATTCCGATGTCAACCATCACCATGTTCGCGGCTTTGGGCAGATTATTTTTGACGGTAGCGGTGGCAGTCGCGATGTCGTCCTGAGCGAGGTGAGTGCGATCGTAGGTCACGTTGATCGACATCGGTTCGTTCGCCGGTTTCTCATCCCAAGGAAGGAAGTAACTGCCGACCACCTGGTACGCCAGGCCGCCCTTTCCTTCGAATCGGATTTCGACGGTGTTGGAGTCTTCCGAACCGATGGCCTTTGCCCCGACGCCCTTGAACACGAACTGATGGAGCAGGTCATTGTTCTCTGGGGTCAGCGTGAGTTTCTCGACCGGCTTACCGTTGAGTAGGACTTCGAGAGTGCCTTGAACGTCGGCTGCACCTTTTTCGGTTGCAAGCAGCAGAGCGCGTAGCGCCATGATGGTCGCTTGCGTCGTGCCCCATGTGCCCGAAGCATCTTTCTTGGAGGCGATGTAATTCAGGGCCTTGCGCGCAGTGCCCGATGCCTCGCCCCATTTGAGCAGCGCCTGCACGGCGAGCCCCGTAGTCTCCGCGCTGGCGCTGGCACCGGTGGCGTAGACGCCGGTTTCTTCCGAGTTCCACCAGGCTTGCTCATCCTTCTCTGTGCGTGCGTCGAGCAAAAGTTGCATGGCCTGGCGCGTGAAGGCTTGATCTTTTTCGCGGTTGCCAGATCCATAGTCAGTGGCAAAGTTCGCGACTACGGCAAGGGTGTAGGCGTCGACCTTGGCGCTCATGTGGCTGTCGATAAACTGTTTTGCTTTTTCGACTGTGGGTCCTTGAGACCCAGTGTTCTCGAGCGACCATGCGATGTAGGCAGTGATGCGAAGGACGTCGGAGTTGTAGCGGTTCGTGGCGCCCTCATTAATGAACTGCGTGTCGGGCTTCCAACTTCCATCCGCTTGCTGCTGCGACGCGAGCCACTGTTCCGTTCGTGCGATCAGTCTTGCGTCTACGTCATAAACCTTCGACATGTCGCTGAACTCCATTAGGCCGTACGCCGTCAGTATCTTGTTGGCGGGCGCGCTGCCGAACCAGGAAAATCCACCGCCCGGAACCTCAAAGGTCAGCAGGCGCTGGTAGCCGTTGGCGATATATCCCTCGGCCTTAGCATGGACTTCGGGAGTCAGTTTCTTCGTGCGCTTCATGTAATCGAGCGCCAGAACGTTCGGGTAGGTGCTGGAAGAGGTCTGCTCAAAGCAGCCGCCGGGCATGCGCAGAATGCTGTCCATGCCTTCGATCA
>PMUM01000139.1 GCA_003166855.1 Acidobacteriaceae bacterium | reverse complement strand
GTCCAGGGAACTTATTCCCAGGACTGGCTCCTGTACGACACAGACTGGAACTGGCGCGGCGAAACCAAGGCTGGTGGTCCTTCACGTTGCATGGCTGACATCGGGTCGCACTGGTTTGATATGGCCGAGCACGTCACTGGCCTGCGCGTACAGTCGCTCTGCGCTGATCTTCAGACATTCCACCCAACACGAAAGCAGCCGAAGCATTCGGTCGAGACCTTTGCCAATAAGCTGCTGGGCCCAGAAGCCTACATCGAAACGCCGGTGGATACGGAAGACTTCGGAGCTGTGATCTTTCGCATGGGTGCGCGCACGCGAGGCTGCGTAACTGCCAGCCAGGTCTCCGCCGGGCGCAAGAACCGCCTCAGCATTGAAATTTATGGCACTCGATCGTCTGTAGCGTGGGACCAGGAGCGGCCCGACGAGCTCTGGTCAGGTCACCGCGACGACGGCAACCAGATCTTCGTCAAGGATCCCTCTCTGCTGAAGCCTGCGGCGCGCGGATTTGCCGATCTGCCTGGCGGCCACAGTGAGGGCTACGACGACACTTTCAAGCAAGTCTTTCGGCGGTTCTATGCTTCCATCGGGGAGAGCGGCGGAACACCAGAGTATCCGCAGTTCACCGATGGCTTGCGGCAGTTGAGGATCCTCGACGCCGAAATGCGAAGCCATCGCACGCGCGGTTGGGTCGACGTTCCGATGATCGGGACGGCCAAGTGAAACGAGCGTGTTAGCCCAACCCTCCGTAGTCCCTCCTCAGAACTCGAACCGGAGCGCGAATTGCATGATGCGAGGATTGTTTAGCAACCCCGAGTAATTCCCGAACGTGCTGGCGCTGCCCAATCCCAGCGAGTCCGAGAGCAAGGCTGATTGCGCGTCGAAACGCGCAGTGTTGGTGAGGTTGAAGGCTTCCCAGCGGAACTGCAGACTCTGTTTGTCGCTCCAAGGCATGATCCAGCGCTTGGCCAGTCCGAGGTCAATTCCGAAATAGCCGTCACCGCGAATCGGGTTGCGCGCACCCGATTCGCCGGCCCATGCGTAAGAAAAAGAATTGATGGCCAATTCACCGTTCGCAAAGATATTAGGACCAGGATTCACCACCCCGGCAGTTGGCGTGGGTGTGTTCAGATACACTCCCGTCTTCACGGGACCAACCTTGTCGGCGTTTCCTTCCATCTCGAAGTTCGTGGGGAAGGCGCTGAATCCGTTATCTACAGTTACCGGGAAGCCGCTGGTCCATCGGAAAAGGCCCGTCACTTGCCATCCGCCAATGACCGCGTCTAGCCCGCGATTAGCATTTTTTCCCAGCAACCGGCCGCGACCGAAGGGCAACTGCACTACCCAGTTGGAATTAATCTGATGCGTCGCGTCGAACGACGCCACACCTTTCTGCGCCGCAGGATTCCAAGCGTTGATGATGTTGTTATTCAACCCAAGCAGGCTGCCGCTGCTGGCCGGCCCCACACGTTCTGCATCCGAGGAGATATCAATCGCCTTGGAATACGTGTAGTTCAGATCGAACTGCACGCCATGCGACATGGCATGGCGCAAGGTCGCCTGCAGAGCGTTGTAGTTTGACCAAGCCATCGAACGCCACGCGTAGAGCGAACTGAATTGCTGCGCGTAATAGGAATACTGTCCACCCGATGTGTAGTATGTCTGGCCGGGAATGTTGGCATCGGGGAAGCCGTTGTAATCCAGGTTGTAGAGCGCCAGAGAGTCGTTGAAGGCGGTGGCGCAGAACGTGTCGAAGGCGAAGATCACTGGATTCTGCGTAGTTAGGTTCGCGCCGCCGGTGCAACCGGTGAGAGGATACGCGCCACCAGGAACCAGCGGTTGGATCTGATTGGTCCAGAACTGCTGGACTTTGGCTGAAACCTGGCTCGGATTAAACGATTGTGTGGGATTCGAGACTCCAGCCAACAACTGCGGACGGAAAACCTGGGCGAGCCCTCTTTCCGCCGTAAAGTAATCCAGCCCTGACTGCTTATCCACGATGTCGAGCGGCATGGCCAGATCGTCCTGCGCCAGCAGGCGATGCGACATCCGTCCCACATAGGCCAGATCCAAAGTGAAATTCGACTTCAGTTGGCGGCTCACGGCAAAGTCCAACGTGTAGGAATATGGCGTCTTCAGATTTGGGTCGATCCCCCAGGTAATCGCACCCAACCCGACTGGATATTGTTGCGGGAAGCCGCCCGCCGGTGCGGGCTCCAGAATTGGAACATTCACATAGTCAGACTGCGGAATTGCGTTCAAGCTCGTCAGTCGTGGCGCCGTGACGGAAGTTTCAAAGTCCGACGGATTGTTCAGCTGCGTGGATAAACCGAAAGATCCATTCTGGTCGAACGTGTCGACCAAGCTTTCGCCAGCACGGTCGTACACCATTCCGAATCCGCCGCGAATGCTGCTGGTGCCGGTGGGGCCGAATAATTTCTCCAGCCATCCGCCGGAAAAATTCGGGGACCATGCGAAGGCGACTTTAGGGCCAAAGTCCTTGTGGTCCCAGCCGTAATAGCCGGGCTTGCCGTTTGCCGGGCCGGCCCAATTGTATGAAATCAGCGGCTGAGCATTGGACGGGATACCCTGCAGCATGCCCGCGCCTCGGGCGTTGAACCAGTTCCCGAGATTGATGTTCGTGCCCACTTGCAGCCCGTTCGTTTCCCATGGAGGAGAGAACAGAGAGTATCTCAGGCCGAGAGTCAACGTGAGATTCGGCTTCACCTTCCATGTGTCCTGGGCATACATCTCGTAAGAGTCTTCGGCGAAACGGCGTGTCACCGGGGCGCCGGGCGCCAGAGTCCCGCCGCTGCGGTTGTAGTTATAGACCGCGTTTCCCAGTGTGATCATGCCGAGCAAACTGGTCATGGAGCTGTCGTAGTTGCTGACGAAAGAAGAGTCGACTTCCGGATAACCGTTGTTTAGCGGATTGAGCGGATCGCTGTTAGTAGGTTGCGATATGCCGGAGTTCAGCATCCAGTCCTGATTGGCGAAGCCGGCGCTGAAAGAATTGTTCAGATTGCTTTCCGGGTTGCGCAGAAACGCCAACTGAACGCCAAACTGCCACGTATGTTTCCCGTGTACCCAGGATAGGTCGTCCGTGAAGTTGTTGATCGGGCGCTGGAATGAAGAGGAGCGCGTGATGCCCTGGTCGAAGTTCAGATAATTCCAAGGTACGTTCGAGTCTCCCAGGTTTCCCAGACTTTCCCGCACGAAGCCGTAACGGAAATTGTTCAGCAATGTCGGCGAGAAGACCGCGGAGTAGCTGGCGATCAGGCCTTTGTTGAAGTTTACTGTGGTCGTCTCCGGAGGTGTGCCGGGCAGGAACGGCGCACCCGCTGCATTTTCGTTGGCCAACGCGCCAGTGAGAGACAGCCGGTGCTGCCCATTGGCCGTCAGGTTGTAATCCAGTTTGGCAATGTACCAGTTCTTCTTGGTGTGAGTAGCCGCCCGGAAACGGTATCCCGCGGTATTAACCCCGTCGCCCACGGTGAAATCGTTGGGCAGCGGATAGCTCGACATGTACTGCATCACAATCGGATTAGGGCCAGGTTGCGGAGCAAGGCTGTGGCTGTCCATCGCGGTAATCTGCGCGGGAGTAAGGGCCATGTATCCTGCCGGAGGCGTGTAGGTGACGCCGTTGACCGTCACCGGAGTGCCCGGGCATTGGCTTGTGTCCCCATTCAGGCAGTAGTACTGCATCACGCCGTTGCGCAACGCTGCCGTCGGGATTGTTCGCTCCGCGCTGATGGCTTCGGCATCGCGATAGCCTTCAAAATTCAAGAAGAAATAAAAGCGGTCTTTGACGATCGGGCCTTCAACGGAGACGCCGAAAATATTACGGTTCAATTGCGGAGGTTTGTTCGGCAATCCGCTATCAATCTGCGACGCCTTGATGAAGTATTCATTGGCGCTGAAATACGAGTTACGGTTGTACTCGTAGACGGAACCGTGAAACGAGTTGGTGCCGCTCTTGGTAACCAGCGCAACCTGAGCCGCGGACGAAACGCCTTGATCCGCGCCGTAATTCGAGGTCGTGACGCGAAATTCCTGCACCGAGTCCAGCGTAACCGGCAGCACGGATGTGAATGCGTGGGCCCCCTTGTCGTTGACGGAGATGCCGTCCAGAGTCACGTTACTCTGGTCGCTCCTTGCTCCGTTGACGGCACCACTTCGCGTATCCACGTCTACATCAATGTCCGGATTGTGCCCGGTATACAGCACTCCCGCTTGCAGGCTGAGCAGGTCGGGAACGTTGCGGCTTTCTAGCGGCAGCTCTTTTACCTGCACTTCGCTGAAGGCATTTCCAAGAGAGGCGTCGGTGGTATTCACGGTTTCAGACTGCGCCGAAACCTCCACCTTTTCCGAGGTGCTTCCTACATCCATCTTCACGTTGCTGGTCACGGCAACGTTCACCAGAAGAGCGAGGCCGGTCTGCTGGAACTTGCGGAACCCGGCCTTTTCTACACTCAGAGTATAGGATCCCGGGGGCAGGGCCAGAAATCGATATTCGCCCGAATCGTCGGTCTGTGTTTCGCGTTGCAGTGCCTGGCCGTTGTTGGAGACGGTCACTTTCGCACCCGCTACCGCTGCGCCTGATCTGTCGAGTACGATGCCGCGCACCGAACTGGTTCCTGTTTGAGCGAGTGCAGAAGAAACAAAAATCGTCAGCAAGACCACCCACAGCGCGTAGCAGGTCTTCATGGCATTTTCCTCGATGACTTGGAAGTGCCAGCCATTCTATTTGTCACAGCGCTGATGTCAAGACTCAATCAATAAGGGTGACATCAACCAGTTGTCTAATGTTGCAAACACATGACCCGTGGGCACACCGGCGTAAGGATAGAATGAAGGGGACGCTGGCCACGAAAAAGCAAAACCGATCTGCTATCGGGTCGCTCGGCAAAATTGAAGGATTTGCCCCGCACAGAAAGAGCGATACACCTCCCTTCTGCGGTAGAATTGCTGTCACACAAGCTCAGCAAGCATGAGCATATCGTCGTCCGCACCTGCTTCTCTTGAGTTCTTTCTTTGTCGTCTTGTGACGGCCTTCATTTGAGATTTTTGATTTGTTGCGGCCGCGAATCACCAGATTTCGTGCCGCAAGTTGCGACCACAGTTTTCCAGGGCTACGCGCATGATCGGCAAATCACTTCGCTCGTACCGCATCGAGTCCAAGCTCGGAGCCGGTGGTATGGGTGTGGTTTACAAGGCGGTGGATTCTCGTCTCGGCCGAACTGCCGCCATCAAGATTCTCTCCACCGCGGCTCTCAACGCGGACCGCGAGCGACGCTTCGTGCAGGAAGCCAAGGCAGCGTCCTCTCTCAACCATCCGAACATCGTCACGATCTACGACATCGACACGCAGGAAGTCGACGGAAAGCCGATCCAATACATCGCCATGGAGTACGTGGCGGGAGATACGCTCGATCACCTGATTGGGCGCAAGGGGCTCCGAATTCGGGATGTATTGAAGTATGCCGTCCAGATCGCGGACGCGCTGGCCGCGGCGCACGCGGCGGGAATCGTGCATCGCGACCTTAAGCCGTCGAACGTGATCGTCACTCCGCAGGGCGTGGTCAAGATCCTGGATTTCGGTTTAGCCAAGCTCAGCGAACCAGCGGGCGCCGACGCCTATGCCGAAACTCTGCACGGCGAGGGCTCGCCCCTCACCGAGGAGGGCACCATCCTCGGAACCGTTGCCTACATGTCGCCCGAGCAGGCCGACGGCAAAAAGGTCGACACCCGCTCCGATGTTTTTTCGTTCGGCTCGGTGCTCTATGAAATGGCGACGGGCCAACGCGCCTTCGCGGGCGGGTCCAAGCTGTCGTCACTGTCGGCGGTGCTCTACAAAGATCCCCAACCGGCCTCGCAAGCTGTAGCGGATGTTCCGCCGGAGCTAGACCGCATCATCAGCCGGTGTCTGAAGAAAGATCCCGAACGGCGCTGGCAAACCATGGCCGACGTGAAAGTGGCGCTGGAAGAGTTGCGGGAAGAAATGGATTTCAGCAACTTCGCACTCGCGAGCCCGGCGCCAGGTCCACGTCCTCGTAACACATCTCATGTCCGGCTCTGGATCGGCGCAGGGTTGCTGGCTGGAATCTTGCTCGGGCTCGGGTTGCGCATCTCGTATGAGCGGAGATACAGTCCGCCTCCCGAGCCGCCTTCCTATCGGCGATTGACGTTTCGGCGTGGGGATGTCACCTCCGCGAAGTTCGCTCCGGGTGACACGGTTGTCTATAGCGCCGAGTGGGATGGCGCCCCTTCCACATTATTTTCGGCGCAGCCCGGGAATCGCGAAGCGCAGCCGTTGGCGCTCCCCAGTGCGCGAGTACTCGCGATCTCACCCAGCGGAGAGATGGCGATTCTGTTAGGCGGAGAGGACGTCGGTACTCTCGCACGCGTTCCCTTCGGAGGTGGCGCGCCCCGCGAGGTGCTGGAAGGCGTGAGTGGCGCGGATTGGGGGCCAGACGGAGAATCGCTCGCCGTAGTGCGCGCTTTGGGCGGAAAATTCCGTCTGGAGTATCCCATCGGGACGGTGTTGTACGAAACGGAAAGGCGACCGCCCATGATGCCGCGCGTTTCGACGGATGGCAAGCTGGTTGCGTTCTTCGATTTCGATGTCGAAGTGGGCGATTACGCCCTGTGCGTAGTCGGCCCAAACCATCCCCGGCAAGTTCTTTCCCGTGGATGGCGCTCGATCGGCGCCTTGAACTGGTCCCCCGACAATCGCGAAGTCTGGTTCTCTGGGGGCCAGCCGGGCGGCGATCCAGCACTCTACGCCGTGACTCTCTCTGGCGCGCAGCGGCTGGTTTCTCAAACGGGCGGGATGATCGTGATGCAGGATGTAGCCCGCGATGGCCGCGTCCTGCTGACCACGGTGAACTCCCGTCTGGGTATCCACTATTTGCCACCGAACGGCGGCGCACAACGCGATCTGGCGTGGCTCGATTCTTCTCTGATGTATGACCTCTCCGGCGACGCCCAATCCATTGTCTTCGTCGAGCTCTCCAGTGGCCAGGGGCGCAACTCCGCGATCTATTTGAGGAAGACGGACGGTTCTCCCGCGATACAGCTGGGCTCCGGCAACCGGCCTTCGCTTTCGCCCGATGGGAAGTGGGTGGCCTGCATCCACCATGAGGCGGGGACATCGAGCCTGATGTTGCTTCCCACCGGCCCCGGAGAATCCCGGTTCCCAAAGATCGAAGGCATGCACTTCGACGGCGTGGAGTGGTTCCCCGACAACAAGCACATTCTGTTCACGGGCAATGAAACCGGTCACCCGACCCGCACCTGGATGTACGACCTGGAAACGAACAAATCGATTCCCCTCACGCCTGAAGGAACGCGGGGTACGCGGGTTTCGCCCGACGGCAGGTGGTTCATCACCGTGGACCCGCACAAGCTGCTGCTCTCTCCGGTTGGCGGCGGGGATTCCAAAACCATCGCTGACTTGCAGGGTGAAAGTGTCGTGCGCTGGAGCGGCGACGGGCGATACCTGTTTCTGCAACAGCGCGAGCCCACAAGCATCAAGATCAGGCGTCTCGATGTGACCACACGTCGCAAAGAACCTTGGCTGGTCGTGAAGGTTCCTGAACCAGGAGCTCAGTTCCTCGGGCCATTGGCTTTATCGGCTGATGGAAAGGCCTGCGCCACCACTTTCCAGCGCGACCTTGCCAATCTGTTTCTGGTGCGGGGCCTCAAGTAAAGATTGCGTTCCGACGATGAACCAGAACTCACGGGGATTGAGCTTCAGCCCTGCGCCCGGTGAGCAGCAGGCCGCTCCAGCAGCTCACCGGCCAAGTCAACAACCAGGACAACCAGTACCAGTGGGGCCAGCCCTTCCCCCAATTGGGGATTGTCGAGATGATGCCCATCACCTCTCCAATGATGAAGAACCAGAGCACGTGGTGCGAGGCGCGGCTCGGAGCAAAGCGCGCGCAGAGCCAGGCACATAGGATCGAGATCACGACAAAGAACGCCGTGCTCGCCATGAGAACGGTATCGGAGGGGACCCGCCCTCGGACGTAATCGCCCGGGAACAACCGCGAGAGCAACGGGTCCGTTGCTAGCACAAGAACAACCGAAAGCACGTAACAGCTGATGACGACCGCGATGGATTTGAACATCCGTTACACCTCCATGTAGGCTTCGAGCCAAGATTTTGATTGTGTTCTTCGGGCCCTGTTCGAGACAACTTCCCTACCCTTGCCGCTGCCGCTTCGGCTTCAGGTTGAGCGTACGAATCAGTCGAAATAAATGGTTGGGATGCACTCCCAGGATTTTCGCAGCGTCGGTGTAGTTTCCGTTCGCCTGCTCGATGGCGCGCTCGATCAGCACCTTCTTCGCATCGCGGATACCATCATGCAGCGCGCTCACGGGCTCCCCGGAAGCGGCGGTTTCTTCCAAGATTGAATCCGGCAAGTCCTCTGCGAGAATCAACTCAGTCGAGCCGAGTACAACCGCCCGCTCGATGGCGTTCTCCAACTCGCGCACATTCCCCGGCCAGTCGTAGCGGGTGAGGCACGCACGAGCCTCCGGAGAAATCCCGGCCACGCGCCGCTTCACCTTCTCGCCATATTGCGTCGCGAAGAATGCCGCCAGCATCGGGATGTCCTCTCGACGCTCGCGCAACGCCGGCATATGGAGCGATACGACATTGAGGCGATAGTAGAGGTCTGGCCGAAAGGCTCCCGTCTTTGATGCCTCCTTCAGATCGCGATTGGTCGCGGCAATCAGCCTGACGTCGAGCTTGATAGAACGCGTCCCGCCGACTCGTTCGAACTCTCTCTCCTGCAGCACTCGCAGCAGCTTCGCCTGCATAGGCACAGCCAACTCGCCGATCTCGTCCAGAAAAACCGTGCCGCCTTCGGCGACCTCGAGCTTTCCTTTCTTCAGCGAGACCGCACCAGTAAAAGCCCCTCGTTCGTGTCCGAACAGCTCGCTCTCGAGCAAGGTTTCAGTAATGGCCGCGCAGTTAATGGCGACAAATGGTTTGTCGGCCCGGCCACTGTTCGAGTGGACCGCCCGCGCCACGAGTTCTTTTCCCGTGCCGCTCTCCCCTGAGATCAGGACCGTCGAATCCCGCCCTGCCACCCGGGAAACGAATCCATACACCTCGTGCATGGCCTTGCTTTCCCCAATCATGCTGTGGTGGATGCTCAGTTCCTCGTTCAGGCGGCGGTTCTCCCCTCCCAGCCTCTCGACGTGCCGCGCGTTTTCAATCGCAAGCGCAGTAATGTTGCCCAGCGTCGTGACCAGTTGCAGAAGGTCCGAGTCGAAGCGCGCGCCCGGAGAACTGGCATCCAGGTACATCACGCCCAACACCTTGTCTTGCACCTCGAGAGGCACAGCCAATACAGAGTGCACACGGCGTTCCAGCAGGCTCTCGGCCTCCCGGTAGGCATCATCGCTTTGGACATCGTTGGAAAGCACCGCGAGATTCTCTTCCAGGACGCGGTTGAGGATGGTCTGGCTGGCATGAATCGGCTGATTCGCTCCGCGCTGGCGGTGCCTGCCTGCAATCGAAGAGAATCCGGCGACTCCATCCTCGGTCAGTAGAACAGCCGCTTGATCCGCAGGAACGATCGCCAGTACCGCCTCCAACACCTTCTCTTGCAGAGCCGCCAGGCCGCGCACGGAGTTCAACGTCCGGCTGAACTCCAGCAGCACGTTGAGGTCGCGAACTGTTTTGGCGGTGGCGGGCAGGCCGCCAGGCCGGGAAGGCTGCAGGTACCGGGCATCCTCTTTGCGGAGGATTACGGTCGCGGCACCGGGCATAGGAGTAGCGTCAAGGCTCAGAGAGGCGTTCCCTGGAGCTGCCTCAGTATCTGATCCCTGGAAGACAAGAATCGAGTTGCCGACCCGGATCTGGTCCCCGTGGACCAGCACCCTCTCCCTGACAGGCACGCCGCTGATAAAGGTGTTGTTTCGGCTCTCCAGATCCTGAAGCCGGAATCCGCCTGCTTCCTTACGGATGATGCAATGGCGCCGCGATACCAGGGAGTCGAGCAGCGAGATCTCATTGGATGGATCCCGGCCGATCGAGACCTCATCCCCCGTCAAGGGAAAGAGCTTCCCTTTAAGGGGACCGCTTACGGCTTCCAGCCGTGCTCCGTCCGTGGCAGCGACAGCCTGTTCGCCCGAATCGCCCATGACGCAATGAGTATACCCGGACCCTCCCGGGTCCGCCCTCTACCTAACATAAATGTTACGCACTAGCGCTTTTGTTTGGTCTGCCGAGCCCCGTCCGGGAGGAGATCAGGGGTCGCCCGGGCCGGGAAACTGGTTTATCCCCGGTTTTTGGGGGAAATTCTGGGCATTGCACGCATCAGACCGTTACGTCGGGTTTGGTACGCAGCTTGCATTACTAAGGTCACTTGCGACGGACGGCCCGAGCAAGGAAACAAAATCCCCAGGAACAAGGAGCAAGACAATGGTAAAGATGAATGCAAAGCTGGCTATTAGGATCGCGATTCTGGCCGTAGGGATGGTAGGTACGTTCATCGCAGCAAGCGTTCAGCCCATTTCCGCCGCAGACGGGGGCCCGCTCATTCTGTGCCCACCCAAACAGCCTAATTGCCAAACGACTCTGCCGCCGTTGAGCTAGCAGGCTGACGGCTCAAAGCGACCCGGTTGACGAAACCAGCGGTCGTGATTGAAGCCGGACCCTTGGATATAAAATCTTCGGGCTGACGGGGACAATAGGAATCCCGTCAGCCATATTTTTTTCTACCGTCATAAGAGTTCACTCTCCGCAACGCAGCAATGTCCCAGCTCGGCATCGGAGCTTCCAAAGATTCTTCCCGTAGTGACCAAAATGTAATTACGAAATGTCCCGGCGACCGCTGGATTTCAGTTCCTTCGACGCGGATCGGCAACGCCTGAGCTAACTTCTTCGCAAGAGTCCGGAAGCAGAGCGTTCTTATCGTGAGTGCAAGCCAGTCAGTAGAAGCACTGCTGACGGCCTCACGGAGACGCTATGGAAGATTCCGACGGATACTCCACTTCACACAAACTCTGGTTGTTTTTCCTTCCTGTCCTTCTAATCGTTGCCGCGATCGTGACAGTCCAGCAGTTCCAGGCCAGCAATAGCGAAGCAGTCGCCAGTGCGACCTATGGTCACGGCGTCGTGGACGTGGCAATTCCTTACGACGCCGCTCATTCCGGTGCGGGACAACTTACCATGGAAATTCTGGATCCGGAGGACCAAGTCCTCGGGCACCTGGACCGGCCACTCGAGGTGGCTGAGGGCACAGGGTCCTGGCATGAACAGATTAAGCTGGCGAAGCCGCTGGCCCTTGACGAGTTAGTGTGGCACCGGGTGCGCTACCGCTTCGCATACAGCGACGGCAAGAGCGCCGGGATCGAAGGCACGGAGTCGATCTCGCAGATCCTGCGCAGGCCGGTGCTTCACATTCTCGGCCAGCAATCCTACTTGACCGGCGGCGATGCGGCTGTGCGAGTCATCGTCACCGATTCCCACGACGCGGTCATTGCCGGGCGCAGTTCTGTCCAGATCGAGTTGTTGGTGCCCGAGCAGAAACCTCGCCTGCTCTTCACAGGACGACTCAATCGGCGAGGGACGACCGAAGCGCAATTCCGGTTCCCGGCCGGCGTAGTGGGAAATTATCAATTGCGCTACGCGGTAGACACACCGATCGGCTCGACAGAATTCATGCAAACCATTCGGCTCGAAGACAAGGTTTCGATTCTTCTCACCACCGAGAAGCCGATTTATCAGCCGGGACAGACGCTTCACGTGCGCGCGCTGGCGCTCGATCGTTCCAATCACGAGGCCGCCGCGAACCGCAAGCTGACCTTTGAAGTCGAAGACTCTCGCGGCAACAAGGTATTCAAGAAAGCGACGCAAACCGACAAGTTCGGAATTGCCTCAGCAGAATTTGGACTCGCCGACGAAGTTAACCTGGGCACGTACCACCTCCGCGCTTTGATGGGGGAGAGTGAAGCCCCAACGAACACAGCCGAGATAGCTCTCAACGTGGAACGCTATGTTCTGCCGAAATTCAAGGTCGCCGTTGATTTCGTGGGCAGCGGCAGCAAGACGAAGCGCGGCTACCGCCCGGGCGATCACGTTACCGGAACCGTGCGAGCCAACTACTTCTTCGGCAAACCGGTCGACGATGCGGGGATCACGGTCAAAGCTTCAAGCATGGATGTTTCCGTGTTTGAAGTGGCCTCGGTGCACGGCAAGACGGATCATGATGGCGCGTACCACTTCGATCTGACGCTGCCTAAGTATTTTGCCGGACGTCCGCTCAGTCAGGGCGCAGCCCGCGTTCTGATCGAGGCTACGGTGAAAGACTCCGCGGAGCACGCGGAAACTCGCGGCGAGCCGATTACCGTCAGCGAATCGCCTCTACTCATCGCGGCCGTTCCGGAGGGAGGCACCCTTGTCCCCAATCTGGACAATCAGATTTTCATTCTGACTTCTTACCCCGACGGAACTCCAGCCCACGCCAGCCTCAAGGTTCGCGCCGGAGGAAATGTCGATCAGCACGCAACCACCGATGCGGGCGGCATTGCCGTGGTCAGCATTAGCCCTAGAGCCGGAACAGAACCCCTAGAGATCGAGGGTCAGGACGACGAAGGAAATCACGCGTCGAGTACGGTTCAATTGCAAAGCCGCCAGGGCGAGGATCAAATTCTTCTGCGCACGGAACGCGCGGTCTACAAGGCAGGCGACCGCATCGACTTGAGAGTCTTCTCAACCAAGAAACGGGGCGCCGCTAACCTGGACATCGTCAAAGACGGCCAGACGGTGCTGACGCGTGATCTCGACATCGAGAACGGCCAAGCCGAATTCTCACTCACGGCAACGCCTGAGTTGGCGGGAACTGTGGACTTCAATGCTTATCTTTTCGGGCGCAATGCCCAGCCAGTTGCCGATCACAGGCTGATCTTCGTGCGACCGGCTGATGAACTGAAGATCGACGCCGTGACCGATGCGCCCGTTTACAAGCCGGGCGGTGAAGCCCGCATCCGCTTCCACGTGACCAACTCTAGGGGTGAGGGCGTGAGCGCCGCTCTGGGGCTGCAGGTCGTGGATGAGGCTGTCTTCGCTCTGGCTGAGAAGCAGCCCGGCTTCGCCAAGGTCTTCTTCTACCTTGAGCAGGAAGTGATGAAGCCGCGCTATGAAATTCACTCTATCGGCATGTCGGAGATCGTCGAACCGGTGGAGGAGTCGAAAACCGAACAGCGCAACCGCGCCGCTCGCGCCTTGTTTTCAGCCACGGAATTGGTCGGCGCAAACAAGTTTGAGACCGAGTTTGGCCGGACCGTGCCCATGACGAAATACCCCGAGTATGCCGGACGCTATCAGGCCCGCTTCCTGGACCAGGTACACCAATTGGCGGAACACCTAAGCCGTGCTTACCGCGATAACCAGGAGAAGGGTGATCTGACGAGGGTCTTCGCGAGAATTTCGAAGACCGGCGGGGCCGAGCTTCTCGACTCCTGGGGAACCCAATTTCGCCTCGAACCCGTGCAGTGGTATCGCGACAAGACTCACTACGTCGTGCGCAGCGCGGGCCCCGATCACCGCTTCAATACCCCCGATGATATGGCGGCGTATGTCGAGGTTCGCAGCGGGAGCGTCCTGGGCCACCCAGACTCGGGCACGATTACGCTCAACCTCGAACATGACCACGGACCGTTCAATGGTCTCGCGGAAATCGCGGGCACGGTCACCGACCCCACTGGCGCAGTGGTTTCAGGAGCCAGTGTCGCCATTCGCGAAGCTTCCACCGGAAAGACACGAACGGTGGCCGCAAATGATGCAGGGCAATTCACTCTGGCAGGTCTGCCAGCCGGCCGGTACGATCTCAACGTATCTCTCGCCGGATTCAAAACTGCTTCGCGCCGACTCACTCTTCGCGCGCGCGATCGTGCAGTGCTCTCCGCGATTCTGTCGGTTGGCTCTGTGAGCGAGACCGTTGAAGTCAGCGCAGCCGCTGTAATCGTTGAGACGCGCAACGGAGTCTTTAAGGCCATAGGCGGCAATGTCCAGGTGGCTGGGCAGGTGGCTGCCCTCGCGATCAATGGCCGCGATTTTACGGATCTTGCTGTGCCTCGACCTATGGCGCCAGGCGCAATCGACATTGGAACATCCACAACCATTGAGCGCCGAGCCAAGGACAAGAAAGAGGCCCCCGGTCCGTCCGCCCACGTCCGTTCGTACTTCCCCGAGGCTCTCTACATCAACCCCGAAATCATTACCGACCAAAACGGATCGGCCACCATCACGATACCTCTGGCAGACTCCATCACCACGTGGCGCATGGCGATGCTCGCGTCCACTACCCATGGAGCCCTGGGCAGCGGCACCTCGAGCCTGAAAGTCTTTCAGGATTTTTTCGTTGACCTCGATCTGCCGGTCACACTCACTCAAGGCGATCGAGTCTCAGTCCCCGTAGCCGTGTACAACTATTCAGGCGCGCGCGGAGATGTCAGCCTCAAACTGCAACCGGATGACTGGTTCTCGCTGGTCGATGATGTCTCCGACAAGTCCATCGCCGTTGAGTCTGCACGCGTAGGTGGATCGCAGTTCACTCTAGAAGCCCGGCGCATCGGCAAGTTCAAGCTGACGCTTTCGGCTCGCATGAATGGTAACGCAGAGCGCGCAGACATCGTGGTTCGCGAGATCGAAGTCATTCCCAACGGGCGCGAACAGAACATGGTCTTCAACGGACGACTGGAAAACACGGTTCAACACGAACTCAACTTCCCCGCGAATTCCGTTCCCG
>PMUM01000369.1 GCA_003166855.1 Acidobacteriaceae bacterium | reverse complement strand
CGCCGGAAGTGCCTGCTCGATGCGGTACTCGGTGGTCGCGCTCAACTTCAGCCCGTGGTGCGCCATGAAATGGAACAGCCGCAGCAGCACTTCCGGATCCTGCAACGCCGATGGCTGCTGCAGAAAGATGAGGCCATCCACGACGGAAAAATCCGGAGTGGTGAGCCGCGACCGCCAGCTCTGCACCTGCCGGTAGAGCGCGGACCAAGCCTCCGGAATTTCTTCCAGCAGTTGCGTGACAGTCCGCTGCACGGCTCTGGCGTGCCCGAAATAGATCCGCATCCAGTCGGCGGCCGAGAGTTCACCGGAGTCCGCGCCTCCAGTCGGCGAACCGACAATGGTCGCTCCAACCTTGCGCGCCGCCGCTTCGTCCTGCGCCTCCCAACTCAGCGTGTTGTCATCGCGTCCGTGGCGAAAGTGCAGAAAACAGCGTGCCGACATCAGGAAGTCCAGCGCCGCATCGAGTTGCTTGCGTACCGGAGCCCGCAGTGAACTGGCGTCGGGCCAGTCGTGGAGCTTGTCCATCGCCGAAATCAGGGCAAGCCAGCTGGCCACATTGCAGTCGCGTAACCCGCCCGGCGCCTCCTTCAGATTCGGCTCCAGGTGATAAAGTGTCATCCCGTACTTCGCATGCCGCTCACGCGTGACCTCCGCCAGTCCCTGCAGCAGCGCCTTGGACTCGCGCATCACCAGCTTGGGAATTACCTTGTCATGAAGCCGCCGGAATAAATCGTGATCCCCCGCGAGGTAGCGGCAGTCGAGAAGAGAAATTGTGAACTCAGTATTGTTCGGGTCGTAGCGGTCGCACTCGCCCAGGGTCCGCGAAGCTGGACTCAGCTTCAGCCGTAAGTCCCACAATTCCTGCGAAAAACGGCGGACGGGATCTTTGAAGGCCTTCTCTGCCTCACGATCCCCAAAAAGAAAAAGCAGATCGATGTCGGAATAGGGGAACATCCATCCTCGCCCGAATCCTCCGGTGGCGATGAGGGTAAAGTTGGCGGGCTTGGCCGGATCCGGAGAAACGATGTCGCGCCACAGCCTCGCCAGGATGTCTTCCACCAGCCGTGTGCGTTGCGCCACGGCCGTGCGCCCGTCCCCAGAGATTTCGAATTCCCGCTGAATGCGCGCCGATTCGTCGCTGAGGGAACTGCGCAATTCGCTGATCAATGAGGACGCTGCCATCATGAAAGTAATTCACCCCGTGCCGCTTGCCATTGGGGGAGGCCACTTCGACCGCTGCCTGTCAGATGCTTTCCGGTTGCGTCCCGGTCGTATTTGTTCTAACGTCTTTGCGCCAACACGCCCGCAGCGAGGGCTACAGAGCGCCTTCGCCGCGCTCGTCATTGCGGATGCGAATCGCCTCATCCACGCGCGAGAGAAAAATCTTCCCGTCGCCGATCTTGCCCGTGCGCGCGGCTCCCAAAATGGCCTGCACCGCTTTCTCGACCATGGCGTCGGCCAGAACCATCTCGAGCTTCGTCTTGGGGATCAGATCCACGCTGTACTCACGTCCGCGGTAGACCTCGGTATGCCCCTTCTGCCGTCCGTGACCGCGCACCTCAAGCACCGTCATGCCTTCGACGCCGATTTCATGCAGCGCAGTTTTGACCGCTTCCAGCTTAGAGTTTTGAATGACCGCCTCGATCTTCGTCATAATGTCATTAGGTCCTGTTCTGCGTTCTTGAACATTGTCGCCGCGCCAGAATGCTCCAGCATCTCTGCCTGGCTTCTACGCCGACGCTTCCCAATAATATCCCTCTTCGCCGTTTCGGGAGGCCGATCCTTGCCCGTCCTGCTCCCCAAAACCCGCGATTCTTCCTGTTCCAGGACCGCCTCAATGTACCGTCCACGACACTTTCACGGAAATCGAAACTATTTATCGTGCCTATCAGGTTTTGTTATTGATTGGGCTCAGAACTTGAATTGCAAGTCCAGTTGCATGCGCCGGGGAGGCAGGGCCGCGACCGGCTGGCCAAACAGGGGCGAGGATTGCGTTCCGATATAGGTGACGTAATTCGGGTGATTCAGAACGTTAAAGGAATTCAGCGAAACCGAGAAGACCTTGGCTTCATTCTTCGCCTTCGAGAGCGGGAAATCGTGGGACAGGTTCAGGTCCAGAGTGATCTGGCCCGGACCAGGCATCGTGTTGCGCGCAATACCCGCGGGACGATCGTTGAGAATTCCGTCGTGATTATCGTCGCCGCCAGTGGTGATATCGACTGGCTTGCCCGCGTAGAGGGAAAGCGCGACGCCCAGCGTAAAAAATCTCGTGGGCTGCGTCGACGCTAGCAGATCGAACTTCTGGAGGCGGTCGTTGTCGGCGCGTCCCCAATCCGCCGCGGCGTTATAGCTGTTCGCGGGAAAATACGTGATGCCGCTGGTGTTGTTGTCAGTGCGGCCCACTGTGTACTGAATTTGTCCGGAGAAATATTTGCTGGGCCTTCCACGGAAGGTAAGCTCCAGCGCGTTCCCCTTCAGGTATCCCAGAGATTGCATTTCCCGCACCTGCCCGAGAGCAGGGTTGGGAGAGACATAGGCTCCCCCGACCAGCACGGGAGCATTCGCGTCAATCGACCGGAATGAGCCGATACCACGGGTGCCGATATAGACCGCGCTGAACGTGCTCTTGGCGGTGACCTGGCGCTCCACTCCTGCGCTGTACTGCAGAACATACGGAATATGCGCGCGGGGATCCAGCACCACCACGCTGACGGGAATTTGCGACAGAACCATGGGGTTGATGGGATATGAAACCAACGGCTGATCAACGATGAAGCGCAGCAGGTTGGCGCCGTTGAAGTGCAGTAGGTCGCCGATCGGGCTCGGACCCGTGCGATCGTAAAAAATGCCGCCGCCCCCACGGATCACGGTTTTGCTCTTTGCGCTCGGAGCCCAGGCAAAGCTGGCGCGCGGGGCAAAGTTGTCGGGATCGTCGTAAAAATAGTTCTGCCAGTAGTAGCGCAGTCCGAGGTATAGAGAAAAATTCGAGCTGATGCGGATGTTGTCTTCCACGAACGCGCAGATAACTTTTTCCAGAAAAGCGACGTGCCCCTGGCCCGTCTGCACCAGGTAGGTGGCCGGTGTCGCCGCTGTGTAGTCCTCGGAACTCGCGAAGGCGTAGGTGCCGGCGCGATTCGTAAAGTCGTCGAGTCCGCGTCGGCTGATGTCCGGGATATCGACTCCAAAGCTGAGCTGATGCTTCCCGTTGGCGTAGGTTGCGAAGTCGGTGCCGTCGAAATGGTATTCCGTTCGCTGGGTATCAGCCTGCGCGCCGCCCGCGGTAAACAGTCCCGAGACCGCGATCTGTGCCTCAGGTTGAATACTGGAAACCTGCGAGTCGAAGTGTCCCACCAAGAATCGCAACTGGTTGACCCAGTGTGGCGAAAACTGGTGCAGATGGCTGATGTTGAGCTCGTGTTCCAGAAAGGTCGTGTCGGTGCCTGTGCTGGGAAGCATCGTGCCGCCGACGTTCGAATTCTGGCTCGAGCGATGCTCGTACGAGTATCCAATCCAGAACTGATCTCCATTGGCAAGATCGTGAAACACGCGGCCGGAGCCGAAGAAATGGCGCGAGGGATCGGGAACGGTCTGGGCGATGGGACCGAAGCCCAGCGACTCCGCCGCCGCAATGGCGTTCGCATCGATGATGCCTTGCAGATCCAGCATGTCGTAGTCGAGTGACACCAGAAAACTGGTGCGCTTGCTATGGCCGATTGGCCCGGTCACCGAGCCCTCGTAATATTGCCGGCTCTCGGGAGGCTTCACGACGGCGAAGGCGTTGCTCGCGTCGAAGACCGAGTTACGAAACATGAAGTTCAACTCGCCGTGATAGTCGGAAGTCCCGCTCTTCGTAACGATCTCCAGGCGCGCTCGCCCCGGTCGCGAGAAGCGGGCAGAGTAGGGATTGTTGTTGATCTTCACTTCCTGAACGGCGGAGGGCGTAACGCCCGGACCGTTGGCTTCAATCCCATTCACCACCAGGCTCACGCCGTTCGTCCCAATCGCGTTATCGTCGAGGAAGCGGGACATGGTTGTGATGTAGTCCTGGTCGAAGACGGGGACGCGGTCGAGCGCATCGCGATCAATGGCGTTGGCGTTCTGATTCTCGGAGGTTTCGGTGCTCACGAGCGGGACATTGATTCCAGTCGCCACGGTGACGTTTTCGGCGTCGACGGAAATCTGCATCACCACGCGGACCGGTGAGAATCGCTTGTTCGTGACCACGGCCGCGACGCTGGCGTCGCGAAAGCCTTCCGCATGAAACTCCAACGTATAGTTTCCGGGAGCCATGTTGTCGAACCGGAAAGCGCCGACTTCGTCAGTCGCTGTCCGGGCGAGGACCTCCGCCTTCGCGCCCAGCAGGGAAACGTCCGCCTTGACGATTGCTGCTCCCGACGGGTCTAACAGGGTTCCGCTGATGGAATGGGAGGCCGTTCGATCTGCGGCAGACCCGGAATTGGTCGCTTGGTCAGGTCCCTGGGCAAAGACATGGGAGGGTTGCGCCAAGCGGAGTAGCGCCGCCAGCAGCAGGCAGAGAAGGCGGCCTTTCGACACCAAGAGCCTTAACAGCCCGGGGTGCAAG
>PMUM01000173.1 GCA_003166855.1 Acidobacteriaceae bacterium | reverse complement strand
CATTGTGCTTTGATTACTTGCCGCTGTCCATGGCCATGAACAGGTTGTTCAGCGACTCGGCCAGCGTGGGATGGGCAAAAGTACCGTCGCGCAACGCCGTGTAGGGTAGTTTCCCCATCATGGCAATCTCGAGGGCGGACATAATTTCTCCGCCTTCGATGCCGAGAATGGCGGCGCCGAGAATCTGGTTGGTCTCAGCGTCGACGATGGCCTTCATGAAGCCGCGCGTTTCGTCGACCTCAAGAGCACGGGCTACGTGTGTCATGGGCAGTTTCGCGACGCGGATGTTGCGGCCCTGGGCGCGCGCTTCGGTCTCGGTGAGGCCGATTCGGCCGAGTTGTGGATCGGTGAACAACGTATACGGGACTTGGCGGTTTTTTGTGGAAGCAGGTTTCTTGTCGATCAAATTGGAGCGAATGATGCGGAAGTCGTCGTAGGAGATATGCGTGAAGGCGGGACCGCCTTTTATGTCGCCCAAGGCGTAGATGCCTTCCGCGGTTGTTTCGAGGCGGTCGTTCACCTGGATGAAGCCGTGCTTGTCGGTCTGAATTCCGGCCACCTTTAAGTTGAGCGTGTCTGAATTTGGCACGCGGCCGGTGGCTACGAGAAGATGCGATCCAGTCAGTGTGGCCGGGGCGTTCTGCGACTGGATTTCCAATTGGACACTTCCAGCCGCTCGGCTCACTCGAGTTGCTTTCGCGTTCAGTAGGACTTCGCCGCCATCCTGCCGCAGAATGTTCGTAATCTCTTCGGCGACGTCGGGATCTTCTCTTGTGAGGAGTTGGCCCGCGGATTGAACGATGGTGACTTGGCTGCCGAAGCGGCGGAATAACTGTCCGAACTCGAGGCCGATGTAGCCGCCACCCAGGATCAACAGATGATCCGGGACCGCATCAAGTTCCATGATGGAAACGTTGTCGAGAAGCGCCACGGTCTCCAACCCGTCTAAGGTGGGCCGCGACGCGCGGGTACCGGCGTTGATGAAGATGTATTTCGCCGAAAGGGTGCGCTGGCCGCCATCCTGAGTACGAACCGCGATGGTCTTGGGGCCGCTGAAGCTTGCCTCGCCGAAAATCAATTCCAGATTCGCAGTGTTTTCAATACGCGTCTGGCTTCCGTTTCGAAAACGGTCAACAATGTCGCGCTTGCGTTGGCGAACTTTCGCCATGTCGATGGTGATCGGCCCGGTGTGAACACCGTAATCGGCAGCGCGGCGCGCCAGGTAGGCCACGCGGCCGCTGGCTACCATGGTCTTGGTCGGAGTGCAGCCTTCATTGATGCAGGTTCCGCCGACGTGCTTCCGCTCGATGAGAGCGGTGTGCATTCCTGCCTCGGCAAGCGCCATAGCGAGGGGGTTTCCGCCTTGTCCAGAGCCGATGATGATGGCATCGAATTGCTGGGGAGAGGTCATCGGACACGATTCAAAAGCGAGAAACCAGAAGCAGTCCGAGTCCGATCGCGATTAGATCCTCAGGGATCGCGATCGTGAGATCCGGAACGCGCAAGGTCCGCACCAAGCCGACCCGTGCGTGATATCCAGCGAATGCGCCGGCAATTCCACCAATCGCGCCGGCCAGCGCTCCCAACCAAACCGTCGCGCCGCCTGCAATTGCGAGGCACGCGCCGGTGAGTGCGCCTGTAACAATTCGCGCCGAGAGCCCAACCGCAGCCGTGCGGGCAGGGGTAGAGGGAAGTTGGTCAGCCACAAACTCGACGAGAGCGAGGAAGCTGAAGATGCCCACCGCCCACGCCGTTCCCATGAAAGACAATGGGGAACCGTGAAGATTGATCCACCCGATGTGCGCCGCCCACGCCACAACCGCAGGCGCGGTCAAAGAGCGCAGTCCGGCAACAACTCCGATGCCGAGCGCTAACAGCAGGAAGAGTCCGGAACTCATGCGCGTTCTCCGTCACAACAGAATCGAGGAATCAGGCGGCGCTTTCGGCCAATGGCAACCACACCTGAAAACGCGTGTCTCCAGGTTCGGATTGCACCTGAATATTACCGCGGTGCTTCTTCACTATTCTCTGCACCGTGTCGAGGCCCAGCCCGGTTCCCTCTCCCACTCCTTTCGTGGTGAAGAAGGGTTCAAAAATGCGGGGCTCGATTTCGGGTGAAATGCCCGGTCCATTGTCGGCAATTTCGACGACAGCGCAATTTTCATCGCGGTAAGCGCGCACGCGCAGCTCACCTTTTCCACTCATCGCGTCGATGGCGTTGTCGATGAGGTTGGTCCAGACCTGATTCAATTCACTCCCGAAGGAATTCACGAGAAGAGGAACCTTCTGATAATCGCGCTGCACCGTCACGCCGTGTTTAAGCTTGTGATTCAGGATGGTGAGCGTGGTTTCAAGCGTCTTGACGATATCCACGTTCTGCAAGGGCGCCTGATCCATGAAGGTGTATTCCTTGATGGCGCCCACCAGATCGGAAATTCGCGCAGTGCTGCTCTCAATCTGGTTGAGCAAGTCGGCAATCTCCACCGAGGACGAAATCCTCACCAGAGCGGCCCGCGCAGTATCGGCATCGAGCGCGGCGAAGATTCGCTCCAGCGACTCCGGCTTGAAATTCTTCTTTGCGAGATCGGCCGCAAGTTGCCACAAGTCGTTTTGTCCGTGACTGCGCAGCAAAGAGTCGAGTTGGTCCTCGAGGTCGCTGGCGGCGAGAGCGTCGAGTGGAGGCGCATCCGTTTGCACCAGCGACGCTTCCAACTTTTCAATTTCTGCTTTTTGAGTTGGGGTCAAATCTCGCCTGCCCAGCTCGAGACTGGCGTCGCGGACCCGCTTCAGAATGGCGCGAAGCTGGCTGGTAGCGCGCTTTGCCGCTGAAGCTGGATTGTTGAGTTCATGGGCGAGGCCCGCCGAAAGCTTGCCCAACGAGGCCAGCCGGTCGCGTTGCTGTTCGAAACGAGTCGTTTCCCGGATCCGGTCCGACATTAGCCCCACGAGGCGCTGCGTCAGCTCGGGCATCTTCTGAACAAGCTCGGGGAACTTGGCTGCAGGAAATCGCAGGATGAAACTGTCGGTGATAGCGCGCCCGCTCAAGGGGAACAGCTTCATCCTCGAAAACGGGAGCCTCCCAGTGACGTCGCCCGCTTTCATTGGGAACACGATGGATTCGCCGCCCAACTCCCCGCGCGCTTCGAGTTGCCCCTCGAGCACAACAGACATCCTGTCGGCGGGGTCGCCTTGGCGCGTGTAGAAATCGCCGGGTTTGAGATGCAGTTCTTCCGATTGACTGAGGAACCAGCTGATCTGGTCGTCAGGCAATCCTTCAAACGTTGGGACACGACGCAGCAGGTCCAGTGTGTCGGCCATTTATACCTTGCTCAAGTACTGATGGATGAACTGTACTGCTACCGATCCTTCGCCAACTCCGGACGCCACCCGTTTGACGGAACCGTGGCGCACATCACCGACCGCAAATATTCCCGGCACATTGGTCTCGAGGAGGAATGGATCGCGCTCGAGTGCCCAGCCTTTGGGATGCTCACCGCTTTGCATCACGTCGGGACCAGTCAGCACGAATCCGCGTTCGTCGCGCTCGATGGTGCCCGCGAGCCAGTCCGTTCGCGGCAGGGCGCCGATGAAAATGAACATCGCGCTGGCCGGAACCCGCTCAATCTTATTGGTGTCGGTGCACAGGACAGAGACTTCCTCCAGGTGCGTGTCGCCGTGAACCTCGGAGACGGAGGCGTGGGTCCACAGCTGAATGTTCGGAGTCTCCTTGATCTGATCGATGAGATATTGCGACATAGTGCTGGAGAGCGAATCGCCGCGGACTAGGATCACCACGCGCTCCGCGTACTTCGCAAAATTCATTGCAGCCTGGCCAGCAGAATTCGCGCCTCCGACAACGTAGACCATCTCACCCTTGCAGGAGAGCGCCTCCGTAGAGCCGCCGCCGTAGTAGACCCCAGCTCCCTGCAAGCGGTCAACCCCTGGAGATTCCAGCCGCCGCCATTGCACGCCCGTGGCGATCATCAGCGCGTGACATGAAATTTCGCCGCCGTCCACCAGCTTGATAATCCGGTAAGATCCCTCGGTTCGCGCGCTGACAGCTTCCTGGGGCGACAAAATCTCCACCCCAAAGCGCCTGGCCTGGACGACGGCCCGGCGCGCCAGATCGTTCCCACTGCGGCCAGACGGAAATCCAAGATAATTTTCGATGCGAGAACTCATTCCCGCCTGGCCGCCGGGCGCCTCGCGCTCGATCATCACCGTGTGCAAGCCTTCGGACGCGCCATACACCGCGGCAGCAAGACCAGCCGGGCCGCCGCCAACAATCGCCAAATCGTAGAAACTCGTTTCCGCGTGGGTCTTGAGGCCAACTCTTTGGGCCACGTCCGCGGGAACACTTTCCAGAAGCTTCGTGCCATCCGGAAACAGCACGACCGGAAGGCTCGCCGCATCGGGTCCCAATGCGTCGAGGAGTTGCTTAGTTTCAGGATCGCTAACGGAAAGCTCGACGTCGATCCACTGATAGGGAACGTGATTGCGCGCGAGGAAATCGCGCAATTCATACGACTTGGGCGACCAGCGCGTCCCCAGAACACGAATGCCCT
>PMUM01000261.1 GCA_003166855.1 Acidobacteriaceae bacterium | reverse complement strand
CATGGCCTGGTATCACCCGGAGCTGTATCACCCGGGTGCTGACTTATTCGGGAACATTTGTGAACCAGCAGTGGCCTTCCAATCCGCAAACGCCGCATGGGGCGTGGGAGTTTCATGAGCATCTCATTCCCGAGAGCGCGGCGAAGCCGATACGACTGTGGATGGAAGTGGGGGACCGCGATTTATTCAATCCGAACGTGATGCGCGACAACATGCACGACTGGGTTCTGGCAAACGAGCTGATGGCGAAGGTGCTCGCGGCCAAGGGGTATCACTACCAGTTTGTGTTTGCCCGAAACGCCGGGCACGTGGACCGGGCGGTGAAACAGCAGACTTTTGCCGAGGCGCTTGAGTATGTGTGGCAGGGCTATCGGGCTTCGGCGGGCAAGAAGTGAGGGGCGGGACTCAGGGGATCGGAGCGGGGAATTCTTAAGTAAGAGTCACCGGCGGCGGTTAACTTCCGGCTGGTGCCGTCCCTTTTTTGTCTTTGTCTTTGTTCAGCAATTTCTCCATCTCATCCATCACGCGATTCATCTTCTTGACCGTGAGCTCCAGGGGTTCGTCAGTTGTCATGTCAACGCCCGCGTCCTTCAGCAGTTCGATTGGGTATTTCGACTTGCCCGCCGAAATGAATTTCAGGTAG
The DNA here is from genome assembly GCA_003166855.1 of Acidobacteriaceae bacterium. GTDB lineage: Bacteria > Acidobacteriota > Terriglobia > Terriglobales > Acidobacteriaceae > Sulfotelmatobacter. The sequence goes on along the minus strand of PMUM01000261.1, from coordinate 3,246 downwards.
CGCTCGGTGGCACCAGGATCACCCGAGAGCACCTTTTCGGACAAGGCAGACGAAGCGGTGAATGAGGTGGCGTACTGGAAGACATAAAACGAATTGTAGAAATGGGGAATGTACGCCCACTCGTTTGCGATGTAATCGTCCACGATGCACACGCCTTGGTCGTGCCGGTAGTATTTTCTGACGATTTCGCCGTAGAGTTTCGACAAAGAGTCACCCGTGAGTGGCTGGCCTTTTTCAACCATTTCATGCATGCGAAGTTCAAATTCCGCAAACTGAGCTTGCCGGAAAACCGTCCCCTTGATGCTCTCCAGACAGTTCCCCAGTAAGGAAAGCCGGGTAGCGTCATCCTTGATCTGCTTGAGCATGTAATCGATCAGAAGAGCCTCGTTGAAAGTCGAAGCGACTTCGGCAACAAAAATCGGATACGACGACAAAGGATAGGGCTGGGTTTTGTTGGAGAAGTAGCTGTGCATTGTGTGCCCGAGTTCGTGGGCCAGCGTGCTCATGTCGTCATACTTTCCGTTGTAGTTCAGCAGCATATAGGGGTGAACGTCGTATGCCCCGCCGCTGGAATAAGCTCCGGAGGTCTTACCTTCGGATGGATACATGTCAATCCAGCGTTCGGTGAACGCGCGCTTCGCTCCCGCGGCATATTCGGATCCAAGCGGGGCGAGAGCTGCCAGGATGTTTTTTTCGGCCACGTCGACCGGATATTTTGTGTCGACCGAAGACACGAGCGGAGCATAGAGATCGTAATAATGAAGTTCGGAAAGGCCCATCATTCGTTTGCGAAGTTTCAGATAGCGTTGAAACTTCGGCAGATTGCGATCGACTCCGTCCACTAACCTCGAATACACCGAAACCGGAATGTTGGGCTGGTCCAGAGTAGCCTGCAGAGAGGTCTCGTAATTGCGCGCATGGGCGTAGAAGACGGAAGTCTGGACATTGGAATTCATCATGGAACCAAAGGTCCCGCGATATTTTCCCAGCGCGGTGAAGAAGGCCTCCATCACTTTCTGGCGGTCGTCGCGGGAGGGTGAAGCGCGGTAGAGCGAAAAAGCCGCCTTGTCGAGCTTGACGGTCTTGCCGTCGTTGAGGGTGACGGAAGGATACGGAAAATCGGCGTCAGCAAAAATGCCATAGACGCTGGACGGCCCGCTCGCCATCACGGCGGAACCCGCCAGGAGCTTCTCTTCGGCGTTGCTGAGCGTGTGGGCCCGGCGCCGTGTGATGTCCTCGAGTTCATGGCGGAAAACATGCAGCCGCGGCTCTTGGGTCAGAAATCGCTCGATGGTCGCGTTATCCATTTTGAGGATCTCGGGTTCGATGAAGGCGGATTCGGTGCCTAGAACGGATCCGAGCTGAATCATTTGCTGCTGCATGCCCTGATACGTACTGACTCGTGTGTCCTCATCGGAACGCATTGCGGCAAATACGTACAGGCGCGTGAATTCTTCGTCGAAGGAGCTTTGAGTCTCCAGAGCGTCCGCCAACCGGGAAGCGGAAGAAGCCAGCGTGCCTTGAAACTGCCGCAGGTTGGGCAACTCGGACGCAAGCTTTTCCTTCGCCACACGCCAAGCCTGGTCGGACGGATAGATGGCGGTCAGATCCCATTTGTACTCATCTGGTACCTTGCTGCGATCGCGCTCCTGGGCTTGCGAAACCAAGGTCGAGGCGGCGAACAGGACAAGCGCGCCTGGCAGGTGGCGCAGGATGATTGCAAGATCAACGTGCATTGGAGATGCTCCTTCGCAATTAGACGACCTCCGAGAGAAAACAGAAGCGGGATTAGAACTCGGGGATCAGAAACATCACACATTGTAGCTATGGAGAGTTCAGGGAAGCGGCGTTATTTTCATACGCTGCTTTGGCGTTCTTCGGCGATTCTTAACGGTTGCGCCGGAACGCCACAGACCTCTATTCCGGTGCGGCGCATAGAGCTTCTTCTTGATCCTAAGTGCTAGACTGACTCGACGTCAGTGTAAATCAACGCCTACCTCATGCCCGTTCAGAACGAAAAACTTGGGCTCATCGCGGGGAACGGGAAGTTTCCTTTTCTTGTGCTCGATGCGGCGCGGGCTCAGGGATATGACGTGGTGGTGGCGGCGATTCAGGAGGAGGCGTTTCCGGAGATTGAATCGCACGGGGCGGCGGCGGTTCACTGGCTTTCGCTGGGGGAACTGTCGAAGTTGATTGAGATGTTTCAGCGGGAGGGAGTGCGGCGCGCCATCATGGCGGGGCAGGTGCGGCATAAGCAGATTTTTTCCAGCATCCGTCCGGACTGGCGGCTGGCGAAGATGTTGCTGTCGCTCACGACGCGCAATACGGACTCGCTGCTGGGCGCGGTGGCGAAGGTGTTGGCGGATGAAGGCATCACGCTGGAGAAGTCGACCTGGTTGCTGGAGCCGTTGCTGGTGAAGTCCGGAGTGCTCACTGAGCGCGAACCAAGCGAGCAGGAGCGCAAGAATATTGAGTACGGACGTGCGGTGGCGCGGCGGTTGGCCGAGCACGATATTGGGCAGACGGTGGTGATCGCGGAATCGGCGTGCGTTGCGGTCGAAGCCATGGAGGGGACTGACGCGACCATCGAGCGCGCTGGGCAGATTATGCGGTCGCTGCACGGGGATGCTTCGACTTTGAGCCGTTCCTTGACTGTGGTGAAGATCGCGAAGCCGAATCAGGATATGCGGTTCGATGTGCCGGTGATTGGCGTGAAGACGATCGAGGTGANNGGAGCGAAAGAGCGGAAGAAAGAATCCGAAGGAGCCCGCATTGCGGACCAACTTCGCCGCGCTTTTTATGGCAGCGCGTGGCACGGGCCGGCTTTGCTTGAGTTGCTGGAAGATGTGGATGCAGTTACCGCCGCGGCCAAGCCGCTGCCTGAGGTTCACAGCATTTGGGAATTGGTGTTGCACGTGGCCGTTTGGGACGACGCGGCGTTGCGCAGGCTTGATGGCAAGAAATGGCAGCCTACGGGTCTCAAGAATTTTCCGCCCGTGACAAAGCCGACCGAAGCGACGTGGCGGAACGCAGTCGCGGCGACGAAACGGACGCACGATCGGCTCGTACGGACGGTTGCAGCGCTACCGGAATCGCGGCTTGGAGAGCGGGTTCCGGGAAAACGGTACGACTTTCATCACATGCTGCATGGGATTGCGCAGCATGAGTTGTACCATGCGGGGCAGATTGCGATTTTGAAGAAGTTGCGTGATTCGTGACGATGTTTTCAGGCGTCCCTACGGGACG
>PMUM01000395.1 GCA_003166855.1 Acidobacteriaceae bacterium | reverse complement strand
CTTCCTTGTCGGCGTCCGGCATCTGTTCCGGGTTATTGACTGGGGCCATGTCCACGCTGATGCCTTTCTGCAACATGGGCGTGACCACCATGAAGATGATCAGCAGAACCAGCATCACATCCACCATGGGTGTGACGTTGATATCTGAGCTGATCTTCGCTCCTTCGTTTCGTTTCGCTAATGCCATAGCTAGGTATCTCCGTACTTCCGCCGCGGGCTTGTTCTGCAGTCGGGGACCGAACCGCGCCCACGGTTAAGTTGGGAAAGCCCGGCGCCGGAAAACTCCAGCGCCGGACAAGCAACTCACTGCGAACCAGACCGAGCCGTTCTTACCGTCTGATGTCGCCGCGCTTCTTCAGGAAGTAGTCGATCAATTCGCTGGACGAGTTGTCCATTTCGACGTCGAACGCTTCCACGCGACCGGTCAGATAGTTGAACATCATGACGGCCGGGATGGCGACGAGCAGCCCGATGGCCGTCGTAACCAGCGCTTCCGCGATACCGCCGGCGACCGCAGCCAGACCGGTGGCCTTGGAGTTGTTGATGCCGATGAAGGCGTTCAGAATGCCCATCACCGTTCCGAACAGTCCCACGAAGGGAGCGGTCGAGCCGATGGTGGCGAGACCACCCAATCCGCGCTTGAGTTCGGCGTGGACGATGGCTTCGGTGCGTTCCAGAGCGCGCTTGGAGGCTTCAATGGTTTCGCCAGGGATGGCGCCCGGGGAATCCTGGTGAGCCTTGAACTCCATCAAGCCAGCGGTGACAACCTTGGCCAGGTGGCTCTTCTTGTTGCGCTCGGCAACCTTGATGGCTTCATCGATACGGCCATCGCGCAGAGCACCCGCCACGGCGGGGGCAAAGGCGCGAGACTGTTTGCGGGCGGCGCTATAGGCCATCCAGCGGTCGATCATCACGCCGATCGACCAACCGGACATGATGAAGAGAATGATGACGACGGTTCTGGCGACCCAGCCCATTGCTTTCCACAAGCCCAATGGGTCGGTCGCGATGGCGCCGCCGCCCTCCTGGACCATCCAGGTGGCCGCGACGTGAACGTGACTGAGAAGTGCTGCTGCTACGTGAGTTGCGAACATGAGTTGCTTTTCCCTCCTCGGAACTCTCTACTTTACTTGGACACTTTGATGCGCTCTGTGGTGCCAACCGCCGGATAAGAATTTCAGGTTACCGGCGGGTATGCGGCTTTCGCCACACACGCACGAACCCGGATGGCCATCCTTAGATGTCAACCAAGGGTACGGCGGCCATGCCCGGGCTCTTGAAAAGCCCCTCCCGGCCACCGGGATTCAGGTGGGAAGGGGAGGGCTATGCACACACTGCTACCATTCGGTACGAAGCGCGCCACGCTGGGGATTTTAGCCCCCAGCGAGCGTGAAGTTTACCTGCACCTGCGTGTCGACCTCGACCGGTTCTCCGTTGAGCAGGTACGGCTTGTACTTCCACTGCTTCACGGCTTCGATCGCGGCCGGCGCCAGCATCGGGTGCCCGCTGATTAACTGCAGGTTCTGAATATTACCCTCTTTGCTAATCTGGGCCTGGAGAATAACCACGCCCTGAATACGCGCCTGACGCGCCAGCGGAGGATACGTCGGCGGAACCTTGCGGATCAGCAGACCGGTGCTTACGCCCGAGGACACGCGCACGCGCTGCGGAGTGGCGATCTTCGGCACAGCGACTGGCGTACTGCTCAGAACGCTGCCGATGACGCCGCCCATCGATCCACCCGGGACTCCGCCAGGGACGCCGCCCACCACGCCGGCCGAAGCCATGGACGGCGGAGGAGCTTCATCTTCCTGAATCATTTTGATCTGTTTCGGAATCTTGGTGGGTGTGCGCAACTCACCGTTGACGATGTCGGTCTGGATTACTTTTACGTGCTGCACGACCGCGGCTGCGGGCGGCGGTGGTGGCGGAGGTGGCGGGGGGGCCACCAGCAGGAACATCATTTGTCCCTTGGGCAAGGCTTCGGTGAAAATCAGCGGAATCAGGACCATCACGCCGATGATCATGACCTCCAGCACAAACGCTACCGCGGACGTGCGGCCACGCTGTGTCTTCAACCTGCCGCCGGATTCGATAAGACTGTCTTCAAACATTGGAATTCTCCCCTACTTCTCTCAGACCCCTACGAGCATTTAGACACCGACTGCTTCCTGTTTGCTCCCACTTTCTTTGGCCCGCCCCACGGCCTGTCTGAAACCGAACGGCGAACCGAGCAAACCCCTCTAACTCCTACATAAGAAGGCGTAACCCAACCAATGCCACCGCCGCCATCGGGTAAGCTACTTAGCTCTGCCCGGCATGGCGACCGGACGCTTGTCTTTTTCAATCCGCCAATCCTGATAAGCCACCAGGATGGGAGCGGCAATCGCAATCGATGAATACGTCCCGATTAAGATGCCAATCACCAGCGCGAGGCTGAATCCACGAAGCACCTCGCCGCCGAATAAGAAGAGTGCGAGTACGGTAAGGAAGGTAAGGCCCGCTGTCAAGATCGTTCTGCTCAGGGTCTGATTAATGCTGCGGTTGACGATATCCGCCAGTTTCTCCCGCCGCATGAGTTTAATGTTTTCCCGGATTCGGTCAAATACCACGATCGTGTCGTTATTAGAGTAACCAATCAGGGTCAGGATGGCCGCGATTACGGTCAGGGTGATTTCCTGATTCTTAAGAGAGAAAAACCCGACAGTGATCAAGGTATCGTGGAACACCGTGACTACCGCGGCAACGCCGTAAATCCACTCAAACCGGAAGCCCAGGTACACCAGCATTCCCAACAGGGAATAGAGGGTGGCCAGCCCAGCCTGAGTGCGCAACTGGCTTCCGACCTGAGGCCCGATAATCTGTGCGTCACGGATGCCGTAGTCGGAAAGATAGAAACCATCGGAAAGCGCCGAAACTACCTTGGGATCGACCCCTTCTGCGCTCGTCAACTGGTCCACAGAATTCAAAACGCCTCCCTGAACCTTGTTCCGATAATCCAGGATGGCCTGAGCCTGGGCTGCATATTTCGGATCCGCGTCGGTGCCCAGATGGAGCGGATCTTTTTCGACCAGGTAGCCCTTCACGGTCAAGACGCTGGCATTATTCAGGTCGACCTTGCCCGCGGGGGCAGTAGACCTGCCCTGCAGCGCCTTGATGATCGTCAACTTGCCCTGGTCGAGTTCCTGCTCGCTGGTCTCGCGCACATCGAGGTCAACCAGCACCTCGTTGTTTGCGGCCACGCCGTAACGCTGCAACTTGAAATTGCGCAAGCCCGCACGATCCAGTTCGGAGCGGATCGCGTTGTCGTCGGGCGTGTGAGAGAACTTCACATACACAAGCGTTCCGCCGCGGAAGTCGACGCCCCACGGAATGTGGTGCCAGAACAACATCGAAAACAGTCCTGCAACGCTGAAGATCAGCGAAAAGGCGAGAAAATACCACTTCTTGCCCAGAAAATCTATGTTGGTATTGCGAAAGAACTCCACGGGTTGTCTTAGCCCCTTATCTATCTATGACTTAGCAAAGATCGGGTGATTTTGCGATTGTGTCATTGAGCGATTGAAAACGCAGCGACGGCAGGTTTATCAATGACTCAATGACCCGATGACTCAATCACTCAATTCCTAAATGCTGAGAGCTTGGCCGCGCTGATGCCGGCTCAGCACCCAATCAAAAATGAACCGCGACACGAACACGGCGGTGAACAGATTTGCCAGCAAACCGAATGTGAGCGTCGTAGCGAAACCCTTCACCGGACCGGTACCAAAGATGAACAGAATCGCGGCCGAAACGATCGTGGTCACGTGAGTGTCGACGATCGTGATCCAAGCGTGGCTGAAGCCCTGTTCCACCGCCGACGGAGGCGTCTTGCCGTTGCGCAACTCTTCGCGTATGCGCTCAAAGATCAGCACATTGGAATCCACGCCCATGCCGACCGTCAGAATCACGCCGGCAATTCCGGGCAGGGTAAGCGCGATGTTGACCCCTGCGATGCTGGACCAGCCCAAAAAACCCAGCAAGATGATCAAGTTCATGATCAGCGCAAGGTCTGCATTGATGCCTGCGCCGCGGTAGTAGATCAGCATGAAAATCAGAACAGCCACCATGCCGATAACGGTCGCCTGCACGCCGGAGCGAATCGACTCCGCGCCCAGCGACGGTCCAACGGTCTCCTCCGAGAGATACTTGATGCTGGCCGGCAGAGCGCCCGAGCGCAGGATCATGGAAAGATCCTTCGCCTGCTGCTCGCTCATGCGGCCGCCGCTGATGGAGCCCTGGTCGCGGATCGGCTCCTTGATGTTAGCGACTTCCTGCACTTTATTGTCGAGCACGACCGCCAGGCTGTCACCGACGTGAGCGGAAGTGAAGCTGAAGAAGCGCTGGCCGCCATCGCCCGTCAGGGAAAAGGTCACGCTGGGCTGGCCATTCGGATCGCGGCTGGGCTGCGCATCACGCAGATCTTTGCCGCTCACCGCCGAAATGCGCGACACGAAGTACCACGCCTGCCCCTCTGATTCAGCGCCTGGCATGGTGTGTCCAGGCAGAAGAACGGCATCCGCGGGGATTATGCCGCCCTTATCCTGCATGGCTGCCTGCTCGCTGGGATAGGGCCCGCCCAGAGACTGCTTAATCTCAAGCATGGCGGTGGACTGAATGAGGTCCTTCACGCGCCCGAAATCGTCCACGCCCGGCAGTTGCACCAGAATTTGATATTGCCCGCCCGCTCCATGCTGTTCAATCGTGGGCTCGCTGACGCCGAGAGCGTCCACGCGATTGCGGATGGTCTCGATGGCCTGGCCAACCGCCTTGGTCTTCAGGTCGCTCAGCGAGGAAGGCTTCATCGAGAGATTCCAGGAATTGTCCGGGCCGCCGGTCACGTCGTACTCGGGCAACTTCTCCTGCACGATGCTCAGCAAATCAGAGCGCGCTGCCGGCTGCATGCCTTTCAGCACCAGGTGGTCGGGATTGTTCTGCTGGTCGGGCTGCGTAACGTCGGAATAGTCGATCTTGCGGTTGCGCAACTGCTCTTTCAGCACTTCCATCGCATTCTGCGCAACGACGTTCACCGCATCGTTGACCTGAACCTGCAGAATCAGGTGCGTTCCGCCGCTCAAATCGAGGCCCAGGTGGATGTGATCGCTCACCGCCGCAAGCAGCCCCTGGCGGGAGAAGCTCTTCGGAACCCCAAAGATTCCGAACAGGAAAAACAGCGTGATGCCGACGATAATCGCGAGCTTCCAGAGAAAATTCTTAGTCATATAAAGATTGGCTTCGAGCTTCAGGTTTCGAGTTTCAATCGTCCAGCTTCGCCGAAGCTACGAAACTTGAAACGCGAAACTTATTTTGCTTTCACTTCTTCCTCAGTGGTCGTCACCGCCAGCACCGAGGCCTTGGTCACTTCCACCACGATATTGTTTGGAGGCACGCGCAGATGAAGGCAATCATCCTTGAGGGCCATGATCGTACCCCGCAGGCCCCCGCTGGTAGTAATTCTGTCGCCCGTCTTAAGCTGATCCAGCATCGCCTGCCATTTTTTCTGGCGGCGCTGCTGGGGCATGATCAACAGAAAGTAAAAAATGGCGAAAATGAAGATGAGAGGCGCCATACCCAGCCACCCCATACCACCGCCACCACCACCGAGCTGTACTGCCAGCAAAAATTGCATATATGAGATCTGCGCGTACGTATTCGCGAAAAACCGCCCGCGCCCATTAGCGCCGCGGGAGCTGTTATTTCACCACGGGGTTTCGATCAACTTCGGCCGGGTTCTTTCAGCTTTCAGGCTTGAATCCGGGGAGGCCGTCCGTCGAGGTCAAGGTTTTGGTCGTGACCAGACAGTAGAAAGAAAACGGGACTCTTCCCCAAGTGAAATAGAATGCCGCACCCGCCGCATAGTGTCAAGGTAGAAACTAAGGTTGTGGATCGTATTCAAGACCTGCGCCAGCACTTCGTTGGATGCATAAAGGTGACGTAAATAGGCCCGCGAGTAGCGAAAACACACCCGGCATGAGCAATTTGGGTCGAGCGGGCCCGGATCCTGGGCATAGCGCGCCTGCTTGATCGAAACCTTGCCCTCCGAGGTAAACAGCAGCCCGTGGCGAGCGGCGCGCGTTGGCAGGACGCAGTCCATCATGTCCACGCCCAGGTTGGCGTACTCGACAATCTCCTCGGGCGTCCCCACTCCCATCAGGTAGCGCGGCTGGTCTTTGGGAAGATGTTCCAGCGTTGATTCGACGATCTCGCGGGTGAGTTCGCGGGGCTCACCTACGCTGAGCCCGCCAATGGCATAGCCGGGGAACCCAATCTCGATGGTCCGCTCGGCGGACTCTTTTCTAAGGGCGCGGTCCATGCCGCCCTGGATGATGCCGAACAGGGATTGTGTAGGGCCGTACTCAGTACTCGGTACCCAGTTGCCAGACTTCGTGCCACCGATCTTTTCTGAAGGCAGGCTCGCGGCGCCACCCTTTTCAGATACTGAGTACTGAGTACTGGGTACTGAGTACTGGTTCCAAGGCACTTCGTGCTTGTGCTCCTCAAAATATCTCTTGCTCCGCGCCGCCCAGCGCGCCGTCATCTCCATTGACGCGCGCGCGCGAGTAACGTCCGCCGGATACTCCGTGCACTCATCAAACGCCATGATGATGTCCGCGCCCAGCCCGATCTGCGCTTCCATCGCGCTCTCTGGGCTGAAGAAGTGCGAGGAGCCGTCGAGGTGGGAGCGGAACGTCACACCATCCTCGGTGACTTTGCGCAGTTCGTTCAGGCTAAAGACCTGAAAGCCTCCCGAATCGGTCAGGATCGCCCGCCGCCACGACATGAATCCATGCAACCCGCCCATGCGGCGCACGGTGTCGATCCCTGGACGCAGGTACAGGTGATACGTGTTGCCGAGAATGATGTGTGCGCCCAGATCTTCGAGAATGTCCTGCGGGACGCCTTTCACCGAAGCCACCGTTCCCACCGGCATGAACACCGGTGTCTCAATCTCGGCGTGCGGCGTCAGCAGGCGCCCGGTGCGAGCTTTGCCGCTGATGGCATCGATGTGAAAGGAAATAGACACTCGTTGGGATTGTAGCAACGGAGCCTGCAGGATCCTGGTCGCTCGATAAATCTGCCATCTAAAATCTTCAATCTAAAATTGAAGTAATTTCTCCTCGAACGTTCCCGCTCTCTACGATTAGCCGCCCGACGGTCACCGGCAATTTGAAGCGCAGCGGACCGGCGCTGCCGGGATTGAAGTAGAGCACACCGCCACGCGACTCCTGCTTGGGAACGTGGCTGTGGCCGTAGATCACGACTTTGAACCCTGCCGCTTCCGGCCTGAGATCCAGCTGAGCCAGATCGTGCAGGACATAAATGGAGGTGCCGCCGAGTTCGACCACTTCCGTCTCCGCCAGCTTGCGGGCCCATGCTGCTTTGTCGATGTTGCCGCGGATGGCAGTGACGGGCGCGACGGCAGCGAGTTGCTCAAGAATCTCCGGCGCGCCGACGTCCCCGGCGTGAATGATGTGTTCTGAACTGCGCAGGGCAGCCAGGACTTCGGGGCGAAGCAGGCCGTGAGTATCGGAGATGACGCCGATAAGGATGGGGAGCTCAGTTCTCAGCTTGCGTCTTCCGAGTGGAATTCATGAGCGCATTGATCTCGGCGTGCGACGGCGCGCTCTCCATCGCAGCATAAGTGCCCGCCAATTTGACTTCTTCCGCGAGGCGGCGCAGCAGACCGAGCGTCGCTCGCATCGGACCCGAGCCCAGGCTGATTCGTTTCACTCCCAAGGCCGCCAATTCCGAGACTGAGGGCGAGCCGGGTCCGGCCAGAATGTTCACGGGACAGCTCAAATCGACAACCAAACGCCCGATCGTTTCACGGTCACGGATGCCGGGGACAAAAACGCAATCAGCCCCCGCATCCCGGAAAGCCGAGAGCCGCCGCACGGTCTCGTCGTAGCGCTTCGAAGGATCCCCCACCTGCAGAAGGTAAACGTCCGTGCGCGCATTGAGAACTAGGCCAAGTTCGTATTTCTTCGCCGTCTCCCGGATAGCTCGGATCCTCTCCAACTGCAGGGACAAATCCGCGAGCGGGTGTTCCGAATCTCCCGTTGCGTCTTCGAAATTCATCCCCACGGCACCTCCAAAGATTATGTTGCGGGCGGTGCGGGACGCCCGTTCAGGCGCGTCTCCATACCCCGCTTCGACATCGCCGGTGACGGGCACTTTCACTGCGCCAGCGATCTGAGCAATCGTGGCAAGCATTCGATCGGGATGAATCTTCTGACCGTCGGGATAACCGCTCGCAAACGCAATGCCCGCGCTGGTAGTTGCGACAGCAGGAAAACCCGCTTCTTCGACGATGTGCGCGCTCGCGATGTCCCAGACATTCACGAGCAACAGCGGATGGTCGCTGTGGTGCAGCGCGCGGAATGCCTCCGCTTTTCTTCTCTGATTGAGATCAGGTGCGGGCAATTTGGGCGTTCTCCTCAACGAGCATTATTTCAGGAACCGGGTTTCAGGAACTTGGAAACGCTCACCACCGCGCGTCCGACGGTCCCGCGCCCAATCTCCCGCACCTCGTCACGGGCGGTCACGCGCAAGGTATAGAAACGTCCGTCGAACGATTCCAGCGCGGCCTCGGCCTGGATGCGTGCGCCGATGCCGCTGGCGGCGCGATGCTCAATGTTGATGGAGGTTCCCACGGTGATCTCGTCGCCTTCACAATAAGGCTGCAGCGCGTGAAATGCTGCCGTCTCCATCAGACGGATCATGTCCGGCGTCGAATACACCGGAGGCAACTCGGGATGGTGCGCTGTGAGCGTGTGCTCGAACTGGACAGTCTCTTCCGCCTCGCCGCGTGCCCCGATCGGAACATCTTTAGCCAAGCCGCTCCCCTCCAAAAAAGAAATGAGCCAACGATTCTATCGAATCGTTGGCTCAAGCCTGTCTTCTGTAATCCGATCTACGCTACCGCCATCGCGGTCCGGCGGGCGTCGATTCCGTCGAGCGCCTTCCATAGCACGCGCGCCGCGTTCTCGGCCGCGTTCAGAGCCGCGTCCGCAGCCTCGGGGTGGGCCTCGATCCGCTTCTCGAGTTGCTTGCGCCAGACATTCGAGTGGTACGCATCGGCTGTGGCGTGCAGCGAGAAGTATCCGCAGGTCTTGTCGTCGGCGCCGTACATTTCGCGCAGGCCGCGCTCTTTTTCCTGGGCGATCCGCGGCACCTGCGACTCGTAGGTATAAAAAGCCGCCAGCGCATCTTCAGGCGTGCCTTCACTGGCTACCTGATGAAAGTGCCGGATGAGTTGCCGAATCTCCGGCACCGGGCTGTGCCACTCCAGATTGCGGCTTGAGCCCATGCCCTCGGCGAAGTCGAGCCAAAGGTCCGAGTGCGGAACGGCATCGCGCCCCGGACGCCCGTCGACGCCCTTCTCGTCGCACATGTTGGCGAGAACCGCCCGGCGCAGTTCGCCTTCGTCCAGGCGCATGCCAAGAGCCGCCAGGTAGGACGGAAACGCTTCCACGTGGTGGTAGTAATCCTGCGCATATTCACGCAGATCGTTGCGGGTCAACTGGCCCGCCGACCACGCCTTGTAAAAAGGATGGCAGAGCAGATCGTACTTTCCGATGCGCGCGTCCAGTTGCTCGAAGAATTCCGCGGTATTCATGAAGCCCCCTCTGGCGTTTCGGTTAGGACAGCTCAATATACGGGCGAAACGGCCGCGTCAGCAAGTGATCGAAATCACATGTCCTGCCAAGTTGCTAGAATGAAAGAAGTAACACACGCAGGGATATTTCTGGGGCTATACAGCCGACTTCATGCAGTTCACCGAACAATTCGACGTAGTCGTGGTCGGCGCCGGCCATGCCGGGTGCGAGGCGGCCATGGCCTCCGCACGCATGGGCCTGAAGACCGCTCTCTACACGCTCAACGTCGACCTGATTGCGCAGATGTCGTGCAATCCCGCGGTCGGCGGCATCGCCAAGGGACATCTGGTGCGCGAGGTCGACGCGCTTGGCGGCATCATGGGCGAGATCACCGACGCGGTCGGCATCCAGTTCCGTCTGCTCAATACTTCGCGCGGTCCAGCAGTGTGGTCGCCGCGCGCACAGTGCGACAAGCAGGCCTACCGCCTAAAGATGCGCGAGGTGCTGGAGTCGCAGCCGAACCTGAAGATCAAGCAGGCGGAAGTTGCGGATCTGATTTTGGAAAGCTCTCAGCTGTCAGCTCTGAGCTCTCAGCCTGAGAACTTCGCTGATCTTACTGAGAACCGAGAACTGAGAACTGAGAACTTGCGTCAGCGTATTCTCGGCATTCGCCTTCGCGACGGACGCACGGTCGGAGCAGGCGCGGTCATCATCACCACCGGAACGTTTCTCAACGGCCTGATCCACTGCGGCGAGCAGCAATATCCTGCGGGACGTTCGGGCGAGCCCAACGCGGTCCTTCTGGGCGAGGCATTGAAGAAGCTCGGCCTCCGCGGATGCCGCCTAAAGACTGGCACTCCGCCGCGCCTCGACGGCCGCAGCATTGACTGGTCGCGTTTTCCTGCGCAGCCGGGCGACGTCGATCCTACGCCTTTCAGTTTTCGCACCAAGCGCGTCGCGCACCACGACTCGCAGGTGCCTTGCTATATTGCGTGGACCACGGCCGAGACGCACCGCATCATCCGGGAAAACGTGCACCGCTCGCCGATGTATAGCGGGCAGATCCAGTCGATCGGTCCGCGTTACTGCCCGTCGATCGAAGACAAGATCGTCAAGTTCCCCGACAAGGAGATGCACCAACTCTTCCTTGAGCCTGAGGGGCTGAACACGCACGAGATCTACGTCAACGGCATGAGCACTTCATTGCCGGTAGAAGTGCAGCTTGAAATTTTGAAGTCAATCCCCGGCCTCGAGAACGCCGAGATGCTGCGGCCCGGATACGCCATTGAGTACGACTCCATCGATCCCACGGAGTTGGAGCGCACGCTCGAAACCCGCAAGATCGCGGGCCTGTTCCTTGGCGGGCAGATCAACGGCACATCGGGTTACGAAGAAGCCGCCTGCCAGGGATTGATGGCTGGCATCAACGCCGCATTGCAGGTAAAGCAGCAACCGCCGCTGATCCTCGACCGCACCGAGGCCTACACGGCCATCCTGATCGACGACTTGATCTCGAAAGGCACAAACGAGCCCTACCGCATGTTCACGTCGCGGGCCGAGTTCCGCCTGCACCTGCGCATCGACAACGCCGACC
>PMUM01000294.1 GCA_003166855.1 Acidobacteriaceae bacterium | reverse complement strand
CCAGCGCCTTCCACTTTCCGTCAACAAGAGCCTTCGTCTTCGCATCCATCACAATCTCATCCGGCCAGGGGCGGGTAAAGCCTTCGCTGGCCCACTTGCGCGTGGCGTCGATTCCCATCTTCGATCCGTAGTTTGGCAGGCGCGCGGCATGGTCGAGGGAATCCACTGGCCCCATCGTGAATTGAATATCGCGTTCGGGATCGATGTGGTTGAAGACCTTTAGCGTGACATCGGCGAGGTCCTGCACGTCGACATCTTCGTCCACGACAACGATGCACTTGGTGAACATTGCCTGACCAAGCGACCAGACCGCATTCATGACTTTACGGGCCTGTCCCGGATACGACTTCTTGATCGAGACGATCATCAGATTGTGAAACACGCCTTCGACGGGCAAGTTGATATCGACCAACTCCGGAATCGTCAGCTTCATCAACGGCAGAAAGATTCGCTCCACCGCCTTGCCCATGTACGCATCTTCCTGCGGAGGTTTCCCCACGATTGTGGTTGCGTAGATCGGGTCTTTGCGGTGGGTGACGCAAGTGAGGTGGAAGACGGGATAGAGATCTTCGAGCGAGTAGAAGCCGGTGTGATCGCCGAACGGGCCCTCGCTGCGCAGTTCGTCGAGGTGGACGTGGCCTTCGAGCACAATTTCGCTCGAAGCCGGTACTTCGAGGTCTACGGTTTCGCACTTGACCAGATCGACCGGCGCTCCGCGGAGAAAGCCGGCGATCAGGTATTCCTCGATCTCGGGCGGCGCGGGAACAATCGCAGAAAACGTCACTGCGGGTTCGGTGCCGATGGCAACCGCGACCTCCATCTTCCCGGACGGGCGATCGCCTTCGGGAACGACGGAACCTCCGGACGAGCGCGCCATGATGTCGACCGCCGCCGACTTGCCCGTGACTGTTGCCCGCATACGCTCGCGCGCGTGTTCGGCCGCAACTTTCTGACGCTGCCAGTGCATTCCAGTCGAACGTTCGTCGAAGACTTGCATCCGGTACATGCCGAGGTTGCGCTTGCCGGACTTGGGATCGCGCGTGGTGACGCAAGGGAAAGTGATGAACCGTCCCGCATCCTTGGGCCAGCACTGGAGAATCGGGAAATCGAGCAATGAGAAATCGTCGCGCTTGATGACTTCTTTACAGGGACCTGTGGGCACCGTGCGCGGAAAAAACTTGCCAGCTTCGGTCAGCAGCGGAAGCATCTTGAGCTTATCGAGGAACCCCTGAGGAGATTTCACGTCCATAAACATGCGGATGCGCGCGGCGATCTCGTCGAAGGAATTTACGCCAAGCGCAAGCTTCATGCGGGCGTCGGAGCCAAACTGATTGATCAGGACTTGCGATCCGGTATAACCCTTCAGATTTTGAAACAGAAGCGCGGGGCCACCCTGAGCGCCCTTGGCATCGTGACTCTTGGAGACGCGGTCGGTGATCTCGGCAATCTCAAGAACGGGATCGGCTTCGGTCTGGATGCGCTTGAGTTGGCCCGCGCGATCGAGCGCTGCGATCCACTGGCGGAGGTCGTCGAAGGGCAAAGGATTCCTCTCTAGGTGACCGACGATTATAAGGGATTCGGGTGCCGCGGCACGGCAGGGTTTAGCGCGTTGCTCGCGCTATTTCCGCTGTTCCAGCTTCACTGACGCCGTGACGGGCTGCCCATCCCGCAGGACCTTCACTTCCACCACGTCTCCCACTTTGCTGCGGCGAAGAGCATCGGTGAAGTCGTATAAGTTCTTGATGGGCTTGTCCCCGAATTGAATCATGATGTCTCCTGCCTTCAGTCCAGCCTTCGCCGCTGGCGAGTTTGGCTTGACGTCGGAAAACTTGACGCCGTTTTCCGTTTGCCCAAAGTCGGGAATCGATCCAAAGTAAGGACCGTAGCCGCCACCTCCACCGCCAGCGGCCGGTTTGTCTTCGGCAACCACCTGAAATGCGGGGGCATCGGGCGCGTTCGCCAGCTGCACTGCGACACTCGCGACCATATCGAGCAGCCGTGCGGCTGACGGGGCGTTGATCTTGTCCCATGTGTCGGACGGTTTGTGATAGTCGGAATGCAGCCCCGAAAAGAAGAATAGCGACGGAATCTTCTTGGTCACAAACGAGGTATGGTCGCTCGACGAATATCCGCTGGCGGAGTATTCAATCTTGAAAGGCGCGTCCTTCTGCGCCTGCTCCAGGACGGTTTTGAAGGTCGAGCCCGTACCGACTCCGCCGATGTAAACCTTGTCATCCTTGATACGGCCGATCATGTCCATATTGATCATGGCCACGGCCTTGGCGAGCGGGCGCGTGGGATTCTGCACCCACGCGGCCGAGCCCAGCAGCCCAAGTTCTTCTCCGGCAAAGTCCATGAAGAGGATGCTGCGTTTCAGTTGTCCCCGTTGCGGAGCGAGCAGGCGCGCCAGTTCCAGGACGCCGGCGGTGCCGCTGGCATTATCGTCAGCCCCGGGATGAATCTGCCCGATTTGCGACGGCGCCAGCGAATCGAAGTTGCCGCGGCCAAGATGGTCATAATGAGCGCCAATGATCACATACTCGTCCGTCTGGCCCGGCAGCCACGCAAGAACATTGTTTACCGTGGCGCGAGTGGTTTCGATGTCGATGTGGAGCGACAAATGGAGCGTGTCGGCGAAAGCAAAAGATGCGGGCTTCGTGGCTGAGTTGATTTGGTCCTGAACGTCTTTCCGGGATTTTCCCGACGATTGAAACCAGGGTTCCGCGACCGTATTCTTCACTTGCACCATGACTAGGCCCACACTCTCCGGGCCACTGACGCTGCCGAAACGCGTTAGCAAATCTTCTTCGCCATCGCCGAGTTTCCCATTCAGTACGACAAGAGCCTTCGCTCCATGATTGTGAGCATTGATGGCCTTGGTGATGAGTTGCGAATGCTGCGTCAACCCGTGGTTGCCATTCTTTTCCGCGAAGCCGGACGGTTCATAGCGCAGCACGACGACGATCTTGTCTTTGACATCGAGGCCCGCATAGTCGTCATAGTGGAATTCGTCGGCGGTCACGCCGTAGCCCGCGAACACCAACGGGGCCGCCACCTCGCCGGAAGCCGAAAAACTGAACGGAACGAACTCCTGGTTAGTTTTCAAGTCGTTCTTAGACTCGCCAGTCTGCACCACGAAGTGGTTGTCAGATTTGAGGCGCGCACCTGTGATTACCGTGAACGGCTGCGCGTACCCATTCACTCCAGCGGGTGGAATCCCGAGTTCTTTGTAGCGCTTCTCAATCAGATGCTCGGCGCGCGTCAGGCCCTTGGTACCGGCGCCGCGGCCTTCCATGTCCGGAGAGGCGAGCGACTTGATGTCGTTGAGGTAGCGAGAAGGATCTGCCTGCTGCACCGGCATCGACGCGGCGGCAAGCAAAACGGCAGCGCTGAGGATTAGCAGAGGGCGGCGAAATCTCGAAAGATTCGGCATAAGGACCATTCAGTGAACCGAGAATCGTATGAGGTGGCGCACCGAGTGTCAATGACGCGACGGACCGTTAGACGGCAAGTTGGAGCACGGTCTCCTCAACCTGCTTCCACGCCGAAGTGCGCGGATCAATTACATCGAAATGACCAGCGGCGGGGATCTCGAGCAGGTGTACGTCTTCCTTCTGCTTGCCGGACCGTTTCTGTTTGGCGGCAACGTAGTCACGGCTGAAATCAGGGGGGACAACGTCATCGGATACACCGTGAATCAGCCATTGCCGCGCTCCAGGGATGGAAAGTTCCATAGGGTTGGCTTCGCGGTAGTGGTCGGGTACCTCTCCGGGCGTGCCGCGCAGAAACTCGACCACGGCGTCGTTGCTGAGGTGGAGCTGGTAGGCGCGTTGCAAGTCAACGACCCCGGCCAGCGAGACGACATGGGTGACGCTGGTCTCGTGAGCGGCGAGGCAGAGCGCGAGCTGGCCTCCGGCAGAGTGCCCCATCACGACGATTCTGGTTGCATCCAAGTTATGCCGCTGGGCATTTTGCAGAAGAAACTGATAGGCCGCACGGATGTCGGCAAACGTTCCGGGCCACGCCCCACCTTCGTTGCCCACGCGCCGGAATTCGAGATTGGCTGTTCCCAGTCCCTTCGCAGTCAGCGCTGCGCAGAGGTGCCCGGCGTGATCGAGATTGTATTTCGCCCGCCAGTAACCTCCGTGGATATTGATGACCAATGGATATGGTGACTTGCCTTTTCCCGACGAAGGCAGCCGCAGATCGAGAAACTGATTCGGATCCGATCCGTAGGCGAGGTGCGCGTCAGCGGGCGGCGGCGCCAGAGTGAGGATGTCGTCAGACATGTCCGAAAAATGATTCTAATCGCCGAAAGAGCACCCGAGGCGACTCAAGTTAGCGTTCCCGTCCTATTCGTACCGCAGAGCTTCGATCGGGTCCAGGTTGGCAGCGCGCATGGCGGGGACCATTCCGCTGATCACCCCCACAACGGCAAGAATAGAAGTTGCCACCAACAAAATCATAGGAGACACGATCAGCCGGATGTCAGCGGCCTCAGCGTGGGATGCCATGGCGCTGTAGAAAGTGATGCGGCCCGCCAGGATCGACACGGCGTAGGACAGCACAATTCCAAGCACCCCTCCGGCCGCCGTAATGACCATCGCCTCGGACAGAAACTGAAACAGGATGTGATGGCGTCGCGCTCCCAGAGCCTTCTCCACGCCGATTTCGCGGGTGCGCTGTGTCACCGAAACCAGCATGATGTTCATCAGGCCCACGCCGCCGATGCCCAGCGTGACGGTCCCAATGAACGCCAGCAGAACCTTCAGCGCAAGCGTAATGATGCCGAACTGTTGGAGTTGCTTTTGAGCGTCGAAGACGAACAGGGCCCGATGGTCGTCGGGCTTGAAGTTGTGAGCCGTGGCGAGGGTTCCCCGAATCGTCCCCTCCAGTTTGTCGTGGTCGAGGCCCGTAGAATCCATCCAGATCCCATCGAGATAGTGATTGTCCTTCAGAACGTCCATGGAGTTGTAGGGGATGTACACGACGCGGTTGTTGTCGTTATCCCCCTCTTGCATGCGCGGCGCTCCTACTCCGATCACCTCGAAGGTCACACCATCGATGCGAATGGATTCACCCACCGCCGGCATGCCCGAGAAAAGTTTGTCCTTCGCTTCCGACGCGATGACGGCATAGAGTCCGTGCTGCATATTGTCGGCATCGTTGAGGAACCGCCCCTCCGCGATGTCGAGATTCCAGATGGCCTGAATGGACGGGTCGAGACCCATCACCGCAAAGGTGAAAGAGCGGTTGTTGTTCTGAACCGTGGAGTCCTTCTGCAGCATGCGAACGACATGCCGGCTGAGGGGAATGTTGTTGCGCAGCAATTCGATATCGTCATTGGTGAACCGCACCGTGACGCCCGCCTTGTTCCCTCCGGCTTGCTGCGAGGTACGCCCGGGAAAGATCCCCACGGCAGTTGCGCCAAAGCTCTCAAAAATCGTTTCGATGGCTTTCCCGAAGCCATTCCCATAGGAAAGCAGCAGCACCACGGTCGCAATGCCCCAGGCCATTCCCGCCATCGTGAGCAGAGTGCGGCGCAGGTCGTTGCGCATCGCCGAGTACGCTTGTTTTAAAAGGTCGCGGTGCATGCTATTCCTTGCGGAGGGCCTCCACGGGTTCGAGCAGAGCAGCGCGCCGGGCGGGATAAAGTCCAGCTGCGACGCCCGCGAACCCGAGTGAAATCACCGCGAGTGCTGCTGTCGAAGCGACCAATTTGGGCGGATCGAATCCGTCACCCAGATCAAATTTAGACAAGAGTGCCATCAGCCCGGCCGCACCTCCAATGCCGATGCCCCCGCTCAGCATGGTCAAAAAGGCACCTTCCACGAAAAACTGGAACATGATGCTGGCGTTGGTGGCGCCGACCGCCTTGCGCAATCCGATTTCCCGGGTACGATCCGCGACCGCAACTAGCATGATATTAATAATGCCGATCGCCCCGAGGGCGAGTGTGACCAATCCCACGCTGCCCAGGAACATGTTCATGGCATCGAAGATCTTCCCGATCTGATCAACCGTTTTAATGGTGTCCCACTCATCGAAAGAGTCAGGATTGTTCGGGTCAAACCCGTGATTGCGGGCGATGATCTTGTGGACTTCCTGTTGCGCCGTCTCATGCAGAGACCGTGACCGAGGCTGATAATTGATGAAAGAGATCACATTCGTGCCGATCCCGGCATTCAGAGGGCGGAAATAGTCCTGCATGGCATGAAACGGGACGAAGCTCTGCAGATTCTGGTTCACGTTGTCGCCGTGGCCGATCTGCTTCAGCGTTCCGATCACTTCAAACCGGATTCCGTTGAGAAGTACGGTGGCGCCCACCGAAGGGCGGCCCATAAACAGGGTTCGGCGAGCTTCATCGCCCAGGACGATCACTGGACGTTTCTCGAGATCGTCCATCTCGTTCAGCCAGCGGCCCTCATTCAATGGCAAGTAGCGGATCTGGTTGAACATGGCGGGAACGCCCATGATGGGGCCGCTGGCCTGGTAGAAATCGCTCACGGCCCGGATATCACTGCGCCGGATGACCGGAGCGGCAGCACCCACACTGGGACATTCGCGCAGAATGCCTTCGTAGTCACGGTAATCGAGATAGTACTGGCGCAGGGCAGTAAAACTTCCTTGCATCACCGGAGCGCGGCCCGACCAGATGAACATCACGTTTTCGCCGATCGAGTCGAACTGCCTCCGGTGCCCAGCGCGGAACCCTTCACCCAGACCAACCAGCAGCAGCAGGGAACCTACTCCCCAAGCGATGCCGAACATGGTCAGAAACGAGCGCAGTTTGTGCGCCCAGAGGGCCCGGAAGGTCTGCCCGATGATGTCGATGATTAGACGCACGTGGCGTAACCATTATACGGGCGTCGGCCCCGTCGCTCCCCGTGGATGCCCGGTCTGGAGTGCTCTCGTCCAAGGTCCGAAATCATAGGTTCGCTTTTCGATTTTCGTTCCGAATCGTGCGCAAGTTGGTTATTCTCTAGCGGGATGTTGATTCTTGCCCTGAGCGAACTGCTGGGTGCCACGGTGTATGACCCGTCTGGCGCGTCCGGACGAGTGCGCGAAGTGACGCTGGCTCCGCAAGAGGACCGTTCCCGCATCTCGTCGCTCATCGTAAAAACCAAGTCAGGGAACCGAGTTCTGCCCCTGGCAGCCGTCTCGGCGATCAATGGTGGCATTCAGACGACGACGGCGTCGGCAGAGTGGTCGGCGGTGAACGGGACCGAAGGACTATTTCTGCTGGAACGAGACCTGCTCGACCAGCAGGTGATCGACGTCAACGGACGCAAAGTGGTCCGCGTAAATGATGTTGATCTGCAGGTCGATCCCCCCAAGGACAAGAATGCGGCCGCGCATCCTGTGTTGCGTGTCCACTCGGTCGATGTCGGAGCGCGCGGTGCCGTCCGGCGTCTACTGCGGGGAGTGGCGCCCAAGACCGCATTGGCGGCGCTGCTGGGCCGAATTCCGCCCCGTAGTATTCCGTGGAATTTCATCGACGTGATCGAAACCGATCCTGCCCGGCGGGTGAAACTG
>PMUM01000074.1 GCA_003166855.1 Acidobacteriaceae bacterium | reverse complement strand
CTCGACGAGCCGACCGCCGGTCTCGATCCGCGCAGTTCCGGCGAGATCGACGACTTAGTTCTCAAGCTACAACAGGAACATCACATGGCCTCCATCGTAGTGACTCACGATCTGCACAGCGCGAAGACGATTGCGGACCGTCTGGCCCTGCTCAATGAGGGAAATGTGGTGATCGAAGGCAACTTTGAAGAACTTCAGAAAAGTGAGGTCGAGTTTGTTAGGGAATTTCTAAAGCATTCGTAGGAGGACACATGTCGAGAGCGGCGCGGTTAGGAGCTTTCATCGTTGCGACACTGGCCATTCTGGTGGTCGGTGTCTTCATCATCGGGAGCAAGCAGTATCTTTTCAGCTCCACGTACCAATTGAAGGCGCAGTTCGACAATGTGGTGGGGTTGGATGCTGGAGGCGATGTGCGGGTGGGCGGGGTTCACAGTGGAACNNCGCACGAGATCATCAAGCAGGACTCCGTAGCTACGATCGAAACCGAGGGGTTGCTGGGCAACCAGTTTCTGGCGATCTCGTTTGGGTCCTCCGGGACAGCCGACGTGCGGGATGGCGATACCATCTCCAGCCAGCCACCGCTGGAGATTTCAGACCTGCTCAAGAAGACGAGTGGCATTCTGGATAGCAGCCAGCAAGCCATCCAGAACGCTACTCGGGCGACGGCGAACCTGGACTCGATCAGCGCCAAGATCGACAGGGGTCAGGGAACGGCGGGAGCGCTGGTTAACGACAAACAGCTTTATAGCAACCTCGATCAGACGACGAGTGCCATGCGTGACACGATGCTCCAGGCGCAGACAGGGGTTACCGACTTCCAGGAGAATATGGAAGCCATGAAGCACAATTTCTTCCTGCGCGGCTATTTCAAGAGCCGCGGCTACGAAGATTCCGCCGAGCTGGCAAGAAATGAGATCGAACGGCTGCCGCAAGGCACACCGATAAAGGAGTTTACTTACTCGGCGAAGCAGCTTTTCGATAAGCAGGATTCGGCTAAGCTGAAGAATCAGAAATCTCTTAACGCTGGCGGCGAGTTCCTGGCTAATAACCAGTTCGGGTTTGCGGTGATCGTAGCATCCGCTGGCATGGAAGGCGATACCCAGAAGGAGTTGGTGCTGACGGAAGCCCGGGCCATGGTTGTGCGCGAGTATCTGGTCGAGAACTTCGCATTCGACGATAGTCAGCTTAAGACTGTGGGAATGGGCAAGCAGACGGATACGAATCCGGATGCCGGCTGGGGTACGGTGCAGATTTTCATCTATCCAGCCGGGACCGAAATTCCGCCTAACAAGCAAACGCAGGCGGGTGTCTCATCCAAAACAAACTCAGACCAACCGGATGAGCTTCTGCGGCCCGCAACACCGAAACCACAGTGAATCCTCCGAGCTGCCATACAACCACCTCAACCGTGTACTTACGTTGACACTAACGCTGCAAGTTCATAGTTCACTTCTGAATATCGTCCTCCACGACTAGCTTACGCGCCGCATCCCGCAAACAAGGCCTTCAGACAAAGGATGGGGTAAATCAGGCACTGGCTGGATCTAATCCGGCAATCGGTGTTATTTTCGTTGCAACCAGCACCTCCAACAAAAGATCGGTCAGGTCACGACAGAGTTGCTGTGTTGGAACGCTTCCCGAGATGGTGATGAGTGCTTCTGAGACGAGGGGATGTTGTTCCGCCAGCAGAGTCAAGACAGTCACTCACGTTGTAGAGTTGCTGAACTTCGTGCAGGATCGCATTCGGATGCATGGGGTACACGGCTTTCTTGAGAGCCTAAACCGCCCGTGGCGGAACTTGCCGAAAGTTCGTGGGCGACGAGTTAGGCACTTGTCACTCGGGAAGACGGAGTTAACCGCGCTCCCATGCGACATGTTTACAGATCTGCTACGGCGACTTTATGGAAGGTCGAAGTAACAGCCTCAAACGTTTGAACCTTGGGCGTTCCATCGATCATTCTTGCCAAGGTTTTCAACACTTCTGGGTAGGTATTGGTGCTGTAAGCTTCTGCATCGGACCTGGTCTCCCACAGACTGATTGCGATCGCATCTAGGCTGCTGGGATTTGACAGTGTGATTTCGTCCCTAAAGCCCTTCTGTTTACCAAGTAAAGGAAGAATGTCCTTCTCAAATGTTCGGGTCTAATCAGAAAGCATGTTCGATTTCAGATGAATAGAAACGGTGCGTGCAAACATATCAACCTCCTAAAAGGTTGTTCACGCTAAGAGGAGAGAATGACGTGCGGGTGAACTCTGGCCTGTTGACAGGGATGATAGAGCCAGCCCATGGGAGGTCGTGGCCGTAGTACTCCAGGTCGTCGGCATGACGGATCGTCCGTCAATGCGTCTTGGAGCAGGCAGGCGCCAACGTGAGCCATTTGCTCGCAGCGCTGCCGATGAAGTAGTTGGATTTGCCCAACATCTCGAAAATAGTGGTGAGCCTAACAACTCCGTCCCGCACCTGACATCAGTTCTTTCATCAAGTGCCGAGCAGGATCTTTTCCGTGACTCGACAAGCACCCAGCGGCTCTCAGAGGTGATTACCAGATAAAACCAAAGCCGATGATATTCCGGCGAAGCACAAGTGTTGGGAACCCCGTATTTCAGCGCAGGAAATGACGGGACAGGACTATCCCACAGAACGTGGCGAAGCCAACGAGGATAAGGCCGAGGATGGCGTTGACGAGGCGGAAGAAGGTCGGACCGATGCGGTCGGGGATGAAGCGAACGACGAAGATCAGCGCGGTGAACCAGGACATCAGGCCGGCCGCGGCCATTAGGATTCCCCAAACGGGAGCGCTGTAGCCCAAGACTGAATGAGCGAACGGGAGCCAGTTGGAGGTAACGCCAACCCAGTAAATTATGGTTAAGGGGTTGAAGATGGTCAGGGCAACACAGTCAGTGACTTCGGCGATCAGATGCGCAGGGACGGTGCCTTCGTCCCAGTGATGGCGAGCGCTGGCATAGGCCCGCATTGGATCCTTTACGGCGCGGACCAGGAAGTAGATCCCAAGCGGAAGCAGGACGATTGCGCCGATGGCCGCCAGAACTGTCTGGAGCGTCGGGTTGGACAGATCGGGGAAAAGGTAGTGCCCCCCGAGGAGAACCATAGAGAAAAGGATGAGATCGCCGGTGACGGAGCCGATTCCGCAGGCGAGGGTATGGCGCCAACCGCCGAGCATGCCGCGGCGGATGGCCAGCATGTTAACAGGACCCATCGGCGCGGCAGCCGCCAATCCCATCAAGAATACGGCCAAAAGCACGTGGATGTAGGAGACGAACACCATGTTGCGGCAGACAGGTAGGATACCCTCGGCTTATTGAAGCACACTCGCCACGCTGGAAAAGGCATTGTTGGCATTGGAGCCGACCAGCCGGATCGTGCCCACCACAAGGACAAGGATAACTGCGAGCATCACCGCATATTCGGCGATGTCCTCAGCCTTGTCTTCAGCCCAAAGTCTACGCAGTAGCAATGTCATCGACGGCGCTTACTTTAAGCATATTGTCGAAGTCATGGTATCGTTTTTGTGTTCTTCCTATCGCAGTCTTACAACC
>PMUM01000268.1 GCA_003166855.1 Acidobacteriaceae bacterium | reverse complement strand
TGCTTGACGCACTACACTAGTTGGTTCCACGGAGGTGGATCGAGCTTCGGATCGTGCAATAGCACCGTGGATGCGTCTTCCAGTCGTCCTGTTTTGATTAATCCAGCGACTACCAAGGAAACTGCAAATGGTGGGGTCGTGCGGTCATAACCGTACCGTTTACCACCTTCTCGAAAGTGCTTATCAATCGCCTCAAGTCCACCCTCATCGAACAGTAGTAGTGGATCTACAACGTACCAACCATCGAAAATTGTCTTCAGCCCGTAATAAATGCTAGGCAGTGGAATGGAGATGTGATTCTCATCCTCCATGTACTCGAACTTCCACCGAAAACCCTGCGGTGTGTTGCCGTCCAGGGTGGCGACAGTGGTGGCGACTCGGCCGGGAGAAAAAAGCTTGTCCAACGAAAAAAACGAAAGAACCCTCTTGACTCCGACCGGCCTTCTCATGGAAGGCCGTTACACTCAAAACCCTCGAACGTTCTTCTCAAGCGGGCGACCCAGGATGGAGAAAAACGGTGGAGATAAGCGGTTCCGAATTGCCCGGATGGGAATCCTTCTTCTTACTTGTGGTCGGCGGCAGCGTCGCGCAGAGTAAATAAACGTACTCGTAAGAACATAAGGGGGATGCCGGTGCAACCTATGGTTTGTTTACGCTGCAGGCGGGAGATTGAGGTGGGACACAAGTCGGTGGCGGTGTACATGTTTGCACAGACAGTGGGAGTGAAGCCGCGGCAAAAATCGAACGCGCAGCGGATTTGCTTTTGTCCGCAGTGTGCGGTGTCGCTGGCGATGGGGATGCCGCCGGAGGGCGCGCTGAACATGGCGGCGTGGGATATGATCCGCGACCTGGTGAGTTCGGAGCCGTCGTTGAATCAGGCAGCGTGGGAGAGTTTGCGGGGTGTTGTGGCGCTGCTGGGATCGGGCGAGGATTCGGCTGCGGATGCTAAGGTGCGGTATCGCAGGGCAGGTTAACTGGGGGATCGTTTCACTATGCCGCCCACGCTTGGCAACGGCAAGATCTGCTATATCCAGATTCCGGCGACGGATGTGGCGCGCTCGGCGGAGTTTTACAAACAGGTATTCGGGTGGAACCTCCGGCAACGCGGGGATGGAGCGGCCGCTTTCGACGACGGTGTGGGCGAGGTGAGCGGGGAGTGGGTTCTGGGGCGTCCGCCGGCTACTCAGCCGGGACTGCTGGTCTACATTATGGTCGACAGCGTCGCGGCGACGGTGGACTTGGTTATTGCGAATGGGGGCGAGATTGTGCAGCCGATTGGGGCGGATGCGCCTGAGATTACGGCTCGATTTCGAGATCCGGCGGGGAATGTGTTGGGGATTTACCAGGAACCGGGGTGAGGGGCTGACTCTCCTTTATTTTTGATCGCGCGGCGGGATGCCGCTCGCGGGTCCGTGCCAATCGTAGGGATCCTTCGACTGCGCGGCAGGTTCGCTATCGCGCACCTGCCGCTTCGCTCAGGATGACAAAATACCTTTGGTGGCGCGCACTATGGCTTCGGCTCGGCGGCGGGTTGCTTCTTGGCTAGCGAGCGGACGTAGTTCACTAGGTCCCAATTTTCATCGACCTTGATGCGTGGGCCTTCGGGCGGCATGTCGTTGTGGCCGTTCTTGATGATGTAGAAGATCTCGCCGTCGGTGCGGTCTTTCAGGGTGGCCGGATCGGTGAAATCCACAAGGGTGAGCTTCATGTCCTTCGCGGTCTCACCTTTGCCGTTGCCGTCGGCGCCGTGACACATAGCGCAATCAAGGGTCCACCACTTTTTGGCGCGGGCGAGGGACTCAGGACCGGGCTTCACCGGGTTCGCCTGCCTGGCGGCTTCCACGGGGATAGCAACGTAGGTCGGCGTCTTCTGCGTGGTTGGAGTTGAGGGCTGCTGCTGCGCCGGTAGCGCGAGTGCGAAGAGAAAAAGAGCGGGAAGAACCAGTGTGAATCGTGACACAGGAACCTCCTCTTAGAATTCAAGAGTGGCTTACAAAAAGGATTGTAGCACCGCGCTTGGAGGCCTCCGTGATTCCCATCACACGCAGAGGCCGCTACGTTCCGCCAAGGCCTGCTCTATTCTTCGTGATCGAGCGGCTTGCCGTCGGGGCCGACTTGAATTTCTGTCTTCTTGCCGGCGGTTTGTACTTTGGCTTCGTAGGCCACCAGTTTGTCATGCTTGGTGAGGGACTCGACTTTGACGATCCTGCCTTCGTCGGCTTTGGCCATGAGTCCTGCTTTCACAGTGGAGGACAGGGAATCGAGCGCGACCTGCTCTTCGATCTCGACGAGGGCTCCGTTGGCGTCGATCGTAATGTCTTTGCTGTGGCCGTTTACGGTGGTTTCCGCTTCGTAGTAGGTCTCGCCCTTCTCGTTCTCTTGAGAGAAGCCCTTGATGGTGGCGCCTTGAGTCTGGGCAGCGACGGTTTTTTCGACGGCGGGAGGCAGGTCGGCGCGCTGGATCTTTTTCTCCTGGGCAACGACGGCGGTCGCGAGCGACAGGGCCGCGATTACGGGAAAGCTTGAGATGCGCATCGATCCTCCTAAAAACGGGGCGGCAATAGTTAGGGGCTGCCGCCCCTTACTTCGTCCCAACAGCGAGATGATTAAACCCGGGGAGTCTGAAGATTAGATGAAAACTGCGCTGCACAATCAAGTACGGATCGCTGCGGACTCAGGTTATGCCGAGATCCTTCGCTCCGCCTGAAGAACGGCTACGCTCAGGATGACGCCAGGAAAAGGAGCGATCCTGGTGAGCACCTGCGTCGCGTATGATGTTTGGCGGTTGTCTGCGGTGTGGGCCGCAGAGTTAATTGGGTGACGTTCGTCATTTTCCGCAGGAATGATTTTCCCAGAAAACTATGAACAAGAAATTTCGTGTGTTTGCCACCTGTGACATTGGAGAAGCCATTGACCTGTTGCGAAAACGCGGGTATGAGGTGGAAGTTTATCCGCAGCCGGAAGCGCCGACGAAGAGTTTGATTCTGGACAAGGTGAGGTCGGGCGTTGACGGCTTGATCACGACGTTGCGCGATGCGATCGACGCCGAAGTGTTTGAGGCGGGCAAGGGCACGTTAAAGGTCGTCGCGCAGATTGCGGTGGGCTTTGACAACATCAACCGCGCGGACGCCAACCGCTACAAGATTCCGTTTACGCATACCGCCGACGTGCTGACGGAGGCGACGGCGGAGTTTGCGTTTTTCATGCTGGGAGCCTTGGCGCGGAAAATGTGGACGGCGGAACACCTGGCGCGCGAGAACCAGTGGGGATACTGGCATCCGTACTTGCCGTTTCTGGGCGATGAGGTTACCGGGAAGACTGTGGCCGTGATCGGGACTGGGCGGATCGGTCTGGCGTTCATCAAGAAATGCGTTGGGTTTGACATGAATGTTCTGTGTTATGACCCGGCCTACGAGAACCAAGCATTCGTGAAGGCGATTCAGGAGATTCACGACGTTCGGTATGCGCGTGGCCTGGTGAAGGATGAGGCGTGGATCAAGTACGTGCCGTTTGAGGAGGCGCTGCGAGGTGCGGACTATGTCAGCGTGCACGTGCCGCTGCTGCGGGCCGAGGAGAGCGCGACGCCAACATATCATCTGTTTAACGAGAAGACACTGCGGCTGATGAAGCCGACGGCGTATCTGGTCAATACTTCGCGGGGGCCTGTGGTGTCGGAAACGGCGCTGGCGCGGGCGCTGCGGGAGAATTGGATCGCCGGAGCGGCGCTGGACGTTTATGAGACGGAGCCGTTGCCGATGGATTCTCCGCTCCGGGACACGGCAATTGAGGATCGGTGCCGGTTGATGCCGCATTTTGCCAGCGCGGCGCGGATCACGAGGTTATCGACCGATCCGGACAAAGGAATGGCCGGGCGGTGTGTCCAGGGGCTGATTGACGTGCTGGAAGGAAATTACGGAGGAGATATCACAAAAATGCCCTATGTTGTTAATAAGGAAGGATTTGCGAAATAGTTGGCGGAGCGGCAGGAATCCGGTTGGGTACGGGGTTTAAGTCAGATGGATCAGAAGGTTTCATGGCACGGTGGGGAACGGTTGCGCGTACAATAGGGGCTCGGATTTTCGATGTCCAAGGATTGGAATGAATAAAAGACTTTTCTTGATCGTTTCTTGCTCGCTGCTGTGCGCTTCGGCGTGGGCGCTGGATTCTGACGGGCGGCCGCAGTTGAAGCTGGTGCCGGCGCCCAAGGAAGTGCAACTGCGCGATGGCGGATTTCATGTGGGCCCGCGGACCAAGATTTTCGTGCTGCTTGGGCATCAGTCGGAAGACCGCATCGCCGCCGAGACGCTGGCGGAAGAGGTGGCGGACCAGTCGGGACTGAAGCTCGACATCCTGGGGATGAAGGCGGCCGGGAAGGCCGGGGATGGCGCGATTGTGCTGGCCCGGCTGCAGGATTCGCGGGTGCGAAAGTTTCTGGCAAGAAACGGGCTCAAGGCCGACGACGTGGTGGGCGCGGATGGGTACCTGCTGTTCTCCGACAAGTCGCACCTGATTGTGGCGGCCAATACGGGGCAGGGATTGTTTTATGGCGTGCAGACGCTGCGGCAGTTGTTGCGGCCGGCGGGCAAGGGGTTGATTTGTCCGGCGGTGGGGATTCGCGACTGGCCTAGCCTGGAGTCGGCGCCGGAGTTGGCGAAGAGGGAGTTTAAGGTGCCGGGGGCGTAGGTCGTTCTTTTGCAGGTTCAGGCGTCCCTCCGGGGCGCCTTTTGTTTTTGTCCGCTTTCCCGGCGTTGAAACGCCGGGCTATTTTCGGGAGCGCCTCCGGCGCTTGGGCGCATCGGAGCATCCAACAGTCCTTCCCGTAAGCGCTTTGGCCTGCTTTTAGGTCAACCCTCGCCAACCCAGTGTTTTTCTCACCTTTCAAATAGAATCCATCCATGTTTTCTGAACGAACGAACTGGAAGCTGGCGCAGAACCGGCTTACGGTGGCGCTGGAAGAGGTGCGGGCGAGCGGAGCGAGGGTTCTCGATTTGACTGTGTCGAATCCTACGCGGGCTGGGCTCCATTACGACGAGGCGGCGATTTTGGGCGCGCTCTCATCGCCGCGGGCGTTGGATTACGATCCGCAATCGAAAGGGCTGCTTGAGGCGCGGGAGGCGGTGGCCGGTTATTACCGAGACAGGAGTGGTCGGGGCGAGAGAGACGTTGCAAGCAACGTCTCTACGGATGTGGACGCGGAGCAGATCGTCCTGACGACCAGTACGAGCGAAGGCTATTCGTTTGTGTTTCGGTTGTTGTGCAATGCGGGGGATGAGTTGCTGGTGCCGAAGCCGAGTTATCCGCTGTTTGAGTTTCTGGCGGATTTGCAGGATGTGAAGCTGGTACCGTATCCGCTGATCTACGACCACGGCTGGCAGATGGATTTTCCGTCGCTGGAGAAGGCGGTGACGGAGCGGACGCGGGGAGTGGTGGTGGTGCATCCGAACAATCCGACGGGGCACTGGACGGCGGCGGCGGAGAGGCAAGCGCTGGAGGAGTTGTGTGCCCGGCATGGGCTGGCGCTGATTGTGGATGAGGTGTTTCTCGACTACGCGCTAATCTGCTCGGATGCGGAGTCGCCCACCCTGTCGCGCGAAAACCGCGCGCGCAAGGGTGGGGCACCCGGCCAGCATATTTGAGGTAGGGATCCTTCGACTGCGGAGTGGGGCAGTTTCGCTGCTGGCGCACATCCTTGTCTGACGTTCGTTCTGAGCGGGATCAGCAAGA
>PMUM01000145.1 GCA_003166855.1 Acidobacteriaceae bacterium | reverse complement strand
CGCGTTTGAGGGCGGCGACGGTCGTTCTATATGCATTGGCGATGGAGTAGAGGGTTTCGCCGGACTTCACTTTGTGACGGAGGACCGGGGCCTGCGCAATTTCGTCTCTCTCAATCTGCGCTGATTTAGTGGCGGGAGGCTTCGTAACGGCCGTTTCCGTGGGCTTTGCTGCGGCACCTGGGTGCTTCGATTTCGAACGCGACGCTGTTACTTCGCCGTCGTGCGCGGTCGGCGAAATCGGCAGATGCAGGGCGAGGACTTTGCGTCCGCGCAGGCTGTCGCCGCGAATGCCGTTCCAGCGGCGGAGCATTTGCGGCGCGACGCCGAAGTTCTCGGCGACAGTTTCGACTGTATCTCCGGCGTGAACTTTGTAACGCGTGATGCGGCGTGCATACGTCGCCGTGTCACTCATCGGATGCTTGCCGGGCGCGACCGGGATGACCAGTTTGGCGTCGGCTTCCAGTTCAGTGCCGTCGAGGTGATTGGCTTCGGAGATCGATTTGGCCGTGGTGTGATAATTCCGCGCAAGCGAGGCGAGCGTGTCGCCGGAGTGAACCGTGTGATAGCGCCACCACAGGCGCATGTCCCGGGGAATCGAATTGATCGCCGTTTCGTATTGATCTTTGGTTCCGGCGGGAATGTGTAACTCGAACTTGCCGTCACGCGGAGTCGTCAGGCGCAACAGGCTGGGATTCAGATCCTGCAATTCGCTCGACGTGGAATTCACACACTCGGCTACCAGTCGCAGATCAACCGGATAGGTGAGGGTGACGGTGTCGTATTCCGCCGGATGCTCCATCACAACGTCGTCCAATCCGTACTGCGACGGATTCTTGGCCATGATGGTGACTGCCAGAATGATCGGGACGTAGTTGCGAGTTTCTTTGGGCAGAACGTTGCGGCGGTAGAGTTCCCAGAAATCGGCGTACCCGGTGCGTTTCACGGCAGCCTGCACGGTGCCGGGGCCGGAGTTGTAGGCGGCCATCGCGAGGTACCAATCGCCGAACTGGTTGTAGAGATCTTTCAGGTGGCGGGCGGCGGCGCGTGTGGATCTCTCGGGATCCTGGCGATCGTCGACCCACATGTTGTGGCTAAGCCCGTATCCGCGTCCCCGGCTGGCCATAAACTGCCAGATGCCGCGGGCGCCGACCCGCGAAACTGCCAGCGGATGGAATCCGGACTCGGCCTGCGCGAGATAGATCAGATCCTGCGGGATGCCTTGCTCTTTGAAGGTGGAGACGATCATGTCGTGGTAGCGGCCCGAGCGGGCAAAAGCGCGTTCGAAGACGCCGCGTCCGTGGCCTGAGAAATAAGTGATGTAGCCGGCGACCTGGTCGGTCATCATGAGCGGCAGGTCAGAGCGCGTATTCTTGATTTCCGCCTGCGCCTTGGCCTTGATGCCGGCATCGGCGGCCGGGGTGAGTTCGTTGGTCACGTCGATGGGCGCCGGTTCAGACTTCTGCTGCGCCTCGGCATCGGCGGAGGTGCCGCCCGGGTAGAGCTCGTTGACGCCGGCGACAACCCGGTCGAATTCCTTCTCCAGGCGCTCGTCGGAGCGTACGTCGAGATTGCTGCTGAGTAGTGCGTTCAGCGCGTTGTCAAAATTCTGTTTGGCTTCGTCGATCTTGCCCGCCTCATGGTTAGCCAATCCAGCCTGGTATTCCTTTTCCGCACGGGCGATCAGATCGGCGACCGGATCGGAGACTGGGGCAGTCGTCGGCCAAGCGGCCTCCGTGGAGGCTGGTTCTTGGGCCGGAGCCTCTTGCGGCTGAGCCACAGCGGCTTGTGGAACAGGCGCCGGAGTTGGAGCGGATGGCGGAGCGGGCTTTAGGGCTGGTGCGCCTCCGGGAGGCAGAAGAGAAACTGGCTTCTGCGCAGTCTGACAGGCAGAGGCTGCCAGAATCAGGGAAGCCAGCACAGCGGTCCGGACATAGAGGTTGGCAAATCGCATTTTTCTCTTACTCGTCTTATTTCTCTATGAGTTGCGCGCTTCTCCCTAGTGTGAACGTCCGGTGAATTCTATCAAAATCGTACGCGGCAGTGTCGCCGGGGTCAACGCCGAAAACTTACAGTCGCGGTTACTTTCGGCATCAGGCCCGGTAGTTACTTAATAGTCAGACGGTGAAACTCTCCCAAAGGTCTGACGCGAACCGACCCTAAGGGTGTTCCCGGTCGGGGCGGCTCGTCACCTGAGAATCCTGCTACCGAGGCGGGGGGGACGCCCCTTCGGATGTCACTGAGGGCCAAATACTTCACGTTCACTTCACACGCGCCAATAATCCGGTCGCCAGTTCTGAATCGCTTTCTTGATGTCCGCGCGCTTCAGGTTCTCCTTCAGCGTACGCTCGACCAGTTTTGGAATCTCGGCGTCGGAGGCGAAACGCAGTCCGCAGAGTTGGTCTTCCGTCAGCTCGGGGATGCGCGAACGCAATGGTTCCGACAGAAGCTGGGTCAGGCGCAGTCGCTCTTCCAGGCGGATGACACGATCCTGCACCTTCAGCGAGTAGAGTCGCACCTTGAACATCAGCATTAGGAAGGCGACCGCCAGAAGAATCATCAGGAATGCATGGATGTGATCGCGCAGATCGCCGTGCGTGATATGAGCGAAAAAGTGCACCAGCGTCAGGATCAATGCCAGCGCGAAGATGGGAAGAATGTAGAAGTGGAAGGGCGGGTCCCAGCGCGTGTGATTCGCCAGATTCTGGGGTTTCGTTTCGGCCATGATGGGCTCCTCGCCTGAAGACGTGCCAGTGTAGCAGAGTCAGCGACCGTTCGGACGGCTGGCGTCGGCTTGGTTCTACGGTCGGCAACCGTTCTCGGGCAATCTTACTGACCTAGGCTAGGCAGGTAAGTGCCGAAGGTCCAGGGGTGCCCTTCGAGGTCACGAACGTGGTACAAGCGTGAGCCAAAGTCGGTATCTTGAGGTGGGCTCGTGATCTCCGCGCCCGCTGCTCGCGCCCGCTCGAAATGCTCGTCAAGGTCATCGACGAACACACAGAGCCCCTGGGTTGCGGCTCCGAGTGATTGAGGACTCACCATGCCGTCGTCAGGCCGCACAGAACCCAGCATGACGATGTTCGTACCCAGCTTCAATTGTGCATGGCGGACCATGGATCCGGAATCTGGGACGGAGAACAATTCGACGAAGCCGAATTTCTCGCAGAGCCACGCAATCGCGCTGCGAGCGTCGTTGTACCGCAGAATGGGAACGATGGTCTGCATGCGTCTCCGTTCGGCGCTACTATTACGAACGCAAGCGCCGCGCTGGCTGTCCAAATCGGCCGGGTTCGAACGTCATTGTAGTAGCGGATGAAAATTCCGCAAACACGACTCAAACGGAGGATCCCAATGAAATACATTCTGATGACGTATGTGAACGAGGGCGCGTGGCCCAAAATGACGAAGGCCGAGCAGGAACAGGGGGCGGCGGCTTACATGGCGTACGGCGAGGCATTGAAGAAGGCGGGCGCGCTCGCCGGTAGCAACCGCTTGCAGCCAACGTCAGCAGCGACGACCGTGCGGATCGCGAACGGTAAGTCGCAGGTGCTGGACGGCCCATACGTTGACTCGAAAGAGCAGTTGGGCGGCTACTTCCTGATCGACGTGGCCGATCTGGATGCGGCGATCTCATGGGCGGCGCGCTGCCCGGCGGCCGGTCACGGAGTCGTCGAGGTCCGTCCCATCTGGGACATGGCAGCGTGATTGGGCTGGAGCCTGACGCCATGGACTCCCGCGAGGGCGACGAGCAGGCGCGTAGCACGGCGGAAGCGGTCGCGCGTCGTAGTTATGGAAAGCTCGTCGCCTTCTTGGCGGCCCGCACGCGTGACGTGGCCGCCGCAGAGGACGCTTTGTCGGAGGCGTTTGCGTCGGCGCTGGCGGATTGGCCGCAGAAGGGTTGTCCGTCAAACCCCGAAGCGTGGCTGCTGACCGTCGCGCGGCGGAAAATGATCGATTCCTTCCGCGGGCAACGGCGCGAGATTTCGGGCGAGGATCTGCAACTGACGGTGGAGGGGTTGAGCGCGGCAGCAATCGCGGCGGAAACTCCAACCCAGATTCCCGATCAACGTCTCGCTCTGATGTTCGTGTGTGCTCACCCCGCGATCGATGCCGGCATACGCGCACCGTTGATCCTGCAAGTCATTCTCGGGTTGAATGCGGAAGCGATTGCGTCTGCTTTCCTGATGTCTCCGGCGGCGATGGGGAAGCGGCTGGTCCGGGCCAAGGAGAAGATCCGTCAGGCCGGCATCCCATTCCGCGTCCCGGAACCCGAGGAACTCTCTGGCCGGCTCGACGCGGTGCTCGATGCCGTCTACGCCGCCTTCGCGGAAGGTTGGAGCGATCCGGGCGGAACCGATGTAGCGCGCCGCGATCTTACCGAGGAGGCTATGTTCCTGGCGCGGCTCGTCACCGAGTTGCTGCCGGCGGAACCGGAGGCTTTGGGTCTGCTCGCGCTCATGCTGCACGCGGAGGCGCGCCGTCGCGCCCGGCGGCGCGCAGACGGCGAGTACGTGCCGCTTGCCGAGCAGGATCCAGCCTTGTGGGATTCGCAAATGATCGCTGAGGCCGAGGCGCTGCTGCTGCGTGCCAGCGCGCTGGGGACGATTGGGCGCTACCAACTGGAAGGCGCGCTGCAGTCGGCGCACGTGGATCGTTGCCGCACAGGCCGCGCCAACTGGGCGGAAGTGGTGCGGATTTACGACGCGCTCTTCGCCCTGGCCGGATCGCCGGTGGTAGCGATCAATCGCGCATTGGCGGTCGCGGAGCTGCACGGGGCGACCGCTGGACTCAATGCGATCGAGCAGGTGGCCAGCGATGCGCGGCTCGCCGAGTACCAGCCTTATTGGGCGGCGCGCGCGGAGTTGCTGGCCAAGGCCGGCGCGCACGGTGAAGCCCGCCAGGCGTACGAAATCGCAATCGGCCTGGAGCGCGATCTCGCGGTCCGCCGCTTCCTGCAGAAGCGCCAGTCCGCACTGGAGGGCCGGTGAGGCCAACTCCAGCCTTTCGCATGTAGAATCACCTGTTGCCGGAATCCATCTGGCAACGTTACGAATCCAGAACTCTTATGAAAGCCATTCAAGTTAAGCAAACTGGCGGGCCGGAGGTGATGGAACTGGTGGAGTTGCCGGTTCCGCAGCCGAAGGCAAATGAAGCGGTGGTGAAGTTGGCCGCTTCGGGCGTGAACTTTATCGATTTGTATCACCGCGAGGGCCGGTATAAAGTGCCGTTGCCCTTTACGCCGGGTCAGGAGGGCGCGGGCGTGGTGACGGCCGTGGGCGCCGAGGTCACTTCCGTTAAGAACGGCGATCGCGTGGCTTGGAGTGGGCTGCTGGGAGCCTACGCGGAATATACCTGCGTCGCGGCGGACCGACTGGTGTCGATTCCCCAGGGCGTCACGGAACAGCAGGCCGCGGCTGCGATGTTGCAGGGGATGACGGCGCACTATCTTTCGCATGACACCTATCCGCTGAAGCGCGGCGAGACGGCGCTGGTGCACGCAGCGGCCGGCGGCGTGGGACTGCTGCTGGTGCAGATGGCGCACCACATTGGCGCACGGGTGATTGCCACGGTCTCAACCGATGAGAAGGCCAAGCTGGCCCGCGAGGCCGGAGCAGACGAAATTATTCTCTATACGCAATCTGACTTCGAAGCTGAGACCAAACGGCTCACGGGAGGCAAGGGCGTCGACGTGGTTTACGATTCGGTGGGGAAGACGACGTTCGAGAAGGGGCTGAATGTTCTGCGTCCGCGCGGGATGATGGCGCTGTTCGGCGGATCGAGCGGGGCAGTGCCGCCGTTTGATCCGATCGTGCTCACGCAGAAGGGGTCATTGTTTCTGACGCGGCCATCGCTGGGGAATTACATCGCGACACGGGAAGAATTAGTGGCGCGGTCGGGGGCGGTGTTTGGGATGATGGCGGCGGGGAAACTCAAGTTGCGAATTGAACACACGTATCCGCTGGCGGAAGCGCAGCGGGCGCATCGCGATCTGGAAGGCCGGAAGACGACGGGGAAGTTGCTGCTGATACCGTAGGTTCTATTCTCAATCTGACTTGTCATCCTGAGCGAAGCGAAGGATCTATGTACTCGCCGGCGCTAGGAATGGTGCCGAGGAGTGCATAGATCCTTCGGCCGCAAAGAACGCGGCCTCAGGATGACAAAGAGATCTGAACTTGCTCGAAAATTTTGGATGGATCATCCATGAAAGCAATTCGCGTGCAGCGCACGGGTGGGCCCGAGGTGATGGAACTCGCCGAAGTCGCCGTCCCGCAACCGAAGCCAAACGAAGCATTGGTGAAAGTGTCCGTCGCGGGGGTGAACTCGATTGACGGGCACTTCCGTGACGGAAGTTTGCGAACGC
Organism: Acidobacteriaceae bacterium; assembly: GCA_003166855.1. Lineage (GTDB taxonomy): Bacteria > Acidobacteriota > Terriglobia > Terriglobales > Acidobacteriaceae > Sulfotelmatobacter. The sequence goes on along the minus strand of PMUM01000145.1, from coordinate 40,028 downwards.
CGCTGCCGTTCATTCCCGGGCAGGAGGGCTCGGGAATCGTGTCTGCAGTGGGCTCGCAGACGAAAACGGTGAAGGTTGGCGACCGCGTGGCGTGGAGCGGTTCGTTGGGGTCTTACGCTGAATATGTGGCGGCCACTGCGGACAGCCTGGTTCCCGTGCCCGCGACGATTACTGACCAGCAAGCCGCCGCGGCCATGATGCACGGATTGACTGCGCATTATCTGGCGAACGACGCGCACAAGCTGAAAGCGGGCGAGACGGCGCTGGTCCACGCGGCTGCGGGCGGCGTCGGACTGTTGCTGGTGCAGATGGCCCGCGCGATCGGGGCGCGTGTGATCGGTACGGCTTCGAGCGAAGAGAAAGCCAAGCTGGCACGCGAGGCCGGCGCGGATGAGGTGATCATCTTCACGAAGCAGGATTTCGAAACTGAAGTGAAGCGCCTGACTGGCGGCAAGGGCGTCGACGTGGTGTATGACGGCGTGGGCATGGCGACGTTCGAGAAAAATCTGAACGTGATGCGACTTCGAGGGATGCTCGTGATCTACGGCATGTCGAGTGGTCCGGTGCCGCCGGTGGATCCGGCGAAGCTGTCGGAGAAGGGATCGCTCTACATGGCGCGAACCACGCTCGCGCACTTCACGGCGACGCGCGAAGAACTACTGGCGCGCACGGGTGCGTTGTTCGCGATGATTGCGGACGGCAAACTCAAGCTGCGGATTGCGAAGACGTATCCGCTGGCGGAGGCGCCGCAGGCCCACCAGGACATGGAAGCGCGGAAGCTTGCGGGGAAGCTGCTGTTGATCCCGTGAGGGACTGCCACCACGCCAGCTACTGGCTGCGCCTTCCGCTCATGAATCCACTCTGACTCGCCTTCGTTAGGTGACGATGCCTTCGGACCCTCTCAAATCAGGCGCAGGTTGGGAAAATCCTGGGCATACCGATCGGTATCGCGCGTCATAAGCCGGTCAGCTTTCAGCAGTGCATGCGCCGCGATCGTGAAATCTGCCAGCAGGCGCTTTGGCGAACCGCCGCCGGAACGGCGGCGGCGAATCGCATACGTCGCGAAGCTCGTTGCGGCAAGTCGCCAGACGTCTTCTCCAAGATCGAAGTCAACGGCGATGTACATCTCCCCAAGCAACTTCTCAACGCGCTGCACATTGATCGTGGGCATGGCCGCAAGCTCGACGAAGACGGGCGCGCTTACCACGAGTGCTCCTTGAGCACGAACCTCTGACAACTTAGCGGCGATACTGGCCGCCGACGGTTCTCCCGACCAAAGAAGAGATAGGATATTCGTGTCAAGAGCCGTCCTCATTTGCGATCTTTATTCGTAGTCTTTATCGCTGCGCATCTCGTCGATCCAAGCTTTTATTCCTTCTTCCCCTCCGGGGAACGGGCCCGCGATTCCGATGTACTTCTCGTAGGGGTTGGCCCCCGAGCGAGCCGGTCGGACAATGGTGCGGCCTTCCTCCATCACAAATTCAACCCGGTCGCCGGGTTCCAAGCCGAGGCGTCTCCGAATTTCTTGCGGAATCGTAATCTGGCCCTTGCTGCTGATTGTGCTGGAGTTATTCATCTTTACTCATATCCTTTACTGTAAGGATAGTCGTCTTTACCGCTGTAGTCAAGTATCCCCAATTATCGACTGCGAGTGTAATGCTTCGCGTACGCTGGCGCTTCTTTTCCCGGCAACAGCCTCGCGTCGTCAATCGGCGCGCCTGCGGTCATTTCCAGGGGTACGACTCCCGCCCACGTGGGGAACGAGTAGTCTTCCTCGTCGTCGATGGCCGGGCCTTGGCGCACTTTCGCAGAGAATTCTTCTATCGGGACGCGCAGAACCGACGTGGCTTTGAGTTCGCGTTCGTTGGGCTGGCGCGAGTCGGCCCAGCGGCCGGGCAAAATGTGTTCCGAAAGAATTCGCAGGGCCTCTAGCTTTTCGTCAGGATCTTCCACCAAAGTTGCCTTCCCCAAAACCACCACTGAGCGGTAGTTCATCGAGTGATTGAAAATCGAGCGGGCGAGCACCAATCCTTCGAGCAAAGTCACCGTAATGCAGAAGGGCACGCCGTCTTTTAACTGGCGCAGCATGCGGCTGGCGGCTGAGCCGTGAATGTAGAGGCTGGCATCCTTCCGCCCGTAGGAGGTCGGGATCACGAACGGCTGGCCGTCGACCACGAAACCTGCGTGGCAGAGAAATCCTTCATCGAGGATGCGGTACACAGTCTCGCGATCGTAAACCGCGCGATCGGCTTCGCGGACGACACGAGTCCGCGCGGTGGGCATTTGAGTTTCGGACATTGGGGAACTGCTCCGGCAAGCGCCAAGGATGGGAAAACAAAAGTGTAACACCCGACGTCTAAGGTCTGAAGTCCGCCGTCTGATACCGGTTCTCGCGGTAGACGCGCGTGAACAGAATCGCGACGATCCCGAGCACGATTGGAGTAAACACGCTGGCCTCGGGGCCGACGCTGCCGCCGGTGAGCCAGTTTGGTCCGTTGAAAATCGAGCCGAACAGATTGTGATAGGGCGGGATGCCGCTGTCGGGGACGCCGTAGAAGAACGTCTGGCCCCAATCCCATCCGGCGTGAAATCCGACGGCCCACCACAGATTGCCGGTGCGGCGCAGGAACAGGCAGAACAGCAATCCGAAGAGCACGACCGAGAACAGACCGAACGTGGACTCGCCGGGATTGGACTTGTGAGCCAGGCCGAAGAGACCCGAAAGCAGAATCGCGGTGGGCCAGAATCCCATGCCGGTAGTGAGCGTGTATTGCAGGTATCCGCGGAAAGAAAATTCTTCGGCGAGGCCGACGATCACGAACGTTGCGCCCCATGCGGCGGTCGCGGATATGATCGTGCTACCGTGGATCGCCAAGCCAGTGAGATGGAAGCCGTGAAACGCGAAGATTCCGAGCAGGCTGCTGCTGATCGAGAGGAATCCAACCAGGATGCCGATCCAGAAGTCTTTGCGAAATGCGAAGCGGGCGGGCAATCCGTATTGGCCGTACTTGCGGCGTTCGATGCGCGCCATGATGAGCGCCGCGATCGATGGGATGACGAAGAGAACTCCTTCGGTGATGCTAAGTCCCAGAGGAGTGAGGCCGGAGACGGCAATGCCCACTAGTGACTGATCGCCGCCTTTGCTCAGTACGCGCATCAACAGGAACGGAATCGTGAAGACAATCCCAATGACAGCGACCAATGCCAGGAAGATTAGGACGCGCCATCCGGCGCGGATGCCGTTGGGCCCGCGGAAGATCGTGTTCGGTGGCGGCGGTGAAGGTGGAGCGGTCAGAGTGGGCGGCTCCAGCGTTGGGAGGATTTCCTGATCGGGCATTCTTGCCTCGCCTTCAGAAACGTCAAAATCATTCTACCGAGGTTACGCAATCTGCCGGGACGAAGTTCGCGGGGCATTGTCCGCGAGGACATCCGAAAATAGCCCGGCGTTTCAACGCCGGGCAGTCGCGGAAAAAGATGGAACGGCGTCCCGGAGGGACGCCTGAAACGCATGCTCTGGTTGGTTCGTTTCAATCGTGCCTACGGCACGAGCTTCTGAATCTGCTGCCGCAACCCGCCAGTGAAACTGGCGGGCTATTGTCATTGGTCCCTCCGGGACCTCACTCAACGCTGCTGTGGTGCATCCCACACACTCAGCCCATGTGTATCCCACGCCCGTCTACCAGTTCAGCTTGATGGCGAACTGGAATTGACGCATGTCGTAGTCGGCAGTGGGCTGTCCCGCGTTGCAGGAGGAACTACTGCAGAGCGGGCTTACGGCCGCCACATTCACCTTGTTGGCGATGTTGAACATGTCGGTGATCAGGTCCATGCTGAAGCGCTCGCCGAAGTTCACCCGCTTGGCGACGCGCAGGTCGTTGAACACCGTCCAGGGAGTAGTTCCGGCGTTGCGCCCGAGAGTGCCATCGAGTTGCAGGAGAGTCGGGTTGGTTCCGGTCAAAACGAACGGAAGGATGCAAGGCTCCTGCAGTTGGCCCGTCGGCGAATACTTGGATTTGTAAACGGCGCCGCAAGCAGGATTCGTGAAAGTGTTAGGCCGGCCGGTCAGAGAGGACAGCTGAAGATTGTCGCCGTTGCCCGTGACGATGTTGAAGGGACGGCCCGAAGAGACATCGAGCAGCGGGGCGACGGTCCAGTCGCTGAAGAACTTGCCAACAAAGCCGTGGCCGCCAATCGTTCCGCTCTGATACACGCCGCTGAGCACGAAGCGCTGACGCTGGTCGAAGAGCGAAGTCGAGCGATCATTGCCAGGGTAATAGCTGTCTTGTGGCGTCAGCGTCGATTGCAAGTCGGTTGAGTCGTCGATGGCATGCGACCAGGTATACGACGCCAGGAATTCGTAGTGGTTGCCGAAGCGCTTGCGCAGGTTGGTGGTCAAGCCGTTGTAGTTCGAACTGCCGCTGGAGTAGTTGGCGTCCATGTCGCCGAAGGGGACGCAGCCGGTGAACGTAGTGGGATCGCAGTTGGTGTTGAATCCCTGACTCGATAGGTTGTGCTCAATGCTCTGGGCAAGTGCCACGCAGGCGCCCCCCCCCGAGATGACGTTCTGATAAAGAAACGCAATTGACGGGTTCAGGCCGCCGGGACGGAAGAAATTCATCAGCGAGGAATCCACATAAGGCACGCCGCCGGCTGTCGCGCCGCAACCGCTTACCGTGAACGGGCTCGCCGGAGTTTGTCCCGCCTGAAGAGCTGCGTTGAAGTTCGCGACCATCAAGTCGCCGCGAATCGTATTCGCATTGATGGGACGGTTCAGATGCCGTCCGAGGTTGAGGTTATACGCAAGGCTGAGAGCATAACCGTGGCCGAGGTCTTGTTCCAGAGTGAGGTTCGCCTGCTGCGAATACGCATAGACGAAGTTCTTGGCCTGCGGGTAGCCGAAGGGCTGGAATGCAAGCGGCAGGAACGTGCTCGGGTTTAGATAATTCTGGTTGAGAAAGACAGATTGGGGAAAGTTCTGAGCTTGAAACTGCTGCTGGTTGGGCAGGAATCCGAGGGCGCTGGCTGTGCCCGGACTCAGGCTAGCCGCACACGGATTGGCCGCACTAGCGACATTAATCGGCAGCCCCTGGAAAATTGTGATTGCGTTCAGGTTTCCCGGGTTGCCCGGTGTCGAGCAGGCGGATGTGCCACCAAACGCCAACTGTCCGCTGGACGATCCGTCGGAGGCATCGCCGAGAAAGTATAGGCCGAGCAGCGGATGGTCGTAGAACATGCCGTACGACGCGCGCACAACCGTCTTGCCGTTCCCGCTCGGATCCCAAGCCATGCCGATCCGGGGCTGAATATTGTTCTTGTCGGTCTGAATTCCTTTTTGCAATCCCAACAGGTTGTAGGCGGGCAGAGCCAGTCCTTGTGGCGGCTTGAACTTGGGAGGAATCTCTACGTCATAGCGGACGCCGTAATTCAGCGTGACCGTTGGACTGACACGCCAAGAATCCTGCCAGAACGCTCCAATGGGAATGTTCTTGAACGAGTCGGTGGGACTGCCAATGCCCTGAATGAAGTCGCCGGGAAGACCCGCGCCATAGGACTGTACGGGGGAAAGGGATGGGAAATCGGGGAGCGCGCCGGGGGCGGGGTTCACAAAACCCAAGGCAGCAGCACTGAAAGCGCCGAAGTCGTACACGCCGCCATAGTTGACGGTGAAGGTCGCGGTGAGCGGAAGATAGTTGACGTCCCCGCCAAACTTCATATTGTGCCGACCGACGGTCCAGGTGAAGTTGTCGGTGAACTGGTAGCGCTGCTCGACGCGCTGAATGTACGAGTAGGGCTCGCGGCCAAAATAGGCGAAGCCGGGAATATTCACGGCTGGGTCGGCGCCTCCTGGAATCTTCGTGTTGTAGAAGTAGGAGAGTCCACGGCGAGCGTACTGGAAGCGGAATTCATTCACCTTGTTGCTGCCGATTGTCCACGTGTCCTGCAAAGCTCCGGTTACATCGCGATACGTTTGTTGTGAAGTGCGCGAGTAAGCGTTCTGTCCGGCGGGTTGGTCCTGGCCACTGACTTCGATGCCGGTGACGGTGCTGGGACTGACGTTGCCGCGCAGAGTCAGACGGTTGTTGTTGTTGAAGTTGTGGTCGATACGCAGCGAGTAGAGGCTGGTGCCTTCAAATACGGGGAAGTTGCCTCTTTGCGAGTTCAGCGTCTGGTAGGAACCCGGGACGAAGCAGCTTCCGGGAGTGGTGCAACTGGTGGGAAAACCGCCGAGTCCGGGGAAGCCGCCGGTCAAGCCGACCGGCCATGCGCCATTCACAGCCATGCCGGAAGCCGCGCCGACAAGTCCGGCATACTGTCCGACCTCAGCCGCGTAGGCTGGATTGGCCCCGGCCGTGGCCGCAACGGCGGGATTGCTCAGGAAAGACGCCTGGTCGGACGTGAGTGGCAGGACTACGCTACCCGCGGGCGCGCCGAAATATGCCGAAGCATCGAATGGACTGAGCCCGAAACAGGTTTGCCCGCCGCTGGTCGAGCAATCTTGCCCAATCGCGGAGAATCCGGTCTCGTGGCGCCGCGTGATTTCATAGGCGAAGTAGAAGAATGTCTTGTCCTTCTTGATTGGTCCGCCAAACGCCACGCCCGCTTGCACCCGCGTATAAGCCGGGTTAGGAACCGTGCTGAAGGGATTCACTGCCTGCAGGTTGCGATCGCGCAGGAAACCGAAGACGTCGCCGTGGAAGGCGTTCGTTCCTGAGCGGGTGATGATGTTGACCACGCCGCCGGAGGCGCGTCCGTATTCGGCGGCGTAGCTGTTGGTGATGATCTGAAATTCCTGCACGGCCTCCTGTGAAACCGTGGAGCGCACGCCGTTGGTCGAGTTGTCGGTGGCATCGGCGCCGTCCACGTTGACCAGGTTGGAGCGCGCGCGCTGGCCGCTCATGTTGAGGCCCGAAGTAGGCGCCGCGCCGGTGTTGGGGGCGTTGTCGCGCACGACCTGCGAATCGGTAAGCGTGAAGTTGATGTAGTTGCGGCCGTTGATAGGAAGATTGTCAATCCGCCGCTGGCCGATCGTGTCGGTCGTCGAACTGCGCGAGGTCTCGACCAGTTCTGCCTGCGAAGTGACTTCGACGATCTCCTTGCCACCTGAGACTGACAGCGTGACGGGCAGTTCCACGAGCCCGCCGACCGTGACGCCGACATCGGTGTTGGTGATCTTGGTGAATCCAGTGGCTTCCACGGTGACCGAGTAGTTGCCCGGTGGCAGAAGTTGCGCGCTATAGCCGCCTTGTCCGTCGCTGGTCGCGGTGCGCTCCAGACCCTTCGCCACGTCCCGTACGGTCACCGTGGCATTCGTGACCACGCTCCCTTTTGCGTCCTTCACGGTGACATGCAGATCTCCGGTGGCAGCGCCACCTTGACCAAAGCAAATGGCGGAAAGTAGCAGAACAAGGCAGGACATGGAGACAGCTTTGACAGTGCGGATCATAAGGTTCTCCCTTGGACTCGCGAAGGCGAGCAGACGGCGGGGACGGTTCCCACGGCAGATTGCCGACGTATTCACGAAATCGATTGGAAAAGCTTTAACGCCCGGTGGTTTTTATAACAGAATGGCACCCGAAAACAAGTAAGGAATCAGGAACGTTAGTTTTCACGTCACGCGGTGTGAGTTTTTCGAACACTTCTGACCTGGAGGCGAGCATAGCGAAACAGCAGGCGAGTGTTTGCTGTGGGGGCGAGTCTCAAGCGAATCACAGTGAGGCGGAAATGCGCACCGGGGCCGCGGGATTTTGCAGTCTGCCCAGCAACATGGCGGACCCATTCAACCGCTCGTACCCGTGCAGGATGGGCGTCGCGGCTAGGCCGGAGTTCGGCCAGGCCAGGGCGACATAGATTCTCACGAGCGCGAACGTCGCGTTGCTGCGCAGCAGGAGTGCGTTGTCCACCAGTTGGCGTGCGGCTTCTGAGGTCTGAGGATCGGCTGCGGCTAGGGCGCTTTGTCCCATGCGAACCAGGACTGCCGCGTTTCTTCCCGCCGTCTGAACGTACGCGGCCATGGCGTGCAGCCGCTGCCGCCGCACCACGCGAAACTCGGACGCGGACAAGCGGCGGCGCAGGTAATCGTCTTCCGCGGGGTTGATGAGGTTGCGGAAGGCCGACACGTCAATGGGCTGAATCTTGCCGGCCAAACTGGCGCCTTCGGAAACCTGCAGGCTTCGTGAGACCGTAATGCCCAGAATGAAGATCAGCGCGAGTGCGGCGGCGATGACGAGAATGATGGCGAGTGTCATTGGTGTACCAGACGCTCCAGTTCCCGGTTCCAGACGTCGAGATCTTCTTCGTGTGCTGAACCCGTAGGTGGGTCGGTCGGCGGAACCGTGGGCTTTGTAAGTGCTTTCGGGGGGACGAGCAGGTAGTAGAACCAGATCAAGACGCCAATGTGGTACGTCGCCATCCTGATGATGTCGAGGGGAGCCCGGGTCGAATTGGGCAAGCCCACATTTGCGATGATGGCCCACATAGCAAGATGTACGCAGGCAGAAAGGCTGAGACCGAGAGCAATTCCGAAGATTGGTCGACTCAATCGCAGGCGGAAATAGAATGCGAGGGAGAAGATAAAAACAAGCAATCCACCCTCTATCAGGTAGATAGTTTGTTCTAGGATGTGAGCCCCAGAGACGATTCCGAACAAGCCATCCTTCGGCGTGTAGGCCGCGGCCAACGCTGCCAGGAGAATCAAGACCACTCCCACTCCGCGGATCAGGAGCCTACCGAGTCGCGCCAGCGATGCGTAGGATCCGAACGCCTGCCCAAATATTTCTGCGACCAGGATGAACTTGATCAGTCCCTCCGTTACCAGGCTGGCCCAGTCTATTCGCCAGAAATTCTCAGGCGTGACAGACGGAGATATATCAGCAGTGTAGACCGCCAATTGGCCCAGGGCTGAGATAATGGCGAAGGCAAAGAAAGCTCGGAACTGCTTGTGTAGTCCTCGCCGCCGCATCAGGAGGGCGAGCAAAAGAAGCAGGGCGTTGGGCGCAACCCAGAGGTAGTTCCAGAGAAATGAGTGCGCCTGCAGCATGGCGATAGAAAGGCACTATACCGCGACTTGCCGCAGGCGGCAACGTTCTCGTGATTCTTGTTCCGTTTTCGTAAGAAAAGTCAGATCGCCGTCACGGCTTGCACAGAGTATTGCCACAATTAGTACTTGTTCCTCCTCCATCGGCCCGGACTACGGTTGGAACCACCAAAGTGTTGAGAAACAGTACGGCTGCTCCGAGGACGAGTAGCATGCGTTTCACGGTGTTTTCTCCTTGTGACTGCGAATTGGACCGTGATAATTTCATGGCGCAATCGCAGGCGCAACAGAGGTTGCAAACCTTTGAGCGTTCGGAATTCGTAACAAGATGACGCTGAAATCTGCTCTGCAGGACGTGAAAGAGACCACTCTGGCGGCTGTCTCAGGGCTGCTGGGGAAATTGGCCTATCTGGCGTCCTTGCGCCATGCCCGAGGCCGCTACGAACACTGGGGTATGGAACTGGTCCACGGGCCGGAGGGGTCCGAGCGGGCCTTGAAGACGGCCCATGCCGAAATTGTGGCTGGGATTTTACGGACGCCTTTGGCGTCGCTGGTCGAGGATCTGAATGAATCCAGCCGAGGCAGCGGGGTCGCTGCTCAGGCCTATGTCGAGGGGATGCGCAATCGGCTCGAGGATTTGCTGCCAGGCGAGCGCCTGGATTCTCCGGCTGCCTCTCACCTTAGTTCAGTGCTGCTGGCCCTTTCGAGCCTGGAGAGGAATCGAGGGCGTGCCACTCGGTCAATTTCATAGCGACCCCCACGACCTGACCCAGCACCTCAGCTTCTTGCGGGTGCCGGAGGATACGAACCGGAACGGGAGACAAGGGATGCGGTTGCAGAATAATCTCCTCGCGGCGCATGCTGCACCAGCAGCAGGTATGCCCCTCGCGAGTCTCGACAAAGTAGATGGGACGTTCGTACTCCGAGCGCCACGAGCCCTCCACCACTTTATTCCGGGCTTCGTCGACCTGGATGAAACTGCCGGGAGGAAGAATCGGGTACATGGTGAAGTCTTGGGTGCCGACGTAGCCATACGTGAACTCGCTGTTGGCAAACTGCGCCAGGTAGGCGATGGGGACCAATCCCCATTGCTCCACCATACGGCCCAGGTTGGTGGTGCGGCGTTCGTCAAAGCCAGGATCCATGCGCACGGGAACCTGCACCGACGACAGTCCGGCCAGGGCATCCGAAACGTGCGACTTCGGTGGAGACACCAAGCCGAGGTCGGTAGCCATATTATTCAAGTCGACGCCGTACCACGACATTAGCTCGCGAATATCGCGGCGGTAGATGACTGACAAAGTGTAGAGTCGAAAAATGCTGGGCAGAATACCCTTGGTTTCGATGTCGGACAGTCGGCTGGGAGGAATGGAGAATTCCTCGTTGCGATACTTGTCGGCGACGCGCGCGCTTGAGTTCTCGACGTCACGCATGGTGAGCCCGAGTTTCTCGCGCAGCGTGCGAAGGCTTTTTCCCGCCGGTAGCATGGGTGCGCCTCCTAAGAAAGTGGGGGAATCATACCAAACGCGGGACCACTTGTGACCAACGATTTGTGCAAAAATTTGAGCACTGGTGTGTTGTTACGAAATCCGAACATGCGGAGGGCCTTGTCAGGCGCGCAGAATCGAAGGTTCGTTGCATTTGCCGATCTGAATCGAGCGCCTCTCCCGCGTTGTGGATTTTCTGTGCTTGTTCGGATTTCGTAACAGGTCTGGCGCAAGAGTAATGGTTTCTCCGGCTCCTCCCGGCTGGGGTTAGCCGCTTTAGTTCTCACCAGCTTCCGTTCTGGCAAGAAATCCCCAAGAAATCCAAGGATGACATTTGTCACGCCCGCCGCGTGATGGATGGCACTGGTGCGCTCGTTCTGCTTCCGCGATGATGCAATCACTGGACGGAAGAGACGAAATCGACTCCCGGCCAGACGGTGCTAAACGCGCTGGGAGGATTGAAGATGATCGCTACCTTAGAACAATCGCAGCCCGCAGAACTTCGCAACCTGGACGCGGTCGTCGCCAGTCTCGACGGCGTCAACATGAATTACGGAAACATCCGGGCGCTTCGTGGAGTCGATTTTCAGGTCCGCACGGGTGAGGTCGTCGCCTTGCTCGGACCGAACGGCGCGGGCAAAACGACCGCTGTAAAGTTGCTGTTGGGGCTGCTGCAGCCCAATGCGGGAAGAGCGCGGGTTTTCGGTGGCGACCCCACAAATCCTGAAAACCGGATGAGAACGGGTGCGATGTTGCAAGTAGGCCGAGTTCCTGAAACGCTGCGCGTCCGCGAACACATCGATCTGTTTTCCAGCTATTACCCGAGACCGATGGCCCCCGCGGACGTCCTGGCTGCCGTCGGCCTTGAGAAATTGGGTGATCGCAAGTTTGGCGATCTTTCCGGTGGCCAGAGACAACGAGTGCTGTTCGCCCTCGCCATTTGCGGCGATCCGGACTTGCTGTTTCTCGACGAGCCTACCGTAGGACTCGATGTGGAAGCGCGGCGCATGTTGTGGGACGAAATCCGGCGGATGGTTTCGCGCGGCAAGACCGTGCTGCTCACGACCCACTATCTGCAGGAAGCCGACGCGCTTGCCGACCGCGTCGCTGTCATCAACCAGGGCGAAATTATTGCGCAGGGGACTCCGTCGGAGATCAAGGCGAAAACCGCGAGCAAGCGTATTCGCTGCATCACCAGTCTCAGCCTGAATGCGCTGCGCCAGATTCCCGGAGTCACTGACGTAAGAGAAGACCGCGAGGCCGTCGAGCTTCACGTAGTCGCAGCCGAGTCGATCGTTCGCGAACTGCTGGAGCGGGATGCGAGTCTCTCAGGCTTGGAAATCTCCAGCGCTGGTCTGGAAGAAGCGTTCCTCGCCTTGACGCGGGATGCAGAACGCGAAGGCAATCGTTCCAACTAAGCCAAACAGATCCACGTGCGACGGGGGAAATGCAATGAGCATCGCAACCATGACGTTGAGCAGCACACGAGTTGAGCGTTCGCCGCGACATACGGCGACCATTTATGTGAAGGAAGCGAAATACGAGTTCCTGAAGAATCTGCGCCTCCGCATGTATACGATGTCGGTGCTCAGCTTCCCGATCATGTTCTATGTTCTGTTCGGGCTGGTGCTGAATGCAAAGCAGAGCCTCGCGGGCACGCCTGTGCCCGCATATATGATCGCGACCTATGGCACGTTCGGCGTGATGGGCGCGTCGCTGTTTGGAACTGCGGCGGGCCTGGCGTCTGACCGCGGCCTGGGATGGCTGCAGGTGAAGCGTGCCAGCCCCATGCCGCCATTTGCATACTTCGCAGCCAAGGTGACGACCAGCATAATTTTCAGCACGATCATCGTGCTTGCGCTCTTCGCGCTCGGAATCACTGTGGGCGGTGTGCGCATGCCTTTCACCGATTTCGCCAAGTTGCTGGGAACCCTGGCGGTTGGTTCGCTGCCGTTCTCTTGCATGGGATTGGCTTTGGGATATTTCACTGGACCGAACTCGGCGCCCGCGACCATCAACCTGATCTATTTGCCCATGTCGTTCTGCAGCGGGTTGTGGGTTCCCTTCATGTTCCTGCCGAAGATCGTGCAGCAGATTGCGCTGGCGTTGCCGCCCTATCATCTGGCGCAACTGGCGCTGGGAATCGTTGGATCAGGACGCCATGAATCGAACGCGACGCACTGGGAGGTGCTCGCGGCTTTCACCATGATCTGCCTGGGCGCCGCGCGCATCGGGTTCCAGCGCGACAAGGGAAAACTGTACGGTTAGAAGTTCAGCAAGAGTACGGCTTCACGGTTTGCCGGAAGAACTCGGTTCGGGTGCCACAGGGGCTAAAGCCCTAATTTAAGGAGGGGTTTTACCGCAGCGCTCGAAGCGCTGCGCCACCCAAAAGCGAGTTTTCGTGGAAGCGAGGCTTTTGGCAAATTATTTCGCCGCACCCATGGGCTCGAATTAGGCAAGAGCTAAAGCTCAAGAGGAACAGCAGGAGACGACCATGAGCGTGGATGCGAAAAAGTCGATAGGCTGGACCGTAGTCCTGATCCTCATGGGAATGGCGGCAATTTACGGCGGATCGAAATGGCTGGCGCTGTTGATTCCCGCAGCCCTGCTGGTGTGGTATACGGCCAAGCCCAGACTTGGAACTGGCCGGAATTGACGAGAGGATTGAAAATAAGACATGCCGTTCATGGGTTCGCGGGAATTCAATACGGATTCTGAGTCGCGTGGTTGGTCGCTGAAACTGCGGCCGATTCGGTCGGTGTTTCACGACCGAGATCACGGATGGGGTCCTCTGCTCTGGTGGCTTTATCTCGGTTTCTTCTTTGTTCAGCCCGTCGTAGAACACGTCAGCCGCACCAAGTGGCTCTTTAACATCCTCGGCGCCGCGATCTTTCTCCTCCTCTACTTTGGAATTTTCCTGCTGGAGAGGCCTCGGCTCTTTGTCCATGTCGGTGGCATGGTGCTGCTGGGAGTGTTGTTTCTTCCCTACAACCCTGGCGGATGCACGTTCTTCATTTTTGCGGCCGCCATGATTCCTTTCATGGTGGCCACCCAAGCGCGTGCCGTCGCCGGACTAGTGATGATCGGGGCGATTGCTGCGATTGAAGGGTTACTTTTGCGCGCGGGTGCATGGGAGCTATTCTGGGCAGCGGTCTTTCCCATGTTCATCGGAGCGGGAAACATCTTTTTCGCCGAGCGTAATCGCATGAACTGCGAATTGCGCAAGGCGAACGAAGAGATCGAGAACCTGGCCAAAGTCGCGGAGCGGGAACGCATTGCCCGCGATCTGCACGATGTGTTGGGGCACACGCTCTCGGTCATCACGCTGAAGTCGGAACTCGCTGGCAAGCTGATCGAACGTGATCCGGAACGGGCCGGAAAAGAGATCCGCGAAGTCGAGCAGATTTCACGGCAAGCACTGACCGACGTAAGGGACGCAATTCGCGGATATCGTTCGAAAGGGTTGGTGGCCGAATTGGCGCAGGCGAAGACGACGCTGGAAACGGCCGGCCTCGCGGTGCAATGTGATGCAGCCACCACAGTAAAGCTGCCTGCCATGCAGGAGAGCGTGTTATCGCTTGCGGTTCGCGAGGCTGTGACGAATGTGGTGCGGCATTCCCAGGCCCGCAGTTGCCGCATGCGCCTGGAACAGCAGAACGGAAGTTGCCGCCTCGAGATTCATGATGACGGTTGCGGCAGTTCCAATGGCGAGGGTAACGGATTGCGCGGCATGCGGGAACGAGTGGAAATGATTGGGGGCACGCTAAACCGCAGCACGGAAGCGGGCACGACGCTGACCATTACGCTGCCTCTGAAAGAAGTCGCGCCCGAAGTCGAAGGTCGCCAGAATTGAATCCCTCATATAAGGAAAGCGGCAAAGAAGGGCGCAAGACCATCCGCGTAGTGCTGGCCGAAGATCAGGGGATGGTGCTCGGCGCCCTCGCCGCCTTGCTCGAGATTGAAGGCGACATTTCCGTTGTCGCCAAAGCGGCGAACGGGAGGGAAGCGCTTCAGGCTGTGCTCACGCACAAGCCCGACGTCTTCATCACCGACATTGAGATGCCGCACATGAGTGGCCTCGACGTGGCTGCGGAGTTGAAGCGTCGCCGGACGGGTACGCGCGTCGTCATCGTCACCACGTTCGCGCGCTCGGGATACCTGCGCCGCGCGCTCGAGTCCGGAGCGTCCGGCTATCTGCTGAAAGACATGCGTGCGGAAGAACTCGCCGACGCCGTGCGCCGCGTGCATCAGGGACTGCGCGTCATCCATCCCGAACTCGCGACCGAAGCCTGGGGTGAAATGGATCCGCTGACCGACCGCGAGCGGCAGGTGCTGCGCCTGGCCGGGGAAGGCATGGCCAGCGGCGACATCGCCGGTGAGTTGGGGCTCTCCGACGGCACGGTGCGGAATTATCTCTCCGAAGCCATCAGCAAGCTGGGAGCGAGCAATCGGGTGGAAGCGGCGCGGATCGCGAGAACCAAGGGCTGGCTATAAAGGTCATTGTTTCGCCGGCTAAGGCGCGTTCCGTTCGATGCCCGCTTCCTGCTTCTTTACGGTCTTGTACGCCCAGGCCATGCGCGGGGTGTTGTGGGCGATGCCGATGTGGCCTTCGGGGTTCAGGACGATGATGCCTCCGTGGCCGTTGAGGCGCTGCTTCAGGTAGTTCATTGCTTCCTGCGCGGACCATTCGGGCAGATTGCCAGCCTGAATGCGGTCGGCGGTCCACTTGGCCAGCACTAACTTCATGATCGGCTCGCCCCATCCGGTGGTGGAGACGGCGGCGCTCTCATTGTTCGCGTAGCAGCCGCAGCCGATCAGAGAGGAATCGCCGAGGCGTCCGGGAGCCTTGTTCAGCGTGCCTCCGGTCGAAGTGGCGGCGGCGATGTTGCCGGCGCGGTCGAGCGCGACTGCTCCGACTGTGTCGTGCGAGATGGTCACATCGTCAGAACTGGGCGCGAACAGATCGTTGCCGTGTTGCGCGGCGTCGGCCTGGTACTCGCGCAGGCGTTCGACTTCGCGCGGTATGACGAGGTCTTCGTTCTTGCAGAGCGCGATGCCATGTTCAGCGGCGAAACGTTCCGCGCCTTCCGCGACGAAATAGACGTGCGGACTCTCGCTGAGAATCTTGCGGGCGGCGCGCACGGGATTGCGCAGACGCTCGACGCATCCGACGCCGCCGGCGCGAAGCGTGGCGCCGTCCATGATGAGGGCGTCGAGTTGGACTTTGCCGTCGCGGTTGAGGAAGCTGCCGCGTCCGGCGTCGAAGGTCTCGTCGTCTTCCATGATGACGACGGCTTCTTCGACGGCGTCGAGGGCTGTGCCGCCGCGCTCGAGCACGCGCCATCCCGCAGTCAGCGCGTTGGTCACGCCGTGGATGTGGGCGTCGACCATGTCATCGGGCATGGCCCACGCGCCACCATGAACGACTAGAACCGGATCTGTCGGCAAGAGTTTCCCCAGAATCAGCGATGCGACTCGATAGGATAGCAGGAAGAGTACTCGGTACTCAGTACTCGGTACTCAGTCGTTCTTTCTCAGCTTCTTCCTCCGCGATAGCGGTGGTGGAGGGGTTTCAGATCTCGGCCATGGGGTACCCCTCCCCCTCCGGTCTACTGGAATCATGGAGTTAGCGGGAAATCGCGAAAAAGTCTATGGGGCTCAATATTTTGCGGGCAAAATATTGAGAACACGGGAGTTATATCGACATGCGTCCCACGATTTTTTTTGGCTATTTCCCTAAAATATTGTTTTTAAAATGGTTGCGAGTTGACGATATGTCTGACCCCTCGCAAAATCTTGAGCTGCTTGGACTTGCGCGTAAAATATTGTCAAATAACGACTTGCAATCCTGCCGGAAATCCCGGCCTCGCCTTTCGGCTGGGAGCAGGATCGGACAATTGGGCTGTGGAACGCAAGGTCAGATGTCACATCATAGGCGCGCTGCTGTGGATATCTGCGCGCGGCAAGTTGTGTCGCACGGGGCGATACCTCCGCATGGCTGGGCCGACAGTGGGAGTAGGGATCCCTTCGGCTGCGCTCAGGGCAGGCTCTTCGACTGCGTGGGTGCTTCGCTTCGCGGAGCACTCACTTCGCTCAGGATGACAGACTCTTGCGGAGATTGGGCGGACGGCAGATTCCGCCACATTCCCTTCGATGGTTAGGGACGGAATGACGACTCGGTTCTGCTGTCCGGCATCCCGTACATTTCTCAGAAATGTGCAATTGTGCTCAGACGCACGGATTTCGACAGCTTAGGCTGGTTGACGTCAGCTGGGTTAGTTGTAGCGGAGCGGGTGGCGCGCTGGTTGACAGGTTGTCCCAACGCGCCTGCTCCGCATGCTGCGTGCTTCTCTTCGGGCGAGTCTGTGGATGCCCGGGGCCGAGCACTCAGGGACTTTGAACTGGCTCAGGCTAAAACCCCTCTCTATATTCGTAACGGAGGACCAACGGAAGACGCTGGCGTCGCAGCGTGTTTCGGGGTCATCAGACCGACAACTCATCTTTCGCTTCTGGCCGAAGGAGTTCCAAATTATGAAGAAGTTAATGTTCGTTACGTTTGCTTTCGCGCTTTTGGCGTCCGCCGTCTCGCTAGCGCAAGACGCCGCCACGCCACCCAACACGACAACTTCGGCACAAGCAAGCCCAGATACGAAAGCGGCGAAACCCCCAAAGACGGTAAGCGGCTGTCTGCAAAAGGGTGACCAGCCGGGAGAAATAACTCTCACGGCAGCAGACGGCAAGATCTATGACCTGCGCAGCGATACCGTCAAATTTGATGAGCACGTTGGCCATCAAGTAACGGTGACCGGCACAGTCACACATGAAATGAAAGCCGAAGGCAAGAAGGACGGCCAGATGCAGAACGCGTCCGGCAAAGACCAGATCAGGAATTTGAGTGTTACCGATGTAAAAATGGTCAGCGAGACTTGCACGAAGTAGTAATGTTCGTGAGACCGTTCACGGGCCGGCCCTCAGGGGCTGGCCTTTTTTTTGCGCTCGGAAGAAGAAGGTATTCGGCGGGTCTTGTAATGTCGAGTCCAACGTTAGGCAGCTTGGCCGGCTTTTATGGTTGTCGGGGAGTCTTGAGTTCTCGTCCAGGTGTAGCGCATGCGGTGGATGACTGTGATTGTGCTGAGGACTGCGATCACCCAGAAAACTGGGGCCATGCGGTTGAAGAGAGCTCCGAGGATTGCAAGCTCTCTCTCTCTTAATTTCGTTTACACTAAGCGCGTAGATTCTCCGGAACCTCGAAAGAAGATACGCCAACACTTCGAGCTCCCGGGTAGCAGGCGGTGGCATGGGATTAGACTACGAGTCGGCTCGCGAGAAGCTTGACGAGCTTCTGGTCTGGGCCGCCGCACGCGAAGACGAGATCCTCCGGAACGAAGCTACGACCCGTCTGCATTTGATCGATCGCCTCCTCTTCGAATGCCTGGGATGGGACCGCGAAGACTGCGTTGCGGAAGAGCACCACGAAGGACAATATACCGACTATTCATTTGGTGTCCCATCTCGTAGGTTTCTGGTGGAAGCCAAGCGAGAAGGCATTTACTTCGAAGTGCCCGCTGGATTCGACAGAATTAGCTACAAGCTGGAGACCCTGCTCGATCTCGACAAGGAAATCGGAGACGCTATTAAGCAGGCCGTCGAATATTGCCAACGTCGGGGTATACCCATTGGAGCCGTGTGCAACGGACACCAGCTGATAGCGTTCATAGGAAGTAGACAAGATGGAATTGCTCCCCTCGACGGACGCGCTTTGGCGTTCCCGTCCCTCCGGAAGATGCGTGAACACTTCAGGGAGCTCTGGTTTGATCTGTCTAAACCCGGAATCTCTGCCCGCAACATCCACACAACACTGCTGGCCGATGCCGTCAAGCCCCCGCCCGAGCGCCTGTCGCGTCGGCTCGCAAACTACCCGGGCTTCAAGAATCGCAACCCGTTCCAAACGGAGCTGAAGACCCTAGGGGAGCTGTTCATTGAAGATATTGGCCGAGTGCCGCAATTGGAGGACGATTTCCTGAAAGACTGCTACTCCTCCAGCGGCGCACTGTCGCAGTACGCCCTGATTAGCCGCCAAGTCCTCGAAACGAGATATTCCTTAATTATGCAAAAGGAGCTTCAGGTCCCCACCATGCAACCAGCGCGAGTGAAGGACGGGGTTGCTCCTGATCTAACGTCGGAGATCACTGCCGACGTGGTGTCTGCGGGGCTAAAGCGCCGCGTGATCATACTACTTGGAGATGTTGGCGTAGGAAAGTCAATGTTCATACGTCATCTGATGAGGGTGGAGGGGCGTTCCATTTTTGAGAAAGCGATCAGCCTTTATGTTGACTTCGGCAAGGAGCCGGCTTTGGCGGACGATCTGGAACGTTTCGTGATAGCTAGGTGCGAAGCTCAACTTCGGGAATACGGCGTCGACATTCGCGACCGAGGCTTCATTCGCGGCGTCTATCATGGCGATCTGGTCCGTTTTTCTAAGGGAATTTATGCCGACCTGAAGAAAATCGATGAGAATGCCTTCCTGGTGAAGGAAATTGAGTTTCTGGCCTCGAAACTCGAGGACCGGGCTGCACACCTTCGCGCATCGCTCGAGCACATTTCGAAAGCCCACAAGCGCCAGGTGGTGATCTTTCTGGACAATGTCGATCAGAGACCTTTCGAGTTCCAGGAGCGCGCTTTCCTGATTGGGCAGAGCCTTGCAGAGACCTGGCCTGCGACTGTGTTCATAGCACTCCGACCAGATACTTTCTATCACTCGCGAACGAAGGGATCGCTGACGGCGTACCAGCCACGGGTTTTCACGATTTCTCCTCCCCGTATTGACGTTGTGATTAAGAAGCGGATACGGTTCGCTCTCGATCAACTACAGCGAACTGGAAAGCTAGCGGCGTTTCCGACCAACATCACGGTTAATTCACAGACCTTGTCGCGCTACATGAGCGCTCTACTGCACACCTTCGAGACGAACGAGGAACTTAACTCTTTTGTCGACAATCTGAGCGGCGGTAATGTGCGAAGGGCGTTGGATTTCTTGAACGCGTTCATCGGTAGTGGCCACGTGAATGCTGCGAAGATCCTTTCCAAGTATGAAGAGCAAGGGCACTACACAATCTCAGTTCATGAGTTCATGCGGGCAGTCATCTTCGGTGACTTCGAGCATTTTGACCCGTCGTCGACACCTGTAGCGAATCTGTTCGATATCACAACGCCCGATGGAAAGGAGCACTTCCTGACGGGGAATATCGTCGCATTCATCGAGAGGAATGCAGGCACAGCCGGACAGGGCTATGTCGACGCTGGACCGATATATGATTTCGCCCAGGGATTGGGCTTTAGCCCCGCGCAGGTTAACTTTGCGATTCAGCGCGCAATGGATAAGAAGCTCATCGAGCCGAGCCCCGCTTTCCTTGAGAAAGCTGAAGCCGTCGCGTATCGAATAACGACTATCGGTGCGTACACTATCAAGCAACTATGCAGGTATTTCGCGTACGTCGACGCAATGATCGTAGATACGCCGATAGTGGACGACAGGGTGCGTGTCCAAATCGGAGACAGCGATGACATTGACAATCGGCTTGACCGTGCGACGGTTTTTGCCGACTACCTTGATTCGCAATGGCAGGCCATTGGAAACAAGGATGTCATGTGGGACTGGGCTGGCGTCAGCAAATCTTTACGGAGCAACATCAGCGCAATTCGAAAGATCCGGCAGCGCGGCCGGGAGGCAGCGGTTCGCCCCAGAGCGGGGTCACCACAATAGCAACTCAACTTCCGGGCAGCGTTTGCAGGCGGAGGCGCCACGTACATCAAGACCTAGGCAGCTTGGCCGGCTTTTATGGTTGTCGGGGAGTCTTGAGTTCTCGTCCAGGTGTAGCGCATGCGGTGGATTACGGTGATGGTGCTTAGGACTGCGATCACCCAGAGGACTGGGGCCATGCGGTTAAAGAGAGCTCCGAGGATCACGAGGACCAGGCGTTCGGGGCGTTCCATGAATCCGACGCGGCAGGACCCGATGAGGCTTTCGGCGCGGGCTCGGGTGTAACTGACCATGATGGCGCTGATCATGACGAAGGCGGTGAGGACGACGTAGAAGAAGCGTCCTCCGCGGGCGTAGAAGACTAGCAGGCCGAGGAATTGGGAGGCGTCGGAGTAGCGGTCGACGACGGAGTCGAAGAAGGCTCCGAAGCGGGTGACGCGGTTGGTGGCGCGGGCGACCTGTCCGTCGACCAGATCGAAGAAGCCGGAGAAGATGATGACCAGTCCGGCGTAGAAGAACATGCGTTGCTGGTTGCTGGCGTTGGAGGAGCCGAAAAGGATGGCGGCCCAAGTATTGACCACCAGTCCCATGAAGGTGAGGACGTTGGGATTGATGCGGGAGAGCGCCAACCAGCGGACGATGGTGTCGAGCAGGACTCCGCAGGCGCGGCCGAAAGCGCTAGTCCAGGAGGCGCTCACGGTCGCGGCTCCTGGATGGACAATTCTTCTATGATCCGCCCGAGATCCTTCGCTCCGCCGCGCTTCGCACGCCCCCGGCTGAAAGCCGGGGGTCTACCAAGGCGGCTCCGCTCAGGATGACGCCCTCGGTTAAGCATTACGCGCCCGCCTCTTTCGGTTCGTCGGCGATTTCGTCGTGGATGGTGCTCAGGGTCAGGATCTCCAGTTCGCGCTTGCCGTTGGGGCTAACGACGATCACGGTGTCGCCGACTTTCTTGTTGAGCAGGCAGCGGCCGATGGGCGAGGTGGTGGAAATTTTTCCGGTCGCTACATCGGATTCTTCGCTGGTCACCAGCTTGTACTGCATTTCTTCGTTCTTCGTGCTGTCGAAAACTTTGACGGTCGAACCCAATCCCACTTTGTCGTGGGGGATGTTGTTCATGTTGACCATGGACAGATCGGCGAGGCGCTTGCCGAGCTGGCGGACGCGCGCCTTAACGAACTCCTGGCGCTGCTTGGCCATGTGGTACTCGGCGTTCTCGCTGAGGTCGCCGAGCGCGGCGGCCTTCTTAATCTCTTTAGGAAGCTCGTGAATCAGCTCGTGTTCGAGCGCGTTGATTTCTTCCTGCAGTTTTCGTTTGATGGCGTCTGTCATGAGATTACGGCCGGGCTCCGGACATTATACGCTGGGCTTCCGGCTTTGGGCTTCCGGAGTCGACCGGTCCTGTTGGATCCGCTGCGCTGGGCGGGGCCTCAGCAACCATAGAAGTTTGGGGCGTGTCGATTTGGCGGTTTCCCGTTCGACGTATCTATAGAGGCGGGATTAGGATGTGCGCTCGGATGGAGGAAGCTCGCGCGGAGTTCGAGCGAGCGGCGGCGATCACGCGGAATGTGCGGGAGAGGAATTTGGTACTGGATGGTCAAGGTAGAAACGCAGGCTGCGTTCCTGAACGCGGACGAAAATCATGATGAAGTGCAGAGAGATGTAGGGTTCCTGGCGGTCGAGGCGCAGGAGGAGGCGGTCCATCCCGAAGGGTAGGGGGCGTCGCTCATCGGCGAGATTATACGAGGGCCGCGGTGCATGTGAGTCCGACAAAATCGGGTTTGGGTAGGGATGCTTCGACTACGAACGACCGTCGCTTCGCGCCGCTCGTTCTCCGCTCAGCATGACAATGGAAAGGAAGACGGTTCCAGATAGGCGGACTAGGTTTGGAATTCTTAGGCCTGGAATTCCGAGGCTTCGGGGAAGCGGAGCTTACACTTGGCCAAGGCGGTGGTCAGGATTTCCTCGACTTTGGATTCTTCGCAGTTGCGGGCCATCGCCAGCTCGCTGACTAAGAGGTAGCGGGCACGCTCGAGCATTTTCTTCTCGCGGAAGGAGAGCGGTTTGGCCTGATGCAGGGCGATCAGGCTCTTGAGGACGCTGGCGACTTCGAGGAGCGATCCGGTGCGCATGCGCTCGGAGTTTTCCTTGAAGCGGTCTTTCCAGTCGCCGTTGCTGCCGTTCTCGCCGACCGAGAGGGCGTCGAGGACTTTCTGGATTTCGCCGTTGCGAACCACGCGGCGCAGTCCGACGCTGCCGGCGTTCTGGCAAGGGACCATCACTTTGAGGCTGCTGGCTTTGATGTTGAGCAGGTAGAACCTCTCGACCGTCGTACCGATCGAGCGGCTGCTGATCTGTTCAATAACCCCAACCCCATGATTGGGATAGACGACCTTATCGCCGATGTGGAAGTTCAAGTCCGTACCACTCATATTTCGGTACCTAAAGGGAAGGCGATGGTTCGTGGGGAAGAAGCTTAAAAAGTTCTAAGCGTATGGTACTCCGCGGTCCTGTCCAAAGCAAGGTAATCGGACGGGTGCCAGATCCCTCCTTTCGCCTGAAAGGAGGGTCCCGTCGGGATAACGGCTTCGGAGAGATACGGCATTTCTGTAGGTTATTGAAAGACAATGTCTTACCAGACTCGGATTCGTATCGGAATGCGGAACGTTCGGCGGAGGGAGCCGCGCATATAATCGGGGCCGTGGATTTTGAGCCGAGAAAGCAAGTTCCAGACGATACAGAGGAAGCTACTTCCCGAGGTGGAAGTGGGCGTGAGGTGCCCGTGGGGCGGGTGCTTGGACTCGATGTGGGCTCCCGCAGGATTGGCGTCGCGGTGTCGGATCCGCTAGGGATTACCGCACAGGGGCTGGATACCTTGCAGCGCACGACGAAGCGGCGCGACTTCGATCATTTGCAGCGGGTGATTCAGGAGTATGACGTGCGGGAAATTGTGGTGGGTCTGCCGCTGCGGATGAGCGGAGCGGAAGGGATTCAGTCGGACAAGATGCAAGTGTTCGCTGAGGAGCTGCGCAAGAGGTTTCGGCTGCCCGTGCATTTGTGGGATGAGCGGCTCACGTCGGTGGAAGCCAATAGGTTGTTGCGCGAGGCTGATTTGTCGATCGAGAAGCGGGGGAAGGCAGTGGACCGCATGGCAGCAATCTTGATCCTGCAAGGGTGGATGGAAAACCGTGCCTCAGGTCCACGAAGTTGAATTATCCGGGTTAGGTGATCCCTGCTGCCCTCGCGGAGCTGAGCTCCACGGACGGCCGAGGCGGCCGCCCCACGCTAACATTTCCCCACATAAACATCAGTGGCCGCGCATGGCTTTGCGGTAGGCCGCTACATTCTTGTTGTGTTCTTCCATGGTGCGGGCGAAGCGGTGATGGCCTTGGGCGTCGGCGACGAAGTAGTAGTAGTCGCTTTGCGCGGGGTGCATGGCCGCTTCGAGGGCGCTCCGTCCGGGGTTGCCGATTGGGCCGGGGGGCAGACCCGCATTGCGATATGTGTTGTAGGGCGAATGGAACTGCATGTCTGCGTGATGCAGCGCGCCTTGGTACGTCCCAGCCAGAAGTTCTGCGTAGATGATGCTGGGGTCGGCGTCGAGGGCGATGTTTTTCGCCAAGCGGTTGTAGTAGACGCTAGCGACCATGGGGCGTTCTTCGGACACGGCGGTTTCCTTTTCGACGATTGAGGCCATGATCACGGTGCGCTCTACATCGTTCGGAGCTTCAGGTGAGGCTGCGGCTTGAGGCGCGCGGTCCGCGATTACTCTCAACCTTGCCTGTGCAGACTCGGCCGAGATCAAATTCATCTGGTGCGCGACTTGCCGGAACTGCTTGACCATGGCTGCGGCCATATCGTGCATGGTCATCATGCGGGAGAATTCGTAGGTGTCTGGGAAGAGATAGCCCTCGAGGGAGCGGGCTCCGGGAGCGATGTCAGCAATCAGCGCGGTGTCGGACTGGGCTACTTTCAGGAAGTCGTCAGCCGGCCCCAGGCCCGCGGCTTCGACGGAGCGCGCGATGTCGAACATGGTGTAGCCCTCGGGCACGACTACGGTATGGACATAGACATCGCCTCGGCGCAGGCGCTTTTGAATGTCGATGATGTTCGACGGCTTATTGAACAAATATTCGCCGGCCTTGAGGGAACGGCCGTGATGGTAGTAGTGCCAGAGGACGAAGGCTTCCTCGCTGCGAATGATGCCGGCGCTTTTAAGTTCAGCAGCGATGCGGTGCGTGGAATATCCGGGGTGCAGCATGACGAACACCTGCCCGGAAGGCTGGGTGGGCGTCAAGACAGCCCAGGCGAGCCATCCGGATGTTCCCAAAACCGCGACGAGAATGAGCCAGATGATCTTGCGCATCTCTGATCACGAAGTGTTTTTCAGAATACGATAGTCCCAGTTTAGATGACGGTTTACCCGACCGCGACCTGACGATAGTGCGACCGCCTTTCGTAAGCAGGGCGGTACCTTGCTAGAACCTGAAAAAACCCGTCTGCCGAGGGACAGGAGCGATTTATGGGCCAGCGGCGAGTTTGCCATTTGCAGAGGTGACAAACGGCCAAACCCGGAGCCCTTTGCCGTTTGTTCGCGTGCCTGGTTCGTTAATACAGCTGGACCCGTACACTTTAAAAAGCGTCCCGCCCAGCTTTTGCAACCTTCTCGGCGCGGTATACTCAAATGACTTAGAGGAATTCTTATATCTTGATGAGACGTAGCAGTTTGTCCTTATTGGCTCTACCCCTGTTTCTTGCCGTGCTGTCGACGACGGGGTGCCTGTTTCGCACGCGTCCGGTCGAAGAGCAGTATTCGAAGGTCCCGCTGAAGGAGTCCACGCAGCAGGGGCTGATCGACAGCATCAACCAGCAGGCCGAGGCGATCCACTCGCTGAAGGCGACGGTGGATATTGATAGCTCCGTAGGGGGCATGAAGAAGGGGCACGTCACCGACTACAAGGAAATTCGCGGCATCGTGCTGGCGCGGCAGCCGGATGCGCTGCACATGATCGGGCTGATGCCGATCGTGCGCACCACGGCGTTCGACATGGTCAGCGACGGTCAGGATTTCAAGGTGTGGATCCCGACGAAGAACAAGTTCGTGATCGGCAAGAACGACGTGGCGACGCCCAACACCGACCAGCCGATGGAGAACATCCGCCCGCAGAATATCTACGAGGCGCTGCTGATCCGGCAGATTGATCCGAAATCCGAGATTGCGGTGCTGGAGAACGGCTATGAGACGCTGCATGACGGTAAGGGGCATCGCGTGCTGCAGGACGACTATGAGCTGACGGTGATTCAGAGGTACGAGAAGGGTTGCACACAGATGTGTGTTGAGCACCCGTGGCTGGAGCGCAAGATTATCTTCGGGCGCACGGACCTGAAACCGTACCGGCAGGTCATCTATGATGAGGACGGCCGAGTGGCGACGGATGCGAAATACGCGGAATACAAGGACTACGACGGGTTCAGCTTTGCCTCGCGGATCGAGATCTTCCGGCCCCAAGAGGAGTATGACATTACGCTGAACATGCTGAAGGTGGACATCAACAAGCCGCTGACAGACGATCAGTTCACACTGGAGCAGCCGCCGGGCGCAGTGGTGATACATCTGGACCGCCCGCAGTCGAGCCTGGCGATGCCGCTGGAGAAGAAGTAAGTCCAGTACTCAGTATCTTAGGCTCAGCATTCGGTTGCGCCTGAGAACTCAAAATCCCCACCCTCTCGCAAAGAGCGCGAGAAGGATGGGGCACCCAAGCAGATATGATGAACAAGATGGTTGTCGCCAACCTGGTGCACCGGCCTACACGGTCATTTATCGCGATGAGCGCGATTGCGCTGGAGGTCACCATGATCTTGATGGTGGTCGCGCTTTTCTATGGATTGCTGAACGGATCTAAGAAAAGCCAGCTGGGTGTCGGAGCAGATTTAATGGTCATGCCGCCGGGGGCGGCAGGGATAATCGGTCTCTCCGGAGCGCCCATCCCGATCAAGGTGGGAGATATTCTGAGGCGCGTGCCGCACGTGGTGTCGGCCGTACCGGCGGTGTGGTGGTTCACGCAGAAGCCGCTGGAGATCATTTACGGCATTGACGTGGCCAGCTATGACACGCTTCCTCCGAAGTTCCGCTATCTTTCCGGCGGACCCTTTCAGGGGCCTTATGACGTGATCGTGGACGATTACTATGCGGGGATGAACCACGCGAAGGTGGGCGACAAAATCGAGATCCTGGCGAACGAGTTTCGCATCTCGGGGATTGTTCCGCACGGAAAGGGTTGCCGCAAGTGTCTGCCCTTGGAAACGTTGCAGGAACTTGAGAGCGTAGAGGGGCGCGCGTCTGTCTTTTATCTCAAACTGGATGACCTTGCGAATGCCGATCAGGTGGAAAAGGCGATCTTGCAGATACCGGGGATGGAAAAGTATTCCGTGCGTTCCATGCCGGAATATCTGTCGACGATGACGCCCGACAACCTTCCCGGGTTTGATCTTGCGATCAAGGTCGTGATTTGGGTGGCGGTGGTGGTCGGCTTTTTGGTGATCTTCCAGTCGATGTACACGGCTGTGATGGAGCGGACGCGCGAGATCGGAATTTTGAAGTCGATGGGCGCGTCGAAGTGGTACATCGTCAATGTGGTGCTGCGAGAAACCGTGCTGCTGGCGATTGCGGGGATTGTTGGGGGGATCATCATTAGTTTGGTAACCCGCCGTTTGATTATGATCGAAAAGCCCGTGCTGGATCTTTTCTGGAGCAACGAGTGGGCGCTGCGAGCTTCGCTGATTGCGGTGGTGGGTGCGCTAGCGGGAGCGTTGTATCCGGCGTTCAAGGCGGCGCAACGCGATCCGATTGACGCGTTAGCGTACGAATAAGGAAAGTCCTTAGCACAGGCAGCGAGGGCGAGACGCCCTCGCGACAGCCGGCAGGATGCCGGCGCCACCAAGGTAAACCGTCTCGCCCCTTGCCCTAGTTGATTGGCCTAACTACCTTCCCATGTACTGCACGTGGACGTAGGTGCCCAGCCTCACGTTGTAGGCGAGGTACCAGCCGTCGTGGTCGGGGTCGTCGTAGATGACGATGTCGTCGCTATCCCAGAGCCAGTCATTGCAGTAGGCGAGGTCAAAGGCGCCAACGCCGAAGTAAAAACCTCCAAACCAAAAGCGGTTGGGACCGCCTCCGCCGAGGCGCCAAATGTGACCGCGGCCGATGCCGCCGGTGAAGTGGCCGTGCTCCCAAGGACGATCGATGTGGAAGCGGGCATCGTCGCGTCCGTAGTCGTGTCCGACCCACTGGCCGTTGTGGTGGACGTGGGGAGCTTCGGGATGACCTTCATGGTCGCGATAGGTAGCGGGTGGAGGCGCCCCGTGCGGCGCGCCGTGAGAGGGAGGGGGCCCGTGATGAGGAACGTATCCGCCGCCGACGGGGCTTTGGTGGTTATTGTGTTGTGCCAACGCGGGGAGTGAAGCGATCGCAATTACTGCCAAGAGTCTGGGGAAAAGTCTCATAAGCATCCTCCGACGGTTACCTTAAAGCATTGCTGGTTTCGAAGTAACACAGCGTTGACAATTCTTTGCACGTTACGCTATCTTAAAGACTTGGTAGTCGTGTGGTTGCCCGCCTGATGGTCTTGGCGTCCTCGCCGGGGAATCAACGAGCGGTCTTCTTTCGCAGCTTTTATTCAATCTGGGAGAACTCTGATGTCAACCTATTTCCCCAAAGAGGGGGAAATTGTGCGCAAGTGGTACGTCGTGGATGCAGACGGGCAGACGCTCGGACGCTTGGCTTCGCAAGTGGCGCGCATCCTCATGGGCAAAGAAAACCCGCAATATACGCCGTTTCTGGATACCGGTGATCACGTGATTGTGATCAATGCCGAGAAGATCAAGACGACGGGTGTGAAGGCGGAGCAGAAGCAGTATCACCACTACACGGGGTATCCGGGTGGTCTGCGCACGGAAGATTTCAAGAATCGGATGATTCGCCGGCCCGAGGCGGTGATTGAAGCCGCCGTGAAGCGGATGCTGCCGAAGAACAAGCTGGCGGCGCACATGCTTTCGAAGCTGAACGTGTACAAGGGCGACAAGCATCCGCACCAGGCGCAGAAGCCGCAGGATTTGAAGCTGGAAGTGCGCGAGTACAAGGCGCGCAAAGTTGCAGTTTCGTAAGTTCAGCTACGAGCTACGAGCCATGAGCTCTGAGCTACGGGCAATATCGAACACTTTGAAAGGTTAAGAGTCCGAGGGGCGAGAGTTCTGGGCACGTGGTTTTGCTCGAAGCTCGCGGCTCGAAGCTCGAAGCGAAAAATGGCAGAACTAGTTCAATACTACGGAACGGGACGCCGCAAGAGGGCGATTGCCCGTGTGTATTTGCGTCCGGGCAGCGGTGATTTCAAGGTGAACGGGCGCGCGTTCGAAGAGTATTTCGTGACCCCGGCGCAGCGTTCGGCGGCGAAGTCGCCTCTGGCGTCTTCGGATACGGCAGCGACGTTCAACGTGATCGCCAGTGTATTGGGCGGCGGCGTGCGCGGTCAGGCCGACGCGGTGAAGTTGGGCATTGCTCGTGCGTTGATGCAGTTCAATGCGGAGCTGCGCAAGAAGCTGAAGGCTGAGGGCATGGTCAGCCGGGACTCGCGCGGCAAAGAGCGCAAGAAGTACGGACAGAAGGGCGCTCGCAAGCGGTTCCAGTTCTCGAAGAGATAGTACTCGGTACTCGGTTGGCACTCGCCCGTGAGAATCAACCGGGTATGACGACTGAGGACGGCAACTTTTTTTTAGGTGTTCAATTCTTCTCGTGCCTCGCGGCGCGGGGACGGGAATGGCAATCGGTGAGCAGTGCCCAGTTGCCAGTATCCAGTCACCAACAGAGGTTTTGCTGAGTACTGGGTACTAGGTACTGACAACTAGCTTCCGATGCAGACTAAAGAGGAGGTTCATTGGCAACCATTACCATGAAGGAGTTGCTCGAAGCGGGCGTTCACTTCGGGCATCAGACCAAGCGCTGGAATCCTAAGATGAAGGAATACATCTTCGGAGAGCGCAACGGGATTTACATCATCGATCTGCAGAAGACGCTGAAGATGTTCAAAGAGGCGTCGAAGTTCGTGCAGGATCTGGCGAACGACGGCCGCATTGTGCTGTTCGTGGGCACGAAGCGCCAGGCGCAGGATGCGATTGCCGAAGAGGCGCAGCGTTGCGGGATGTTCTACATCAACCAGCGCTGGCTGGGTGGACTGCTCACCAACTGGGTTACTGTACAGAAGTCGGTGAAGCGGCTGAAGGAGCTCGACGAGATGGCCACGGATGGCCGCTACGAGCTGCTCCCCAAGAAGGAAGTTATCAAGCTCGAACGCGAGCGCAAACATTTGCAGGCCAACTTGGCTGGCATCAAGAATATGAGCCGCTTGCCCGACGCGATCTTTGTGATTGACTCCAACAAGGAGCAGATCGCGGTGCGCGAGGCGCGCAAGCTGGGCATTCCGGTGGTCGCGGTGGTCGATACAAATTGCGATCCCAGCGAAGTGGATTATGTGATTCCTGGCAACGATGATGCGTTGCGGGCAATCCGACTGTTCACCTCGAAGATTTCGGAATCGATTGCGGAAGGCGCGCAGTTGATGACCGATAAGCAGGTCGCCGACATGCAGGCGGCCGCGGATGCGGCACAGGCTGCGTCGGCAGCTCCGGCGGAAGTTGCGGTGGATGCGGCGGAAGATATCAGCATGGAAGAAGTGCTGGGTCCGGGGACGCACAAGAAGCCGGTGGCGACCGAAGAAGCCGAGTTGCCGAAGGTCGAGAGCCAGACGGTTTAAGGGCAGTACTCAGTTGTCAGTACTCGGTACTCAGTTAAAGAAGACTGACGAGCTTGAGTTCGTAACAAACCGAGCATTTGATATGAGACCCGCGCGAGTCGTCCGGCGCGGGTTTAATTTTATAGGTTTCAAGGTTTCAGAGTTTCAAGGTTTCAAAGATTGAGATTCTGATTTGCCTTGAAACATTGAAACGTTGCAACTTTGAAACTTGAGGAATTATGGGTACGACTACAGTGAATATTTCAGCGGCACAAGTGAAGGACCTCCGGGAGAAGACCGGGGCTCCGATGATGGATTGCAAGCAGGCCCTGACCGAAGCCAAAGGTGACATGGAGCAGGCGGTCGTAATTCTGCGCAAGAAGGGCGTTTCGGTGGCAGCCAAGAAGGCGGCGCGCGTGACCAGTGAAGGATCGGTGGCCAGCTACATCCACGCCGGCGGCAAGATTGGTGTGCTCGTCGAAGTGAACTGCGAGAGCGATTTCGTGGCGCGCACCGACGACTTCAAGGAACTGGTGCATGATGTCGCGATGCACATTGCGGCCAGCGATCCGAAGTACGTGCGCAAGGAAGACGTGACGGCTGCGGATTTCGCGCGCGAGAAGGAAATTTTCCTCGCGCAGGCGATTGCCAGCGGAAAGCCCGCCAATATTGCCGAGAAGATGGTGAACGGCAAGATGGAAAAGTTCTATGAAGAGGTCTGCCTGCTTGAGCAGCCCTTCATCAAGGACCAGACCATCTCGATCTCGCAGCTGATTGCAGCCAAGATCGGCAAGCTGGGCGAGAACATCGCCGTGCGGCGCTTTGCGCGCTTCAAGGTAGGTGACGTGGGCGAGACCGTCGCTGTCACGAAGCCGACAGAGCCGAAAGGCGAATAATTCAAGGGTGCCCTGCGGGGCGCCTTTTTTGTGAGTTAAGGTTTCAAAGTTTCAAGGTTTCAGTGTTTCAAAGTAGAGTAGCCTGAAAGGGACATTGAAACCTTGTAACTCTGAAACCTTGAAACGTGTTCACTCATGACGACTCCAACCCCTGCCTTCAAAAGAGTTCTTCTCAAGATTTCCGGTGAAGCTCTGGCGGCGAACCAGGGCTTTGGCGTCGACACCGCGCGCATTCATGAAGTGGCGGCGGAGTTGGCCGACGTTCATAAGCTGGGCGTGCAACTGGCCATCGTCGTGGGCGGAGGGAACTTCTTCCGTGGCGTGGCGCAGCAGGCGAAAGACATGGACCGGGTATCCGCCGATCACATGGGCATGCTCGCGACCGTCATTAATGGCCTCGCGCTGCAGGATGCGCTGGAGAAGCAGGGCGTCTACACGCGGGTGCAGTCGGCCATCGAGATGAAGCAGGTGGCCGAGCCTTTCATTCGCCGCCGGGCGATTCGTCATCTGGAGAAGGGGCGCGTGGTCATCTTTGCCGGTGGGACCGGCAACCCCTATTTTTCTACCGACACTGCGGCGTCGCTGCGTGCCATGGAGATCAAGGCTGAGGCGATTCTCAAGGCCACGCGGGTGGATGGAATTTACGACGCCGATCCGCTGAAGGTCGACGGCGCCAAGAAGTTCAACCATATCTCCTATATGGACGTTCTGAAGCTGGGGCTGAAAGTGATGGACTCCACCGCCATCAGCCTGTGCAAGGACAATAACCTGCCGATCATCGTCTTCAACTTGAACCAGCACGGGAACATCCGGCGGGTGGTGCTGGGGGAGAAGATTGGATCGAGGGTCAGCGCGAAGGGTGAGTGAGTCTTGCGTCAGTCGGGAGCGCTTTGGTCCGCGCCAGATCCTTCGCTCCGCCTGAAAAACGGCTTCGCTCAGGATGACGCCCCTTGAAAAAATTTGCTACTCCTTTTCCAAACTAAGCTGCCACCTGATTCACTCAATTCTGTAGCTGGCTTTCAGGTTCGGTTTATAATTCAACGTTTTGATTCTTGAAGTGTACGGAGCGGACCCATGGCTGATAGCGCGCCTCTAAAAGAAATTCGAGTTCAACTGAAAACGCGAATGGATAAGGCAGTCGGCGATTTCCGCAAGGCGATGGCGGGCGTGCGGACCGGGCGCGCGAACGTGCACATGCTCGATAACGTGAACGTCGATTACTACGGCTCGCAGATGCCGCTGAACCAGGTGGCGCAGGTGCACGCTCCGGAGGCGCAGTTGATCACGGTGCAGCCGTTTGATCCGTCGCAGTTGGGAGCGATTGAGAAAGCGATCCGCGCCGGGGATATGGGATTGAATCCGATGAACGACGGCAAACTCATTCGCGTGCCGGTCCCCGCGCTCACCCAGGAGCGGCGGCAGGACATGGTGAAGCACCTGCACCGGGTGCTGGAAGAGCACCGCACGGCGGTGCGCAATATCCGCCGCGACGGCAACGACGCCATCAAGAAAGCGCTGAAAGACAAGAAGATTACCGAAGACGAAGAGAAGCGTTCGCTCGATGAGATTCAGAAGTTGACCGACGGCGAAATCAAGAAGATGGAAGAGATGAGCAAGGGGAAAGAGAAGGAGGTGTTGGAGTTGAACTAGGGCGTTCAATTTTGAAGTCGGAATTGACATTCAACCCGGGGCCAGCCGAAGGCGGCTGTCCCCACATAAACCCCCCACGAACACCCCGTGTTTCCTCACATATAATTAAGGCTTGATGAAGCAGGTCGTCCATGCCGCGTGTCCGCACGACTGTCCCGATGCTTGCGGAGTGCTGATCACTGTGCAGGACGGGCGGGCTACGAAGATTCAGGGGGATCCGGAGCATCCGGTGACCCGCGGGTTTTTGTGCGCGAAGGTGGCGAAGTATCTGGATCGGGTGTATTCGCCGGATCGGGTGTTGTATCCGATGAGGCGGATTGGGCCTAAGGGGCCAGGGGCCGGGCAGCGGAGCTTCGCTCCGCATGACCGGGTCAAAGACCCGCTCCCACATAGTCAAAATCCACAAAATCAAAATCCACACGGTCAAGATCTACGAGAAACCTGGGAGCGGATTTCGTGGGATGAGGCTTTGGACGAGATTGCGACCCGGTTGCGGGCGATCGCGGGGGAGTTTGGGAGCGAGGCCATCCTGCCTTATTCCTTTGGAGGAACTCTGGGAGCGCTCAACAGCGCCTCCATGGACCGCCGATTCTTTCACCGGCTGGGCGCGTCGCAGTTGGAACGCGCCATCTGCTCGGCTGCGGGAGAGGCTGGGCTGGAGTCGGTGCTGGGCGTGAAGATGGGCACCGAGCCCGAGCAGTTTCGGCATTCCAAGTACATCATTGCGTGGGCATCGAACATTCACGCCAACAACGTTCACCTATGGCCGTTTATTGCTGAGGCGCGGCGCAACGGGGCGAAACTGGTGGTGATCGATCCCTACCGCACGCGCACCGCAGCTTGCGCCGACTGGTATTTGCCGATCAATCCAGGGACGGACGCGGCTTTGGCCCTGGGGATGATGCACGTCATCATCGGCGAGAACCTGCACGATGCAGATTACGTTGCGAAATACACGCTGGGATTCGAACAACTCCGCGAGAAGGTGAAAGAGTATCCGCCGGAGCGGGCGGCGCAGTGGACGGGGATTTCGGCCGCCGATATTCGCAAGCTGGCGCTCGAATATGCCACCGTCCGACCGTCGGTGATCCGGCTGAACTACGGGGTGCAAAGGTCCGAAGGCGGCGGGATGGCTACACGAGCCATCGTCATGCTGCCCTGCATCCTGGGATCTTGGAAAGAAATCGGTGGCGGGCTGCAGATGTCCACCAGCGGAGCTACTGCTTTCAGGACTGAGGTGTTGAAGCGCCCCGACCTGATGAAGGTCGCGTTGGGACGCGAAGCCCGGACCATCAACATGGTGGAGTTGGGACGCGTGCTTAATACGTTGAACGATCCGCCGGTGAAGGCTCTGTTCGTCTATGGGTCGAATCCGGCGGCGGTCGCACCCCGGCACAACGAAGTGGTTCGAGGGCTGCTGCGTCCGGATCTTTTCACCGTGGTACACGAGCAGTTTTTCACGGACACTACCGACTATGCCGACATTGTGCTGCCGGCGACCACGTTCTTCGAGCATAAGGATTTGCAGAAGGCGTACGGGCACTATTATTTGCAGGTTTCGAATCAAGCCATTGCGCCGTTGGGCGAGTGCCGTTCCAATGTCGAAGTTTTCCGGGCGCTGGCGGAACGCATGGGATTCGAAGAGGAGTGCTTCGTCGAGACTGTGGACGAGATGATTGACGCGGCTTTGGATTCGAAAGATCCGTGGCTTGAGGGGATCAGCCGCGAACGGCTTGAGCAAGGACAGGTGCGGCTGAATTTTGGGACTCATGTTGCCGATGCACAGGCAGCGGAACTTCGCTCCGCCCGACCGGGTCAAAGACCCGGTCCCACACAAACCGATCTCATACAAACCGATTCCACACAAGCCGAACCGTTTCTTCCGTTCGCGCGGGGCGGTTTTCGAACGGCTTCTGGCAAGGCGGAGCTTTACAGTGAGGCGGTGAAGGCGTTGGGGCTCGATCCGGTCGCGAACTTTACGCCTCCCAGTGAATCGCGGCACGGAACGAAGCAGAGCACGCTTCCTCTGGAACTGCTGGCGCGGAAGGCTGACAATTTCCTAAATAGCACCTTTTCCAACGTACCTTCGGTGCGGGAAATGGAAGAACCGGGGCTGCTGGAGATTTCTGCAGCTGACGCTCAGGCGCGCGGCATCGGCAATGGAGACGAGGTTCGCGTCTTCAACCACAGAGGTGATATTGTCTTGAGGGCGCGAGTGGACGGCAAAGTTCAGCCCGGAGTCGTCTCGGCGACCCTTAATTGGGCGAAGATGACGCCGGGTTTCCAGAGCATTAATGCCCTGACTTCAGAAAAACTTACCGACATGGGCAACTCGGCGACGTTTTATTCCGTCTTGGTTGAGGTAGAGTTATCCAAGCCATCCCCATGAGCAACCGCAGGTTTTGCTGATCGGATCAGACCTGCTGGGTTGGACGAGCTTTTGACCCAGAAAGAGTTGCGGTTTGGACGCATTCCCTTGCTCTACCGTATAATGACAGTTTTCTCACATCCCAGAGGCTGAGGTCGTAGCGATTCCTTTTCGCTTTCATTCGGAGAACCTTGTTGTGCCCAAGGGCCCCTGCTTTCCCAGGGCCTTGTCGGTGCCATCTTCTTCATTTCAACGGCCTTGGCCACGAGTGAGGTGGAGTGCGCGTTGGTTGTGCGTAGCCTTTGCGGCGTTTTGGCTGATGGGCGCAAGCCTGACGTGGGCGCAGAACGACATCGTCTCGGAGATCAGCGTCATCGGCAACCGCCGAATTCCAGCCGAAACCATCCGGGCGCGTATCTTTACGAAGGCGGGGGATGTTTACGATCAGGCCGCCCTGGAGCGCGACTTCAACTCCCTGTGGAACACGGGCTACTTCGAGGACATTAAGATCCTGCGGGAGCAAACTCCCAAGGGCTGGCGCCTGACCTTCCAGGTGAAAGAAAAGCCGACCATCCGCACCATCGACTACGTCGGCGCCAGTTCAGTTTCTAACAGTGACATCCTTGACCGGTTCAAGCAGGATAAAGTCGGCCTGGTGGTGGAGAGTCAGTACGATCCCACCCGCATCAAGAAAGCGGAAGTCTCCATCAAGAATCTGCTGTCCGAACACGGGCGGCAGTTTGCGACGATTCGTTCCGAAGTACGGCAGATTCCTCCAGCCGCGGTCGGTATTACGTTCGTCGTCAAGGAAGGACCCAAGGTCAAAGTCGGCAAGATCAAGTTCGAAGGCAACAAGAACATCAATTCGCGGACCCTGCGGGCGGCCATGAAGAACCTGAAGCCGATCGGCATTCCGCATTCGATCTTCCTAGAGAACATCTTCGCGAAGACCTACGACGCCACCAAACTGGAAGAAGACACCGAGCGGGTGCGGGCCGAATACCAGAACCGCGGCTACTTCAAGGTGGGCGTGAGCGATCCTAAGACGGAGATCCACGACACTGGGCACAAGGGCTTCCACATCTGGCTGCTGCAGGCTGGTCCAGGCAAGGCCGTAGACATCACGATGCCCGTCGAGGAGGGTGACAAGTACCGACTGGGCAAGATTACCTTCAAGAACAATAAGGCCATCTCGAACACCGTGGCACTACGCTCGCTGTTTCCGCTGAAGGACGGAGATATCTTCTCCCGCGAAAAGATCGCCAAAGGCATCGAGGCATTGCGTAAAGCTTACGGCGAGTATGGGTACATCAATTACACGGGCGTTCCTTCCACGACCTTCGACGACGAAAAGAAGATCGCAGATCTGGAGATCGACATCGACGAGGGGAAGCAGTTTTACGTCCGCCGCATCGAGTTCACGGGCAATACCACCACGCGCGACAAAGTGATCCGCCGCGAACTGGCGCTGGAGGAAGGCGGCATCTACAACTCGCGCCTGTGGGAACTGAGTCTGATGCGC
Source organism: Acidobacteriaceae bacterium (assembly GCA_003166855.1). Lineage (GTDB taxonomy): Bacteria > Acidobacteriota > Terriglobia > Terriglobales > Acidobacteriaceae > Sulfotelmatobacter. Next base: position 3,526 of record PMUM01000145.1, on the reverse strand, counting down.
CTGAATCAGCTCTCTTATTTCGACCAGCTCAAACCGGACGACCCGAACGTGACGGAGAAAAAGCTGGATGAGAAGAACGGTCAAGTCGACCTGACGCTGAAGGTTAAGGAGAAGGGCAAGAACAGCATCGGACTCAACGGAGGCGTGAGCGGGCTGGAGGGAGCCTTCATCGGGCTGAATTACTCGACGAATAACTTCCTGGGACGAGGGGAAACCCTGCAAGTTCAGATCAGCCTCGGCAACCTGGCGCGGAGCGTCATGTTCGGCTTTACGCAGCCCTACATGTTCGATCGCCCACTGCAGTTTGGTTTTACGGTGTTCGGCAACAAGATCAGCTACAACCAGGCGCGGCAGCTTTCCATCTTCAGCGGACAGAACCTGAACCTGCCTGCGGCACAGTTGCAAAACCTGCAGAACTACTCGCAGTCGAGCGTTGGCTTTACCACGTCGTTGAGTTACCCGCTGCGGCGCTCGTTCAAGCGAGTCGGCATAACCTATTCGCTCGACCGGTCAAGCCTGGTGGCCCTCAGCACGGCTTCGAAGAGCCTTTTCGATTTCATCGCATTCCGGGGGATTTCAGGACCGAATGCAGTGAATGGAATCATCACCAGTTCGATCTTCCCCAACTTCTCGTTCAATACTCTGGACAGCGGAATCTCCCCACATAAGGGGCACCAGATGACGCTGGGAATGCAATTGGCTGGACTGGGTGGCACCGTCCATTCGGTCCGTCCGTTGGTTCAATATAAGCAGTTCATCCCCGTAAATCACCGGCGCAACGCGATCGGCTTCAACGTGCAGGGATCGTTCATCAGCGGATATGGCGGGTTGGTAGCGCCGCCGTTCCAGCGCTTCTTCATGGGCGGCGAAAACGATATCCGTGGATTCGATATCCGCTCGATCTCGCCGGTGGCGTTCCTGCCGAGTTCTAACGTGATCACGCTGACCAATCCAGACGGGACCCCCGTCCCCAAGAACCCGGCGAATCCACGACTGGGTAACTGGACGATCCCTATCCCGGTCGACCAGATCGTGTTCCCGGGCGGCGATCTCAGTGTGTTCGGGAACCTTGAATATCGCATTACGATCGCGGGGCCAGTGGCGATTGTGCCCTTTGTGGATGCGGGCATCGACCCGATTCTACGGCCGTCTCAGTTGCAGATTGCCACGGTGCAATATGACCAGGTGATCGGGACGCTCTTCGGCTGTCCGGTGCTGGATGCCGGCTACAACTGCCAGGGCGGAGGCATTTTGAACCCGAGGCCCTCGCAGAATCTCAGCGTTTTGAACTCCGCGAACTGGCAGCTGCGGATGTCCACGGGACTCGAACTGCAAATGTTCCTGCCGGTGGTGAACGCCCCCTTCCGCATTTACTGGGCATACAACCCTCTGCGGCTTGACGAGCAAGCCAACCCGCCGATTCCGATTACGCGCGCCATGTTCCCGGCCGGTGCGGCGGGAGACTATACCTATCATTTGGCAGTCAACACGTACGCCCCCAGTTTCCAGTTGAGGGAGCCGCGAAAGACGTTCCGGTTCACGGTGGCGACGACGTTCTAACCAGGCGCCCGGAAGGTTGTTTGACGAGCCGAGAGCGAGGTCACTATAATGTGGATGATCCACGCCATCAAGTCTGCTGTGAGGAGTGGACGCCACGCCCGCAAGACCGGCGTGTGTTGCTGGCAATCGAGTGCGCCATTTCCGACGGCGGCCGCTAGCGCAGCGGAGACCTCAATTCAGTGCGGCCCAGCGTTGACTGAAGAAGCGATCTGAGAGCAATTTCGAAAAATCTTTCCCGGAACCATGTTCCAAGGAGTTCAACCGATCCAATGACAAGCAAGTTTCTGCGAGTTCTTCTGGCCACAGCGGTTACGTTCGCGATTTCCGCATTGGCCCAAACCGGCAGCGCCGCCACACCGTCGAGTCCGGCTGCGACGCCCGCCAATCCTTCTTCGGCAGCACCGGCAACCACTGGGCTGAGCACCGGCACCAAGGTGGGAGCCATCAACATTCAGGAAGCGATTTTCGGCAGCAACGAAGGCCAGCGCGACCTCCAAGGTCTGCAAAAGAAGTTCGAACCCAAACAGAACGAACTGAAGGGCCAGAACGACGAACTGGAAGGCTTGAAGAAGCAGCTCACGGCCCAGCAGGACAAGCTCAACGAAGAGGCGCTCGCCACCCTGAAGAAGCAGATCGAAGCCAAGCAAAAGGTGTTTGATCGCTCCGTGCAGGACGCGCAGGAAGACTTCGGGAACCAGAATCAGGAGATTGCCACGCGCATCCTGCAGAAGATGGCTCCCATGATCGTGAAGTATTCGCAGGAAAATGGCTTTGGCATGATCGTCGACACCTCGAAGCCCTGGCCGCAGAGCAATGTGCTGTGGTGGGGAGAAGCGATCGACATTACCAAGGCCGTAGTTGACGGGTACAACGTGCAGTCAGGTGTGGCCGCGCCAGCGGCGGCTGCTCCCAAGCCAGCTGCTCCCAAGCCGGCCGGCACCGCGAAGCCCGCGGCGCCTAAGCCGACCGAGCCACCCAAATAACGAGCCTGACACCTCTGGTGTCGCGAGAGTTCCAGCAGGCCGCGTGAAAACGCGGCCTTTTTCTTTGTGGCACTAGCTCCCGCGCGGGCGTTCCTGGTGTCCATACCAGCAAACAGATTTCACGCTGGAGGACACTATGTTTGCCGAGAGCATGCTGGAAACATCCTGGGCCCAACGCACTCGCCGCAGCTGGACGACATTGACGTCGTTCGGCCTGCAGGCGTTGATCATCGGCTGTCTGCTGTTGTTGCCGCTGTGGAAGACTATTGGACTTCCTGCGGCGCGAGTTCTTTCGGGTCCCCTATCGTGGGGAACTCCAGCGCCCCCCGCACCGCGGGTTCAACATCAGCGTACCGTCACCGTCGTACGGAGCAATCTTGCGGACAACGTGCTGATCGCTCCGCGGGAGGTTCCTGATCATGTTGCGAAGATTGAGGAAACGGTCGCACCTCCGCAGATGAGTTTCGACCGTCCGGATTTGGGCGTGCCCGGCGGAACCGGCGAAGGCGGTCGGGGTGGAGCCTGGAAATCGATCGGCGATGCCTTGGCTCACGCGGCGCCGCTGCCTGTCCCGGCTCACGCGACATCCCCCACCTTCCGCACCTCTAGCATGCTGGAAGGCATGCTGATTCGCAGGGTGCAGCCGGTCTATCCTCCGCTGGCGAGAACGGCGCATGTTCAGGGTCCGGTGGTGGTGTATGCGCTTATCAGCAAGGCGGGGACGATGGAGAACGTGCACGCGATCTCTGGGCATCCCATGCTGGTGCCGGCGGCGATCGATGCGGTGAGCCAGTGGCGATACCGGCCTTACATCCTGAACAGCGAGCCGATCGAGGTGGAAACGCAGATCACGGTGAATTTCCTTCTGGCGGGGAACTAGTCTGGAAACTTGCGAACTGACGGGGAGTCGGCGTTTCGGCAAAGTGGCTAGTCGGCGTGCTTGCCCTCGGCGGCGAGGGCGAGGCGCCCTCGCGACAGCCGGC
>PMUM01000421.1 GCA_003166855.1 Acidobacteriaceae bacterium | reverse complement strand
TGACCTGGGATGCTCCATACCGTCCTTGATCCACAGCATAGGAGAGAGTATTAACCGTCACCTCTGAGATCGAATTCAGCCCCAGCACGAGATTGGTGGAGAGGCCGCTGTTGAGGTTGGTGAGCGGGTCATTGGTTTCTAGTCCGTCAACGATATAGCCGTTTGAGAGGGCAGGCAGTCCGTTGAATTCCACGTTGCCGTACCCGTTGGTGCCGCCAACGAAATCATTGCCGCTGCCTGCTGTGTTGATCAGGGCGCCCGGAGCAAACTGCAATGGGTAGGTGAGATCGCCGCCTGGATTGGGCAGATCCTCCAGGGCGGGCGCATTCAAGGTGGTGGATGTGTTCGCGTTCTCCGGATTGAGGATAGGAGCCTCGCTGCTGACCTCCACCGTCTCACGGGATCGGGCTACACCAAGGGTGAAATCCACGGTTTGCTTTTGACCGAGGGCCGAAACGACATTGTTGTTTTGTCGTGGCTCGAAACCCGACGCTTCAACCTTGACTGAATAGATCCCTGGCTTTAATTGGGGAAAGTTGAATCGGCCCGAGTCATCGGTCTTGGCGCCGCGTCTCAGTCCGGTCTCTGAGTTTGTGATTGTCACAAGGGCGCCAGCCACGACGGCGTTGGTTGCGTCCCGAACCTGGCCAACAATAGCACTGGTGGTCTCGCCTTGTGCCAGCGCTTTCACCGGAACAAGACACGCCACCGTCAACATAAAAAAAGCAAAGTGCACTGCCCGCGCCATGAATACCCCACTCATTTGCCTGAAGGCGGCAATGTATCCCCAATCGGATCTATTAACCAGAGATTATTCTATGAAGTTAACCACAGTTAATACAAAGAAGCAAGGACCTAAGGGCGAGACTGGAGAACCTCGGTTGCGCCTGAGTCACGGGCAACTCTGACATAACCAAATAGGTAAGGTTTGCCGACCAACCCGGTCACGGACGATCCGGGTTATAAAAGACTGCGGCGTTAGCCGGGAGCTACATTCCCTCGACGAGAACGACTGTTCCAGACGAGGGATTTCGCTGGAGGGAAGGTAAAGGTGTTACGTAGCCACAAATCTCGAAAGCAGGGAGTGGAGCGACGATGAGAACGGAATTGCTGCGATTCAACGGCGCTGTCGAGCGGGATCCAGCCATCGATGCGTGGATGAAAGAGCATGCAGGTGCATTGGGGGCCATCGCGCATCAGTGGTTTGAGACGATGCGAAAATGCGGGGACGAAGTCCGGGAGCTTTTGCATGACGGCTGTCCGGTTGCATGTTTGGGCGATGTGCCCTTCGGCTATGTCAATGTATTCACTTCGCACGTAAATGTGGGGTTCTTTCACGGCGCAGCGCTGCGGGATCCGGCGCGCTTGCTGCAAGGCACCGGCAAGTTCATGCGCCATGTGAAGTTGAGACCGGGAACCGCCACAAACGCCGCAGAGCTGAGCAGGCTCATCGATGCGGCGTACGCGGATATAAAGGCGCGCGTCGAACACGGCTAGCTCGGGGTGCCTCCCCCTGTTCATTCGCGGACACCCTCCGATAAAACCGGACACCCGCTTCAGTTCCCATAGACCAGCGAGACGCCGCAAGTCGTTCGTTCCCATAAACTTGCATCCGCTAGCCCTTTGGCTTCGCAATTGCCACCTCCTTCCCTGTAGCCGTATCCTCACCCCGAGGACGACGAGGACGATCATGACCACGCTGCTGCAGGATCTGCGATTCGCCGTACGACAGATGCGACGTTCTCCCGGCTTTGCTCTCACCGCGATTCTGACCCTGGCGCTCGCGATCACCGCCAATGTCATCGTTTTCGGCGTCCTGCAGGCCGTGATCCTGCGGCCCATTCGTGTGCCGCATCCCGACCAGGTGAAGACGCTCGCGCACAAAGGCCAGCCCTACCCGTTCTTTTCCTATCCGGAAGTGCGCGACGTGCGCGATGGGAACACGGTGTTCTCGTCCGTTGCCGCTGAGATGGTCACGAATTTCGGCCTGGAAGCCAACGGCGTCACCCGGCCGGTCTGGGGATGCGAAGTGAGTGGGCAATACTTCGAAGTCGTCGGCATCCAGCCATTTCTCGGGCGCTTGCTGAATCGCGCCGATGACGATCATCCTGGAGCGTCGGAAGCAGCGGTACTTTCCTGGAATGCCTGGAAAAACGACTTTAACCGCGATCCCAACATCGTGGGCAAGACGGTCAAACTTAATAAGCATCCCTACACCATCGTCGGAGTTACCCCCGAAGACTTCTACGGGACGGAAAAAATGGGACAGTTCGATATTTACCTTCCCATGGCGAACGAGGCTTCGCTGGATGGAGATGACTGGCTCGAGCGGCGCAGCGAACCGCATGTCTACTCGATCGTCCGGATCAAGGACGGGGTGACCAACGCGCAGGTGCAGGCGGAATTGGACACGATTGCGGCGCGCATTGCCAAGCAATAGCCGAAAGACGAAGAAAAGTTGTCGCTCAAGGTAACGCGCCCCGGACTGATGGGCGAGTTATTCGGCGAGCCGGCGCGTGGGTTTCTGGCTGGGGTGCTGGGACTGGCCGGGATTGTGCTGCTCGCGGCCTGCGCCAACCTCGGCGGCTTGTTCGCGGCGCGTACGGCTGACCGCACTCGCGAGATTGCCATACGCATGGCTGTCGGATCGAGCCGCTGGCGCGTCGTCCGCCAGATTCTCGCCGAGGCCATTGTCATTTCGATCGTCGGGGGCGCGGGTGCCTGCGCCTTAGCGTGGTTCGCACTCACCAGCCTCGCAAACTGGCATCCGCCGTCCGAGTATCCTCTGTCGTTTCCACTTCAGCCGGAGCCGTCGTTGATCGTGATTGGGCTGCTGATCTCGGTATTCGCCGGCGTGGCGTTCGGAGTGATGCCGCTGCGGCAAATCTTCAAGACCGATCCCCAGGATGCGATCAAGAGCGGCGGAGTTCAATCTTCTGTGGGACGCCGCTGGGCGCTGCGCGACGTGCTGCNNCGCGGCACAAGTCGCGCTCTGCTGTGTGACGGTCACGGCGGCCTTCGTTTCGCTGCGTGGCCTGGGCAAGGCCATGACGATGAACATGGGGATCAATACGAAGCATGCGGTCGTGGCGAAGTTCGAACTCAGCCAGGCTGGCTATTCAAACGAGGCCTCCGAACATTTCCAGCGCCAACTACTGGATCGGGTCTCGAATCTGCCGGGCGTCGAAGCCGCAGGCTACGGGACGACCATGCCACTCTCCATGGATACGACGGATTCGAATGTCTTTACGCAACAGGCCACTGACTTCAAGCCCTCCAACCGTGCCTTTTATGCCTACAACTACTGGGTTTCGCCGGAATACTTTACCGCCGCTGGAACTCCCATGTTGGCGGGCCGGGACGTAAGCTTTACCGACATTCCAAAGACGCCGGCCGTGGCGGTGGTGAATCGGGAATTTGCGCGACGGCTGGTTCACACGGATGACGCCGTCGGCCAGTCTGCCGTCGGCCGGTCTTTCAAGAATAGCGACGGCCAGACGGTGCAGATCGTGGGGGTCGTGGCCGATGGGAAGTATTTTTCTCTTACCGAAAATCCAGAAGCGGTGGCGTTCTTCCCCATCACGCAGGGAGCTACGGGTCACACCTCGTTCGTCGTGCGGATGCGGCCGGATTCTTCGGATGCGGCTGTGATCGATATGGGAGCAACCGTTCGGAAAGTGATCCGCGATTTGGACCCCGCCATCCCTGTGCGTGAATCCAGCCCGTGGAAAAATCAGCTGGGCCTGACGTTCTTTGTATCGCAGGTGGCAACCGCCGCGCTCGGTCTGTTCGGCGCTTTTGGATTGCTGCTATCGATTACCGGGACCTTCGGCCTGGCCTCGTATACCGTGAGCAAGCGGCTGCGCGAGCTGAGCATTCGTGTCGCGCTGGGTGCGCAGGCGAAACAGATTCTTTCGGCCGCGCTCGGCCGCATGATGATCCTGCTGGCCAGCGGGTGCGTGATCGGTATGCTGCTCGGGGTCGCCACGAGCCGCGTACTTTCGGCAATCGTCTACCAGGCGACGGCGCAGGATCCATTGGTGCTGGCCGCGGTTGCGCTGACGCTGGGGATCACGGGATCGCTTTCGGTCGCTGGGCCCGTGAAGCGGGCCCTGCGCATCGATCCCGCAAACGTGCTGCGGGAGCAATAAGCTCGAAACGGCAGCGCTCATTACCTCACGGGCAGGTCAATTGCACCGTTGCCTGGAGAACAGGGCATGCGGTCTCGTTGAAGGGACCGCCAATCACATTGCACATGGCTTTGGATGGCTCCGGAACCCACGCCCCCACAACGTAAGTGCCGGATGCCCCGGCAGTGCACTGGGCCACTCCCTGGGCATCGACTGAAACCTCAGTTGTGGGGCTCAGGACCTCGGTTCCATTGATGAGCTGCTGTGAAGCCGCACCCCAATTCGCCTGCAGCGGAGTGACGGTCATGGGCGACGCATTGTAATTACCCGATGCAACGAATGGTACTTTGCCATTGGGATAGCTTTGAGCGTCCGCCGAGGTGGGGGCTACGCTAATGGATTGAATCTTACGGGTGCTGCTCCCGCAGGCCAAAGTCATGCCTGCGGCAAGCCCCAGAAATAGGATCGAGACGAAATAGCGATCGCTGGGCATAGAAACCTCCTCACAAAACGAACCGGACAAATCTCACGGCACAAACGTCAGCACCGTGGCTCCTCCATATGGTACCGCGGAACCGACTTGGGTAAGCGCACCGGTCTGCGGATTGATGCTGAAAGCCAGCAATCCACCAGGACCTGTGGTGTACAGAAATCCACCAAACGGCGAAGCAACCAGCGGACCACCGTGAATCGCGAACGGCGAGCCGGCCAGCGCCGTCAGCGCGCCGTTGGTTGGATTGATGCTATATCCGGAGATGGTGCCGTCTGTGAAGTTGGAGACGTAGAGAAAATTATTGACGGCGGCGAGGCTGAGCGGGTTGTTCCCGGCGGGAAACGGTGAGCCGGGAACCGGAGTCAGAGCGCCGGTGGTTGCGTTAATCGAGAATCCCGCGACCTGGCCGGTCGTCAACAGACCGGTGTAAACGAAACTGCCGGTCGGGTCGGTCACAATTTGACTCGGGCGCGTGGTGCCTACGTAGCCGGGGATTGTGGCGAAGGGCGATCCTGGCACGGCGGTCAGCGCTCCCGTCGATCCGATCGTGAAAGCCGCGATGTTCCCGGGAGGCGCGTCGTCCGACGCGAATACGAACCGGTTCAGGGGATCCACGGTCACGTAGAGAGTTCCTCCCCCAAGAAAGGGCGATCCCAGGATGGGAGTCAACGCGCCGGTGGCGTCGGCCTGCAGTGCGTCAATTTTGCCGGCGTCAGCGACGTAAAGAATTTGCGCGTTGCTGTTTACGGCGAGCCCTGCTGCGAAACTCAACGGTCCGAGAGAAAAAGGGCTTCCGGGAAGTGGCGTCAGCGTTCCGGATCCAGGAGCGATCGCCCAGGCGTCGATCGAAGAGGTCCCTCCCACGGTCGCTGGAGGGTTGGAAGCGTAGAGGAATTGACTGCTGAGAGCAGCCAACCCGAGAGAATTTGCCGGCCCCGAAACGGAAGTTGGTGAACTGGGGATGCCGCTGCCATTGATGATGGGGAAGACAGAGATCTGGCCATTCAGTCCGTTGGCGTAGAGGAATTGCGGGACGACGCAGGCGTCGCTGGTGGGCCCGCAGCAACCACTCAGGTTGCACACTCTCGTGCCCGTTGTGCCGCATCCGCCGAGCGCGAGCAGGCCCACTAGACTACTCACGATCAGCGATAGAGCGAGACTGCGAATTGCGGCGGTGGACATGGCCCCTCCTGCCCTATTACTTTCGCGCAGCGTCGAATCATTGTGACGAATGGGGCGACGCTGCGCAGTGCGCGCTGGGACACTTCTTTCAGTGTCACACCTTGCCCCGACCTGGAAGCAGCAAACCCGGCGTGATTCAGAAAGTCGCTATCAGGGAAAACATACCACCGGGGGAATTGAAGCGAGGCTAAGAATTCGAAGAGCACGAAACCTCAACGAGTGAAATGGCGATGTTTCGCCAACTGAGCTCAGGCGGTGGGCTTTCCCGTCGGAGCTAGGAGTTCCACCAACCAAAAAGGGCATCGAGCGTGATGCTTCGCTGCCATTATGGCTTGGTACCCGCCCTTGCCAGATCAGGCGTGTTACTGGTTGAGCGGATTGAAAACCAGGAGTGGCCGATTCGGTGTTGGAGCAAACGGCAGCCGGATCGCCGCGAATCACGGTATCTTCTCGCAGAGGCCGCGAGCCGGTGGGGCTACGAGCAGTTCAGAAATTGCACGCTAGTGATGTAAGCGGCGATACAAGAAAACTGGCACCCCTTCGGCGTGACCCACTTCCGACGATTCGAAACCTTGGGCCCGGAACCAGCCTTCAATCCAGGGAATAAACTCTTCGTTCTTCCGCGCGACCACCACGAACGTGTCATCAGCCGCTAGGATTTGCGAAGAAATCTCCTGCACGTAGTGTATTGAGTCCGGGTTGAGCCGGTACGGAATGAGAACAATTCGTCCGGGAATCGGATATTTGGAGAGCGGACATAGCAATGGACTATCGCGATCGATTTGGACGTCAGAACGAATCGTTGCCGTTTCGACCAAGCCGACGGACAGCATTACCGGCGTCGTTGGAGGTAAGTCTAGAGATCGTACGATTTTCGCTGCGGCTCTCCAATCTTCGTGATGCGGAGAAGCATTCAAATGGTAACCTGCATAACTTATGATTGAGCCCACTGCGACGAAGGCCGCAATGAGAGCACGCATCCGCGCTGATGTGAGCATTCTTAATCCGCAACCGATGATGAGTGCCAAGGCAGCAAAGGCCGGCAGGAAGTACCGAGGCACAAATATTCTTAAGGGAGTAACTCGAGCCACGACAAAAGCTGTGACCACCGGCAGAATGAGCCAGCTCATAAATAAAAATGCAGTCGAGCGCGGGATCGGGAGCAGCGCTGCTGCTGCTCTCCGACAAGCGAACGATGCGGCCAGAAGGCCTAAGAGAAGAGTGCTGGCAAGAACGCTCGGCATGAAAGCCGACACCAGTTGCTGGGCGTCAGGGGTGCCTGCCCAAGAGGACCTCGCGGATAGCCTGTGTGCAAAAAGTGTGTACCAGAGAAGGGGCGCCAACAGAAGCGCAATTACCACAGTGGCTAAGGCTATCTGTTTGATTCGAATCCGGCGCTCAGTTAGCCATCGATAAACGCCATAGGCGAAGAACACTAAGTATATCGTCGCAAACATCAAATGAAAATAAGGAATCGCAGCAGCTGTGACTGTGAATCCGGCCATATTTCGCAAACGTTGACTATCTAGCCACCTGACTAATTGCAGCATACTCGCCACGACGAGAAGCAGAGCAATGCTGTAGGGTCGCGCATTGGTGGCAGCTTCCCGAGCAACTTCATGTAAGGAAGTGAAGACGACGACGACAAGAATACCCGCCTCCTTATCAAGAAAAGTCTCCCCTAAGCGAAACAATAGCCACGCCGTAAGCACAACAGCGATGAGAGACGGCAAACGCAGCACAACCTCACTCGTACCCGCGACGCGGATAATTGAAGCAATCAGAACCGTATAAGCCGTGTTCTGTCCCGGCCAGAATTGGCTGCGTGCAATGGCAGGCACGATCCCTTTGTAGCTACTCCAAAACGTGACCAGTTCGTCCAGCCAAAGACTTGAACCGATAGGGATAACCCAAAGGCAAAAGGCAGAGAAACAGGCTAGAGTTGCAGGAACCCGCAGATCCCCAACCTCCCCCGTTTCACCAGGAGACAGGAAGTTGCTCTCCGAAGACGAGGTTGTCGGAGCTTTTGACATAGCTTCTGCCTAAATTGTGTACTCTACAGCCTGCTGCATCACTTTTCAGTGATCGAAATCACGAATGGCGGAACGGCTGTTGCTTTCGCAGCCGGCGGGGATTTACAACCGTCGAAATCACGCTAGCCCTTAACTGTCGCTATCAGGCCTTAGCACTCAAATTTCGACTTCTTTCGATTCACTTCACATCTGAAGTGTTGGCGACTGGCCGGAAGATGAGTGCAATGGGAATTCTTCGCCAAGCATGCACTCCGCAGCCAGTTGAGATGCGAGTCACACAGTGACGTGTGTGGGTGCGGCAGCGGGCCGATTTACAGCCAGAAGTCGCGGTTCGGGGCGTCCGATGGTCCCTGGCCAGCGCTGGCGGCACGTCCCAGGGTGGGTTCCACGCGGTTGCGTCCGGCGTGTTTGGCCTGGTACATCGCAGTATCGGCGGCGTGCAGCCATTTCTCCATGTCGCGGGCAGTGTCACCGGTGGCCACGCCGAGGCTCAAGCTGACCTGGACGCTCGAGGTTCCGACCATGATGTTGCAACCGGCGACATGCGTACGCACGCGCTCGGCCAGCTCCCAGGACTCAGTCATGCCGCAGCCGGGAGCGACGATGAGGAACTCTTCTCCACCGCAGCGTCCGACCGAGTCGTAAGGGCGCACCACCGCCGCAATGCCGCTGGCAATGATGCGCAGGACTGCGTCACCGGCTGCGTGTCCGCGACTGTCGTTGATGGCTTTGAAGTGATCGACGTCGATCATGATCAGGCCGACGGGTTCCTGATCGCGTTCGGCGCGCAGCAAGTCACGCTCGAGAATCGCCAGAATCGCCTTGCGGTTCCACAGATTGGTCAGGCCGTCGCGGGAAGCTTCACGGCGTAGGGCCTCCTTGGTCAGCAGCAGCCGGTTCTGGGTGACCAGCTGGCGAGCGCTCGAACACACAAACGACAGCAGCACAACTGCGGCCGCCAATCCGAGGCGCTCGCGCGCGATGCGCAAAGACATGAAGAGCACCAGCAGCGGATAGAGCATGAAGAAGATTTCGGTGTAGATCCGCTTCTCGCGCCGGGGAGGATCGAACGAGAACTCTGGCGCTTCCGCTTGCTTCCAGGTGGCGGCGATGAGGATGGGAACCACCAGCAATGCACTCCAAAGCAGATCGAACCAGGCGCCCGTGCGCAGACCGCGCCCGGGGCCATAGAAGTAAAGTGCATCGATGCATCCGGAGAAAGCCAGGAAGATTCCCATGCGTCCGAACAACGCGCGCGAATCCCGTGAGCGCGTGACCGCGGCGCGCACCACGAATGCTCCAGCGACAAACGCGTAGCCGGCGAAATACGGCGTCCAAACCGAGTGTGCCAGTTCGCCGGTCGCATCCGCTTTGGGCAGATAGAAGAAATACAAATACGCCGCCACGCACACCAGCACAGCCTGCACGAAGTCGAGCGCGACCAGTGCGTCGAGGTGTCCGGCCTCGTGCTCGGGGTCGAGGAACATGGCCATGGCCAGCGGCACGAACCAGAAACAGAACAGCAAGTTGTTGACCCAGGAAACGAAAGGGGACGCAGCCAGGTCGTTATAAACGCTGAGACTCTGCGCAATCAGCCACACGGAGTAGGCGACCGCGGTCAGACGCCAGAAGGACCGGGCCAGGCCTTCGGAACGAAGGCTGGCCTGCACCGCCGCGTAGATCATGACGATGCCCAAGGTCAACTGCATCACGTCCGACAGAAGACCCCCGGGAGGCTTGGTTCCCAAGGCCGCAACCACACCGGCGTGCGCCAGCCACAACAGGATGGTGACGATCACGACGGTGCGCGTGCGTGCCAATGCAGTCCTCATGAGCAGCAATTATTTTTAAAGACTAAATGTCGCGGCGAGGGGGGAAACCGGAATGCGTAAAGACTCGGCTATCTGCCAGCCTCTGAACGGCACACTTCGACTGAGACCCCAAGACCCACCAGTATCCCGCATGGCGCGGGTCTTTTCATGTGACCTTAGTACCCCCGGGGTTGATTACCTGCGAACGGAAATCAGCGCCAGCGTTCGAGCAACCTTTTGAGGATTTCCACAGCCTGGCCAAGGGTCGCGAGCTCCTCGGGAGCGAGCGTATCGAGATGGCCGGCGAGATCGGCGATACGCAGTTGGCGCCCTTTCTGCAGCAGACGTTTGCCTTTGGCAGTAGCGCGAATGTGCATGCGGCGAGCGTCGCGGGGATCCATCGTGATTTTGACCAGGCGGCTGCGGACCAGGCCGGACACGATGCGGCTCATGGTCGGAGGCTTAACTTGTTCGGCGGCGGCGAGTTCGCCCAGTGTTTTCGCGCCGCCGAAAACCAGCACGGAGAGCGCCGAGAGGCGTGCCGGACCTTCGCCGGTAGCGATGTCCTGCTTGCGCACGCGGCGCAGCAGGTGGATGGCGGCGGAGTGCAGGCCGTCGGCAACCGCGAAGACCTCGGGAGGTGGAGAGGACTCTGGCGTGTTCACGTGGTCTCCTGCTCGCCAGCATATTTTGCTTGACGAGTCGAAGGAAATATAGTTAGCTATGCTAACTAATGTCAACCGGGAGGTCAAGAGCATGAATACGGTTGCGGTGGGAGCCGGAATTTCGCGAATCGGGCAGATCGCCATCAACGCCCACGACGTCGAACGGGCGGCCGCGTTTTATCAGGATGCTGTGGGCCTGAAGTTGCTGTTCAAGGCTGGGCCAGGTCTGGCGTTTTTCGATTGCGGCGGGGTGCGGCTGATGCTGACCCTGCCGGAGAAGCCGGAGTTCGATCATCCCAGCTCGATTCTGTATTTTGCTGTGCCCGACATTCAGGCGGCGTACGCGACGATGAAAACGAAGGGCGTGCACTTTGAGGACGAGCCGCACCTGATCGCGAAAATGCCCGATCACGATTTGTGGATGGTGTTCTTTCGTGACTCGGAGGGGAATCTGATGGGATTAATGAGCGAGGTGCGGAGCTAGGCGCAATCGGACCTCAGACTTCAGACTCAGGGTTCTTGATTGCCGATTTGCTCTTGCGGAGCGAGAATGGCCGCAGGAGCGTGCGCATGGAACCAGAACGATCGTCTTCTTTCGGCTGGCCTTGGTTCGCGCTGACCGTCGCTTTCGCGCTGCACGTTTTCGACGAAGCTACCACTGGATTTCTTGCCGTCTACAATCCCACCGTGACGATTCTGCGTGCGCGCTGGGGATGGTTCCCCATGCCGACGTTTGAGTTTCGTGAGTGGCTGGTTGGTTTGATCGTGGCAGTGGTGATTTGCTTTGCGCTCACGCCGCTGGCTGCGCAGGGCGTGCGCTGGATGCGTCCCTTGGCCTGGTTTTATGCCGTGATCCACGTGCTCAACGCGATGGGACACACGCTCGGAACCATTCTGGGGCACACGGTGGCGTCGGTAACGTTCTCGCGTCCGGCGCCGGGATTTTATTCTTCGCCACTTCTGTTCATCGCGTCGATCTGGCTGATGGTGCGCCTGCGGCAGACCGCGACTGCAAATCGCTTGTCATCCTGAGGCCTGCGGTTCTTGCAGGCCGAAAGATCTATGCACTCCCCGGCCAGTTGCATAGGTCCTTCGCTTTGCTCAGGATGACAAGGCCGCTCAGGACGACAGGTGCTCGGGACGAGAGGCCCGCATTGATCACAGGCTTGCGTGGGGAGTGGCTATGCCGGAAGCCGTGCTCTGTTATCATCGCTGGCGGAGTGATTTAGCACCATGGAATACCTCGACGACGAAGATTTTGAAGACGAAGAGATACCAGTGCTTTCCGCGCGAGGAACAGGAGAAGGCATCATGGAAGAAGGTTCGCATACCGGCTCGGGCGCCTCGCGCCGCAACGAAGATATCGCACTCGATCTGATGAAGTTCATCGCCATGACCACGGGCTACGGGCGAACCACGTCGTCGGGCGTGGGATTTCAAGGCACGGGCTCCGCGGCCAAGCCGGAAGACTATGCCGATCACCTGCTCGAGTTGTACGGCAAGTGTTTGGGTGCGGTAGCTGCGAAGAAGTAGCGTTACCGAGTGCCGAGACATACGCCGTGTTTGCGCAGACACGCCATTGGCATGCTGTCGGCTCTGTGCCTGCCTCGCGACTACTTGTCCTGAATCCCCAACTGATCAAATAAAAAGCTGAACACGTCCGTGTCCTGCTCGATCTGTTCGTCGAGGGACGCGCCGATCAGTCCGTGGCCGGTGCTCGAACTGGTGCGCAACAGGATGGGGTGGTGCGAACTGGTGGACGCCTGCAGGAGCGCGATCATTTTGCGCGACTGCATGGGATTGACGCGGTGATCGTTTTCTCCAGTGGGCATCAGGATCGCGGGATACGCCGTGCCCGCCTTCACGTGATGGTACGGCGAGTAGGCGTACAGCGCCTTGAACTGGTCGGGATCTTTCACGGTGCCGAACTCGGTGACGTTGAAGGCGCCGTTGGGATCGAGTTCGACGCGCAGCATATCGTAGATGCCCACGTAGGAAACCACGGCGCGAAACAGGTCTGGACGCTGGGTGAGGGCCGCGCCCATCAACAGGCCTCCGTTGCTGCCGCCCATGATCGCGAGGTGGGCAGGGGAGGTGTAGTTCTGGTCGATCAGATATTGCGCGCAGGCCAGGAAATCGTCGAAGACATTCTGCTTGTGCGTGAGATTTCCGGCCGCGTGCCACTCTTCACCGTATTCGGCGCCGCCGCGCAGATTGGCTTCGACGAAAATCCCTCCCTGGTCGAGCCACAGGCGCGCGAACCGGCCCTGGAAGAAGGGCTTCCGGCTGATGCCGTATCCGCCGTATCCGGTGAGTACCGTGGAATGCGTGCCATCGAGCTTCGTCCCTTTGAGCCGGATGATATTGAGCGGAACACGGGTGCCGTCTTTCGACGTGGCGAATTCGCGAACTACTTCCGCGTCGTCGAATTTGATGGAAGAGAGCGGCGCTGCCGTGACGATACGAGTTGTGCTTCCGGTGGAAGCATCAAAGCGATACAGAATCGGTGGCTCGAGAAACGAGGAAACGTAGAAGAGCACATCACCTCCGCCAATAGAGACGACTTGTCCGACGGCGGAGATCGGAGGCAGCGGGATTTCTCCCCTTGAGCTGAACCCTGGAATGGATCCACCGGGAATGCGGTCAAATACGACCTGCTCAAAGACGCGCAAGCGCGACGGCCCGCCCATGATGTCGATGACGTAGAGGCGTCCCCAGGCGGGCACGAAATTTTCGATGGAAGCACGGTCGGCCTCGGCGGCGCGCCCGCGGATTGCGGAACCACGACTTTGGCCTGGTTGAGATCGAGGCGGGAAATCGGCAGCCGCAGGATCTGTCCGCGGGGCGCGTCCTTGCGCGAGAGCAGGTAGAGCGCTGGATCAGCGCCGAACTTGACCGCGGTAATGCCGTCTTCGAAATGCGTGAGCTGCGTCCAGTGGCCCTCGGAATCCATGAGGTAGTGGGCGAACTGGCCGCCATCACCATTGCCCACGGAGGCGAGCAACCAGCGGCCGTCATCGCTGGTGTGAAGTTGGATTTCCGCGATGCGTGGAAAGTCTTTCCCGAGGACGTAGGTGTCTTGCGCGGGATCGGTGCCTAGCTTGTGAAAGTAAACCTGCTGGAAGAAGTTGGCGTCTTCGGGCGGACGCTCGTTGCCCTGCGGATAACGCGTGTAGTAGAAGCCGGAGCTGTCGGGCTTCCAGGCGATGCTGCCGCCGGCAGTGGCGAAATTGACGCGGGGAACGACGTCGCGGAGTTGTTTACCGGTGGCTACTTCAAACACATGAGCTACGGCATCTTCCGAGCCGTTTTGGGAGAGCGCGGCCGCAACGTACTTGCCGCCGAACGAAGGAACGAAGAAATCCACGGCGAGCGATCCCTTTGCGCTGGCTGCGTTAGGATCGAAGATGACGCGGGCGCTGGCCGGGTCATCGGGAAAGCGCATCGCGACCAGCAGCGGCTGCTGCAAGGGCGGCTGGTGCTTCTCGGCAAACAGCATTCCGGCGCGAAACTGCAGACCGGAATATGTCATCGAGCGGGCGGTCGCGAGTTGACGCAGGCGGTTCTTAATGGAATCGCGCGCGGGCACCTGATCGAGATATTCGCGGGTTCGTGCGTTCTCCGCAGCGCTCCACTGCTTGACCGCGGGATCGTCCCAGTTCTCGAGCCAGCGATAGTCGTCGGTGACTTTGACGCCCTGGTATTCGTCGGTGACGGCGTGCCGGGGCGTGTCAGGCGGCTTCGGGATCGGCGGACCCTGCGCGAGGGCCGACAGGGTGAACAAACAAACGGAGAGAGAAATCGGCAGACGGTTCGCTGGCATGGAGTGCCTTTCCGGCAGGGGTGGCGGGAATTATACAACGGCAGCCTTGTCATCCTGAGGCCCACGTTCTTGGTGGGCCGAAGGATCGGTGCAACAGCTTGGTTGGCGGGCGATGCGGCGAAGTGCATAGATCCTTCGGCCCGCAAACAACGCGGGCCTCAGGATGACAAAGCAAAAAAAACCGCGCCCGGTTGGGGCGCGGTTCTGAAACATTCGTTTACGGGAGGCGCTCGCGGCCAACTGCCGACTTAACGGCGCTTCTTGCCCTTCTTCGCAGGCTTTTTCTTCGCAGCCTTCTTCGCAGCCTTCTTGGCCGGCTTCTTGGCGGCTTTCTTCTTCGCTGGCTTTTTGGGAGCCTTCTTGGCCGGTTTCTTTTTCGCAGCCGGCTTTTTCTTGGCCGGTTTCTTTTTTGCTTTAGGCTTAGCGCTGCCGCCGCTCGGAGGCGGTGGTGTGGGCTTGGGCGGAGGAGGCGCGGGAATGGACATGGGTTCCGGCTCGATCGCTTCGGGAGCCGGCAGGCCGGATTCCTCTTCCTCTTCTTCCTCCTCGAAATCTTCTTCCAGCGACTCGCTGTAAGCGCCTGTGTCGCCGAATTCTTCTTCTTCATCGCGTGCGTAGAGAGTGGGATCGTCGAACGTCATTGCTCCTCCTGTGATTCAGTGGCGGCCGGATGCGGCTGTGCGTCCTGGCTGCGGGCACGAAGAATTTAAAAGACCACCGGAACCTTCTGCTGGAACGGCGCGCAATTGTAGCACGACATTCGGTGCTGCCTGCAAGGACTCCAGTTACAAACTATGCGTCGCCTTTCGTGAGTCTCGATTTTCCTCTTGCTGCGCCGCGATGTTTCCAATCCGTGAAAGGTTCTTAGCCGATTGTCTGATTTAGGCCGTGCTCCAGACCCGGTGGATGCCGGGTTCCGTGCTCGCCGGTCGAACCGGTCTTAGAGCTGGAAAAATCCCGTAAAGTGAACAAAAGATTTGAGTTGCAGAAGTTGCGGAAGGCGGGAGCCAGTGAAGACTCCCGCCCGGATTGCAGCGGTAACGACTACTTCAGTGACTTCACGAAAGTGGCTACGGCCTTGGCGTCGTCGGCGGAGAGGCTGGCGAGAGCCTTCTTGTGCGGCGCTTTCTTGGCGTCGTCGCCTTTGGTGAGCAGGTCCGTAATTTGAGCGTCGGTCAGGCTTGTGCCCTTCAGCGCCGGACCGACTTTGCCCTGGCCTTCTGGGCCATGGCAACCGGCACATTTGGCTTTATAGGTGGCGGCGCCGTCCTGCGCGAACGCAGGCAGAGCCAGAGATACAGACAACGCGATGACGAGCAGCACGACGAGCATTTTGGTGAGTCGCATGAGTTCTCCTTCGGAAGTTGGAATGTCGGGGCCCGAAAGTCGAAGAGAATTGTAGTCCTGTGAGCGTCGGCGTGCATTCATATTCCCCGGGGGTGCCCCGCAGCCGGAAACGAAGAATCCATACCACGTACGCACCCGTTCCAGCGTTTGTTCGAAGATGTCACGAGCGTGAGGATCGGATAAGAGCGGGTCTCGGGCATGACAGCTGAAGGTGATGAAGTGCAGACAGCGAGTTTGCTGGATGCGTTGGAGTCCCCAGGGCATGGAGATGATCGTATGTATGGGGAACGAATAATTCTGTGATCTTGGAACATTATCGGTGGTGGATTTCCGGAGATGGGAAACGTACGTCCAAAGTCAAAATCCCCACCCTGTCGCACAAGACGCGACAAGGGTGGGGCATCCCTTCTATTTTTCATTCTTTGATTTCGTTTTGGATCGACAGACTAGCGGGGCGATTGGACGACCAGCATCATGCCCGGTCTGATCACGGCGATGTTGCGGTTGTCGCGTTTGAGGGCGGCGACGGT
>PMUM01000374.1 GCA_003166855.1 Acidobacteriaceae bacterium | reverse complement strand
TGCTTGACGCACTACACTAGTAGGGGAACTCAGGGGCGAGGCTTATAAACAATTCTTGACCCAAGTGCTTGCCGCCTTTCCCGATGGCCGATGGACGGTTGAGGATCAGGTAGCCGAGGGCGACAAGGTAGCGACCCGTTGGAGTTTCACCGGCATCCATCGCGAAACGCTGATGGGAATCGCTCCCACGGGCAAGCAGGTGACAACCAGCGGAGTGATGATCGACCGCATTGTCGGGGGAAAGATCGCTGAGGAGTGGGAGGAATACGATGCCCTCGGCATGATGCAGCAACTCGGCGCTCTGCCATCGATGGGCAAGGCCGAAGACAAGACTGCCTCCTAACATCCGATTACCCACACTTTAGAGCGAATCCACTAATCCGAGTCAGCAATTCTGTGACGAAGGGGTTCGCTTGCTGGGCAAAGGCCCCTCCGCCAAAACAGCGGCTCACATCCCGGATGCAACTGCGCTTGATACTCAGCGAGCGATCATGCAGCGAGTCACTGCGTTTTGCGGTGGGAACTTTCGCGATGACGCGACATTATTGGTGTTGAGAGTTTTTTGAGCGAACACTGAATGTCGGTATGAATCGGGGCTAGACGCGACCTTCAAAATGATCGAAGGCTCTTCCTTGTGCGTGCTGCTCGCGCGAGGGTCGCCGTCGAAAATAGCCATAGAACTCATCGAGAATTGGCCCTCCGAGGTCAATAAGAGGGCGATATAACGCCAACTACGTTGGGTCTCCACCCTCGGTTTGTAGTGTTCCCATCGAAGTTTCTCCGCCAAGGGCCCGTCAACATTCCCATAGAAAGTGAGAACTCGACTGTTTAGTGGTTCGTTTTGCTCAGACGAGAGCCGGGATCTCGCCCTACTATCTCTGCATGGGCAGTTTCAATGCCCTACATGTTCGATAGGAGGCACTATGTTAGGTATGGGTGTGGTGGGAACAATTATTGTCGTTCTGGTGATTGTTTGGCTCGTGCGTCGCGCATGAAGCCAGTTTCACATTTCAGGAGCATTGCGTATGAAGAGATGGACATCTAGCTTCTTAGCGCTAGCTCTTGCTCCGTTGTGCCTATTACCAATTCACCAGGCATCTGGACAGAACACTGCTCATCCACAAGCGAACCAAGATCAGCCGAGTTCATCGGATGTGCCCGATACCATCACTCTTCGGGAAGGTACGGTCATTTCCGTTCGCATCGCAGACAAGATAAATTCCAGTCACGATCAAGCAGGAGACATCTTCATCGGTACCGTCGATCCCTCGGTTCTCGTGGAGAGCCATGTCGTGATTCCGCGTGGAGCGGAGGCTCATCTACTGATGGTGGAAGACAAGAAAGGTGGCCGTCTTCATGGAAATGCAGAAGTGGAAGTGGAGTTGCTCAGTTTAGTAATCGATGGAAAGAAAATCAATGCCGATAGTGACGTGGTGAAGAAGAAAAAAGGAGCGCTTTCCACCAAAGCCACGGCCGAAATAAAACCGGGAGCTGTCGGAGCCGCGGAAGTGGCTGTATCTGTCAATCCAATCGGTGCGGTTGCGCTGGGAGGGATCGCTGTATTGAAGGCGGCAAAAGTAGAGATGAAGCCCGGTAGCCGAATTGCCTTCACCTTGGCTTCTTCGTTAACCCTCGATTCCCCGAGACCGTGAATGGAAATCGAAGCCTGTGTCTCTAGGGGGTCTTCTTGAGCGTGAGACGAAGCGGTGATGCACCTTGTTTCCAGGTACCCACGATCGCTGAATTCTCTTTGTTCATGGCGCCATCGTACGAAATCTGGCCGGAATTGCTTTCGAAGTGGAGGGCGGGCTCCTTATAGTTGATCGCCGTGAGAAGCTCGCCGGACACGCTCTCGTCAGGGTAGTCGATCGTTCCGCTTAGGCTTCCGTCCTGAGCTGCGGCAATATGCACGACAATTCGCTTCTTCGGCTGAGCCCCCGGATCAAGAGTCCCTTCCCAATTTCCAATGATCGGCGATGGGTCCGCCGCCATCATGGTTGGCACAATTCCCAATCCGACGATCAGCACAAAGCAAACCCACAGGCCAAACAACGACGACGGTTTCTTCATGGTGGATTCTCCCTGTTTCGCGGTTGCCGACAACCACCGGATCTGGGTGTTTGATGCGCCAAGCACACTGAACGTGGAGAGATTATTCTCCAACTTTCCTGGTGCAGTCACTCTTTGGGCGTGTTCCTCGTCGCGAAACATCATACGGCAAGATTCGTGCCGTAAACAGCTTTAGCGCTCGTTGGCCGCGGAAGAATTGGTTTTCGGCGAGTGAGGGGTGGTGATTTCGGTCGCGTCGGCCAGTTCTTGCGGCGTATTCAGGTTGCGGAACATTTCTGGGGAGAAGCCTGCCGCTTCCAATTCTCCTTCTGGGATCGTCTGCGTGCTGGTGGCCGCGAAGAGCGTGTCGATCTTATATCGGCGTTCTTGCAGAGCCTTCTCTGCGGCATCGGCGAAATTGCGGCGGTAGACAGCGCACAAAGGCTGGTAGCCTCCTCCGGTTTGCACGACTGTGACCATTGCGGGGGAATTGCTCGCGCGCTCGATCAGGTGCTGCAACAGCGCGGGCGATACGAAGGGGACGTCTACGGCGAGGATCAGGTTCAGGTCTGTCGGCGATGACCGGAGGGCGGCGTGGATTCCTCCTAGGGGGCCGCAGTTGGGGAATACATCCTCGACGGTGGGGGCGAAGACGGCGAATTTTTGAGGATCCCCGACGATGCGGACTTCGGGGGTGATGGAGCGGGCGATATCCAAGGCACGCGCCAGTAGGGTGCGGCCGTCGAGAGGGACGAATGCTTTGTCGGCGCCCATGCGCGTGCTTTTGCCGCCGGCGAGGATGAAGGCGGTGATGCGGGGCGCGGGGGCGTGCATGGGGCGATGATACACGGGGTCCATGTTCTTGGGATTGCGCGGAGAAATGTGTCGTCCAAACGGGTCTCGATTGCTCACGTATAGCCTCTAACGGGGCGCTGAAACACCGCTCTTCCGCGTCACTGTGCGCGACTGCGTGAGGCGTCGACGCGCGTGGCGCTATGGTTTCCACAGGCTAAGGTCTTATGCTCCGGTCACTTGCGTCACTGTGGTTGGGGCACCCTGCACGAAAGTAACCTACCCAAAGTCAGACCTTCGCGAGATGATGAGCGTGCATCCGAGGGCTCCTGACCCGGAAGTAACAAACATGCCGCAAAAATTCATGGATGTGCTTATGCTTGGGCGCTGCTCTCACGAGTTCTCATGGCCGCGTCGTGGTGGGGATGGGGACTACTACCAGGTCTGCCTGCTATGCGCCGCGGAATACAAGTATGACTGGACGACCATGCGCCGTACGCAGCGCGTGGAGCACGCCAAGCCCGAGACCGGCGTCCGGCGCAGCCATACGCGCGAGAAGCGGCCTTCGTGGGTGCCGCGGGCGCGACGGTTGAAGCTCGATATTCCTCTGCGCTATCGCGTCAACAAGACCAGCACGTGGTATGAGGGGATCATCGAAAACATCAGCCAGAGCGGCGTGCTGTTTAACGGTCCGCAGCAGCTTCCGGTGAATGCTCTGATCGAGATGGTGTTTGAGATGCCGGAAGAAATTTCCGGGCAGAAGAACAGCAACGTGGTGTGCCAGGGGCGCGTGATGCGCTTTAAAGATGCGCCGGTGGCCGAAGACACCGCTGCCCAGGAGAATGGGGCGCTGGCGGCTTCGATTGTGGACTACAAGTTTATTCACTAGGCGGGGTGCGCGCGCTAGACGCTCCCGCGACAGCCGGCCGGACCCTTCGACTTCGCTCAGGGCAGGCTGCCGGCGCTACTGAACCCCGCTACTTTCTGGATTCCTTCCTTTGTGACTTCTCTCATTTACATCTGCAAGAACCGGCATCTAAACTGTTCTGGATATACAGGAACTCCGTTCCAGGGTTTCGTCTCAGGAGTCGAGTATGAAAACTAATTCCCGGTCCATGTCATCGTTCATGACTCCCCTTCTTCTGGCGATCGTTTTGGGGATGGGCTTGGGCTGTGCCCGGAAGCCTGACGACGCCAAGATTTCCAGCGAGGTTCAAGGGAAGTTCAGCCAGGATTCTGGACTCGCGAGCAAGCAGCTCTCGGTGAAGGCTGAGGACGGCGTGGTGACGCTGGCGGGCTCGGTCGACAATGACGCGCAGCGGGATGCGGCGGGGCGGCAGGCGGCGTCGGTGGCCGGGGTCAAGACGGTGATCAACAATCTGCAGGTGGGTAACGCGGCGGCGGCAACGACCCCTGCGGCGGCGCCCCCGGAGTCGACGGCGGCGACGAAGGCTTCGGCCGGTACGCCTGCTGAGAAAGCGAAGTCAGCAGCCAGGAAAAGTAGCAAGGCTCGAACTTCCGACGATTCCAACGCGGCCGCGAATTCCGCGGATACTTCGATTGCGAGCCAGATGAGCGGTGGCCGACAGCCGGAAGCGGCGGATCAAACGCCTCCGCCCCCAGCGGATAATACTGCGGCGCAGACGCCTCCTCCTCCGCCGCCATCGCCGAAGAAGCTGATTATCGATCAGGGGACGCAGCTGACGGTGCGCCTGATCGATCCGATTGACAGCGAGAAGAACCAGACGGGTGACACGTTTCATGCGACGCTGAACGCGCCGCTGAGTTCTGACGGAGAAGAAGCGGTGCCGGCGGGCGTCGAACTGGTGGGCCACCTCGCGTCGGTGAAAAGCGCGGGCAAGTTCGCCGGGCAGTCTGAAGTGGTGCTGCAACTCGACAGTATTTCTTCGGGCGGCAAAACCTACAGCCTGCAGACCGATCAATACAAGAAAACAGGAAGCTCCCGCGGCAAGAACACCGCCGAGAAAGTTGGCGGAGGCGCGGTCCTTGGCGGCATCATCGGTGCGATCGCGGGCGGCGGCAAGGGCGCGGCGATCGGCGCCGGGGCAGGTGCGGGCGTGGGAGGCGGCGTGCAGGCCGCTACCAAGGGCCAGCAGATTAAGCTGCCGTCAGAGACCGTGTTGAATTTCACACTGCAGGCTCCGTTCACGGTGGTGCAGGCTCTGCCCGCGGACGCGAATCGGCAGAAGCTGGATTCGCAGTAACGGATCTCGTCGCGCAAGACTTGCGTGACGTAACGTCTGCACCCGAGCTGCCAGGAATGTAGGGGGCGGCCGCGCGGGTGGAGGCGCCCGCGCCACATAAGCACTTTCCTTGCATGGCTTCGATTACAGCACTGCTGTTCACACAAAACGGTGCTCTGCGGCTGGGGCGCGCGCTGGAGACGCTCTATGCCTGCGATGACATTCTTGTGGTGGACCATGGTTCGCAGGATGCGACGGTGCGGGTCGCTCGAGAGTACGGGGCCAAAGTCGTGGACGCGCGACCTGGGCCTTCGCCGGCAGACTATGTTCGATCGTGCAGCCCAGAATCTGCGAAGGCGGGATGGATTTTGTGTCTGGATCCGCATGAATCGTTGACGGAGAAGCTGGCGGCGAGCTTGTTTGAGTGGAAGTCGGAACTGGTTCGTGGTGAGGCTCCGGCGGCTCCGGCCTTTTCTGTTTTTCTGCGCGAGGAAACGGCGCAGGGCTGGGTCGAAGTTCCGGCCGCGCAGACTCGGCTGGTTCCTCTGATGTGGAACTCATGGAAGGGAACGTTGCCGGCCCACGAGCCTGCGGCGATCACGCTCGAGGGAGAAGTGCTCCGGTTCGTTTTTCCGTGAGGGGCCTGCTGGCTCATAAGCCTAGGTCCTTCACTTGCTTCTCATCGTGGCCGAGCCAGTGTGCAACCTCATGCCAAACCACTCGTTTCACTTCGGCCCGCAAATCTCCTTTTGAACAGCGCAGAATCGGGCAACGGAAAACAAATATCAAATCGGGGGCGATTCGTATCAGGTTATGTTGCCCTTCCGTCCTGCGTACGCCGCTGTAGCATCCCAATAGCTCGGTGCCCCGAGGCCGGTTCGCTTTCTTCAGCATTTCCTCGGGTGGCTCGTCGGCCACTTGAATGCCGGGGAAGTCTGGCAGATCTCTGATCTCCTGCGGCAGTGTGCTGTACGCCCACTCCACAATCTCCTCAAAGGTTTCTGCAGGTGGGGCTTCACCCATGAAACCAACTCTACCACCGCGACATTCCGATCGAAGGCGGCATCGAAGAAATGCAGATTTCTCCAACTGCCGGAATCGGCATTTCATCATCGACTCGATGACCGGTCGCGGCCACCGCGTTAACACAAAAGGACGAAAATCATGCCTGCTCTGGAATCAGGCCTGAGTTTTGAGATACGTCTCAACCGTTTGCAGTTCGTCGTTGTACAGCCTCGTCACAGAAAAGACCGTCGCTCAAGGTGACAAGCGGGTTAAGCTATAAGCTACAGCTAGCAGCTGACCATGCCCGACGACGCCCCACAACCCGCTCCCTACATCGAATTCCGCGACGTCTCCAAAGCTTTCGGCGACAACGTCGTCCTCGACCACGTCAACTTCGACGTCCTTCCCGCCGAAACCGTCTGCATCCTCGGACGCAGCGGCGTCGGCAAATCAGTCTCGCTTCATCACATCATGGGATTCCTCAAGCCCGACTCCGGACGCGTCATCGTCGCCGGCCAGGACATCACCGACTATACCGAAGAGCAACTCGAACTCATCCGCAAGAAAGTAACCATGGTCTTCCAGAACGGAGCCCTCTTCGACTCGCTCACCGTCGGCGAGAATGTAGCCTTTCCGCTGCGCGAATCCCGCGAGCTCAACGAAGAGCAGACCTACCAGATCGTCGACGGCCTGCTGCAAATGGTCGGCGTGCAGGAGATGCGCGACCTGCTCCCCTCCGATCTTTCCACCGGCATGAAGCGCTCGGTCGCGATCGCCCGTGCTCTGGCCGCCCGCCCCGAATGTGTCCTCTACGACGAACCCACGACGATGGTCGATCCCTTGATGGCGCAACTGCTAGGCGACCTCATCAAGCGCCTCAAGATTCAACTCAACCTGACCAGCATCGTCGTCACCCACGACATGCGCCTCGCCAAGAAGCTGGCCGAGCGAGTCGTCTTCTTGCACGAAGCACGCGCCATCTTCTTCGGCACCTACGCGGAAATGGAAAAATCGAAAGAACCGATCATCCAGGAATTCCTCGAACTCGACGAGCTAAAACTGGAAGCCTAAACCGTAGCGCCGGCGTCTCGCCGGCTGGCGCGGGGGCGTCCCGCCCGCGCACCGTCCAGCATAGAAATGCCACATGTTCGCAAAGCCCAATGTCCCGCCAGCGCCCTGTGGTCCCGGAGGGACCAACGAAAATAGCCCGCCAGTTTACTGGCGGGAATTCCTCGGCTTATAGATCTGTCCCGGAGAGACACCTGATCTGCAACCCAAGAACGACTCTGCTTGCTCGCGCTCCATACTCTGGAGTACTCTTCCTCCCCATGAAACAAGCCTTCCTGATCCTCGTGCTGACCGCGAATACGCTCGCGCAATCCGACGCGAAGCCACCCGCCTCCACCGTCGTGAAAGCCGCGAGACTCCTCGACGTCCGCAAAGGTGCCTACCTCGAAAACGCCGCCCTCTGGATCGAAGGCGACCGCATCAAGGAAGTCGGCAACGCCTCCGATGTCCAGGCCCACGCGCCCAAGAACGCCAAACTGATCGACCTCGGCCGCGCGACGCTTCTCCCCGGACTCATCGACTGCCATACCCACATCATGGCGCGCATTCCCGAAGGCGACGACGGCTATACCCTCAACCTTGCCACCAAGTCGCAAGCGTTCCGCGCCCTCGAAGGCGCCTACAACGCCCGCATCACCCTGCAAGCCGGATACACCACCATCCGCGACGTCGAGAACGAAGGCTCGGGCTACGCCGACGTCGCCCTGCGCGACGCCATCAAACAAGGCCTCGCCGAAGGCCCGCGCATGCAGGTCGCCACCCGCGCCATCGCGGCCGTCGGCCAGTACAACCCGTTCGGCGTTTCTCCCGACCTCACGAATTTTCCCACCGGCGCGCAAATGGTGAGTGGGGTCGAAGAAGCCCGCCGCGCCGTCCGCGAACAGATCGGCCACGGTGCCGACCTCATCAAGGTCTACGCGGACTGGGTGCATCCCACGCTCACCGTCGACGAAATCCACGTGATCGTTGAAGAGGCGCACAAACAGGGACTCAAAGTCGCAGCCCACGCCACCACCCCCGAAGGCATCAAAAACGCCGTTACCGCCGGAGTCGATTCCATCGAGCACGGCCACCGCATCGACCGCGCCGATCTTGAACTGATGAAATCCAAAGGCACGTTCCTGGTCCCCACCGTCGGCGTGATCGAGGGCATCGCTGAGCGCCGCAAAAACGAGCCGCTCACGCCCGAGCAGCAGAAACATTTCGACGCCTTCCTGCAAGGCATCCAGCAGGAAATTCAAATGGCGATGAGCCTCGGCGTGAAAATCGCCTCCGGCTTCGATGCCGCCGAGGCCGAAGGCCAGGCCAAAAACGCCAACGAACTGGCCGCGCTCACCAAGCGCGGCATGCCCCCGCTGGAAGCGATCCGCGCCGCCACCATGAACGCCGCAGAATTAATGGGATGGGAAGACAAAGTGGGCGCGCTGGAACCCGGCCACTACGCCGACGTAATCGCAGTAGAAGCCGACCCCCTCACCGACATCACCCAACTCCAGCATGTCCAATGGGTAATGAAAGGCGGCATAGTAATCAAGGACGCCCCCCCCTCCGCGCATTGAGGACATCTGTCGGAGGTTATCAGTGTCGGCGAGAACCAGCATTTCTGGGAGGCAGTGGCTCGCGAATCTCCAAAACTCCAGCCGCGAAGCGGCGGCATGTGAAAGCCCGGCACGGAAGTGCCGGGTGGCTTGAAGAAAGAAGAAGCGAGTCCCGTTAGGGACGGCACCGGTCTCTGAACGTATACCCGAAACTCGAAACCTGGAACTCGATACCCAAACCCAAAATCAGGCACTCGAAACTCTAGAATCCCTGCTGCACCAAATCCTCGACGGTGAGAGAATTCTCCGAAGCCTCACCCCTCATCATCTTCTCCACATATTTCGCGATCAGGTCCGCCTCCAGGTTCACTGGATCCCCCGCCTTCAACGAATGCAGATTCGTCATCTCTACCGTATGCGGAATAATCGCAACGCTGCACCTGTTCTTCTCCAACTTCGCCACCGTCAGGCTGATGCCCTCAATCGAAATCGATCCCTTATAGACCGTGTACTTCTCGACGTCATCCGGCAGTTCAATATGCAGCCACCAGTTCTCCGACTCGGCGATGCGCTCAAAAGCAATCAGCTTGCCGACCCCGTCCACATGCCCCTGTACGATATGCCCGCCAAAGCGCCCGTCGGATTTCATGGGCAGTTCCAGATTCACGAGCGCGCCTTCGTGAATCCGCGAGAACGAAGTCCGCACCCACGTCTCTGGCGCGAGATCAGCGCAAAACGATCCCGGCTTGATATCGAGAGCAGTCAAGCAGACTCCGCTCACCGCCACGCTATTGCCAGTCTGCAATTCCTTTGGAGCATGCTCCGCCGTGACTGTAATCCGCCGGTTTTCCCCGCGCTGCTCAATGCGCGTAATGCGTCCAACCTCTTCTACGATTCCCGTAAACATAGTTGCCTCCAGAATGAACCGAACATCTTAATTCACCACAGAGACACAGAGTCACAGAGAAACCAGAATCTTTGTTCCCTACTCTTGGTTGTTTGGTTTTCTCTGTGCCTCTGTGTCTCTGTGGTGAACGACTCTCACTCCCCATACGGATCCCGCAAATACCCCTCTACCGCAAAGTCTTCTCCGAAACGATGCAGGTGCAAATGCTTAACCTGCGCCGCCTGACTCATGTGACCAAATCCCGCGCCAGCCGCAAACGGAATCGATCCCGTCCCCGCAAGAATCTTAGGAGCGTAATAAAGGAACACTTTATCCACGACGTTGGCCGCCAGCGCGGTCCAGTTCACCGTCGCTCCGCCCTCGATCATCACCGATGTGATCTCCAACTCTCCGAGTCGCCGCAGAATTGCGGGCAGGTCAGGCCGTCCGTCGGGCATCGCCGCGGGAAGTGCTTCAATGCGGATCCCCAGCTCCTCGAGTTGCGCCCTCTTCTGCCTGTCCGCCGAAGCGCAAAAGATCAACACGTCATTCTTTCGCTCCGCCGCCACGCTCTGTACCAGCCGTGACTCGATCGGCACCCGCAGCCGCGAATCCAGAATCACCCGCAGCAACGGACGCCGTCGCGCCCGCCCGCTCCGATCCGTCAGCAGCGGATTATCCGAAAGAATCGTTCCCGCTCCCACCAGCAACGCGTCGTTCGCATGCCGCAGCTCCTGCACATGTGCCCGCGCGACTTCGCTCGTCACCCATCCGCCCGCAGGCGTGCCGTCACGTCGTTCCAGCGGATCCGCCGGCGGAGGAGCGATCTTCCCATCCAGCGTCATTGCGGCTTTCAGCGTCACCAGCGGCGTCCCGTGCCGGATGTAGCGCGCGAATCCCTCATTCAGCCGCCGGGCCTGCTCTTCCAGTCGCCCCACTTCCACATGCACGCCCGCCGCGCGCAGCTTCTCAAATCCAACCCCGCTCACCTTCGGATTGGGGTCCGCCATCGACGCGACCACGCGATGAATTCCCGCGGCAATCAATGCATCCGTACAAGGCGACGTCCGCCCCTGATGCGCATGCGGCTCCAGATTGATGTAAAGAATTCCGCCGCGCGCTTTCTTTCCGGCGGCCTCCAGCGCCAGCACCTCAGCATGCTTCACGCCCGCGTAGGTGTAAGTCCCGCTGCCCACCACGTCGCCGGCAGCGTCAGCAATCACCGCCCCCACATAAGGATTCGGCGAAGCCAGCCCGATTCCCGCGCGCGCAAGTTCGAGCGCACGATGCAAAAGCTGTTCGTCAGAAGAATGAGCAGACATTCAGGAAGAGATCAAAAAGTAGCGCCGGCGTCTCGCCGGCTGTCGCGGGGGCGTCCCGCCCGCGCGCCGTGCAGCACCTCACCGTCGCGGAGCGAAACTCCGATACGAATCATCCTCAATCTCCGCCACCGCCGCCCCACTCCGTCCCTTCGGCCCCCGCCGCACCGGAGCCATCACATACGCATACGGGTCTCCCGGTTGAGTGGGTTTCTTGCCCAGCAGCCGCTTCACGAAATCAACAACCATTCTGAATCGCGAACGTTTCTGCTCCTCCGCCATGCGTCCTCCTACTCAAACAGCGAATCCACAAATTCCTTCGGATCAAACGGCAGCAAATCGCCAACCTTCTCGCCCACTCCCACATACCGCACTGGCAGCCCGAGCTCACGCGAAATCGCTACCACCACGCCGCCCTTCGCTGTCCCATCCAGCTTGGTCAGGACGATCCCCGTCACCCCCGCCGACTCCGTAAACATGCGCGCCTGCTGCAACCCATTCTGCCCGGTAGTCGCGTCCATCACCAGCAACGTCTCGTGCGGAGCCCCTGGAATAATCCGCTGCGCTGTCCGTCGCATCTTGTCGAGTTCCAACATCAAGCTGGTCTTGGTGTGCAGCCTCCCCGCAGTATCGACGACAACATAATCCATCTTGCGCGCCACCGCAGCCTGCAACGCGTCAAACAACACGGCCGAAGGATCCCCTCCCGGCTTGGTCTTGATCACTTCCGTGCCCGTGCGCGATCCCCAGATTTCCAGTTGATCGATCGCCGCCGCGCGAAACGTGTCCGCCGCGCACAGCAGCACATTCTTTCCCTGCGAGCGAAACACCTGCGACAGCTTGCCGATCGTCGTGGTCTTG
>PMUM01000241.1 GCA_003166855.1 Acidobacteriaceae bacterium | reverse complement strand
CAGATCGAGAATATGTACTGGGATCTTGTCAGCGCCTACGAACAGACGCAAGTGAACGAGCAATCTTCAGACTTTGCCCAGCAAACGCTGGAGAATGCCCGGAAGCAGTTGCAACTCGAAAGCATCCCGGAAATGGACGTTCTGCGTGCCGAAGCGGAAGTTTCGAAGCGCGATCAGGATTTGACCGTCGCTCGCACCAGTCTCCAACTCCAGGAGACGCTGATGAAAAATGCCATTACAAAGAGTCTGGATGATCCCATTCTTGAAGCAATGCCGGTAATCCCCACCGACCGCATGCAGGCCGTGCAGCCTCAAGCGAGCGAGTCGATCCAGGATCTAATTACAGTAGCGCTTCACGGCCGGCCGGAGCTTGCAGAGTCTGATGTTGATCTGGTGAACCGCCAGATCAGCCGTCGCGCAGCACGCAATGCTTTATTGCCATCGCTCTCGTTGGTGGGTTTCTATTCGGGCGCGGGGTTGGCAGGACCGCTGAATCCCATGTGCAGCGAAGGCTGCAATGCAAATGTACCGGGCGACTTCGGGGGAGCACTACTCAACACGTTCAATAATTCCTCCCCTGACTACTATGTCGGACTGAATCTGAACATTCCTTTGCGGAATCGCGTTGCAAAGGCCGATCAGTACCGTTCCGAACTCGAATACCGGCAGTCAGAACTTCGACTGGAGCAACTGAAGAAGCAGGTACGCATTGAGGTCCGCAATGCACAATACGCCGTGGAGCAGACGGGCGCCCGAGTTGTGGCCGCCCGGAAAGCTCGCGACCTCGCTCAGCGCACATTCGACATCACCAAGAAGGAACAGGATCTGGGTTCGGGGTCGAGCTATCAAACCCTCGCGGCCCAGCGAGACCTCGCATTGGCGGAACTGGACTTAGTCACGGCGATGACCGTCTTTGAAAAGGCAAGAGTTGAACTCGACCGCTCAACCGGAGCAACTTTGGAACATAATGGAATTCAGCTTCAAAACGCGGTGACCGGTACCGTTAGTGATACGATCAGCGCCGCGATCCCGTAGCAAGCCATGCAAACGTCTATCAAAACCGGAGGCCAATCTGCCGTCACCGCGGCGAAAGGCAGTTCCGACCGGCCACGACTACTCGCAGCCGACGACCAGCAGCATGTTCTCGAAGCTCTCGATCTTTTGCTGCGCCCGCAGGGATACGAAGTAGAAACGGCGAAGTCGCCGGCGATGGTTCGTGCGGCACTGGCCACTGAGTCCTATGATGCCCTGCTCATCGACTTGAACTACACGCGGGATACCACGTCCGGACAAGAAGGACTCGACCTACTTTCGGAAATCGTGGCTCTCGACAACTCTATTCCCGTAATCGTAATGACAGCTTGGGCCAACATTGAACTGGCCGTGGAGGCCATGCGTCGAGGAGCCCGCGACTTCATTCAGAAGCCATGGGAGAACGAGCGGTTGCTCACGATTCTGCGGACCCAGGTCGACCTCCGCCGAGCGCTGCAGCGCGCGGAACGGCTCGCCGCTGAGAATCGCCTGCTCCAGGCTGAGGGGCGGCCCGAGTTCATTGCCACAGCCCCACAGATGCAGGCCGTGCTTGAGGCCATCACGCGCGTGGGGCCGTCGGATGCGAACGTCCTAATTACAGGCGAACATGGGACGGGAAAAGAAGTGGTCGCTCGCACTCTGCACGCGGTCTCTCGGCGTGCGTCTCGCCTCATGGTCTCGGTGAACACCGGAGCCGTTCCCGAGGCGCTATTCGAAAGTGAACTTTTCGGGCATGTGAAGGGCGCATTTACTGACGCGCGTTTCGATCGCATCGGACGCTTTGAGCTCGCTGATGGAGGCACCATTTTCCTCGACGAGATTGGCAACGTCCCTCTTCGCCAGCAAGCCAAATTGTTGCGCGTGCTGGAGGCGGGCGAGATCGAGCGGGTCGGCTCATCCCGGTCACTGCGCGTCGATGTCCGCGTCGTCTCCGCCACCAACACCGATCTCCGCGCAGCCTGCACCTCTGGCCAGTTTCGAGAGGATTTGCTGTTCCGCCTGAATACGGTCGAGATCCATGTGCCGGCATTGCGCGAGCGACGAGAAGATATTCCCGCTCTCTCCGTTCACTTTCTCACGCGTTACGCATCGCGCTACCGTCGGCCGATCCAGGGTTTCGAGGCTTCCGCCCTGCAACTCCTCATGCAGTATTCATGGCCCGGCAACGTGCGGGAATTGCGCAACACTCTCGAGCGGGCTGTCATCGTCTGCGACGCCGGTGTGGTCGAGACCAAGCACTTGCCACCTGGGTTCGGACAGGCTCCGCTGCGCACCGCGGCCAACGATCCCGATGCGGTTCGTCTGGGTGTCGGCACGACCGTGGAAGAAGCCGAGAAGATGCTTATCCTGAAGACGCTGGAGGCGACCAGCAATAACAAGACGCGAGCCGCGGAAATCCTCGGCATCAGCCTGAAGACGCTGCATAACAAACTCAAGGAATACGGCGCCGCCAGCGCGGAGGCCGTCCCCGGCAAGGAGGAAGTTCCCAGTAGCTAGCCCGTCTCGCACGGTGGTTGAGCGAGCCACTTTCTTTTCCCATCATGCTGCGACGAAAGACCATCATCGTGCTGGTCATCACTCTTATGGTGACGGCGATGGTGACCGCGTTTTCCTACCTCTACGTCTCTCAGATTCTTCGCGTGCGGATTACTAACGCGAACGACACCGCAAGCAGCCTGACTCGGCAATTGGCGTATGCCGTATACAACGCCGTACCGGACTTTGGAAGCACGTCCATCGACACCAACAATCCGGCCGCCGTGCGGCGCGCGCTAACCGATTATCTGCAGACCGACGTTGCCCTGAACAACCTGCTCCAGTCCGATCCGGGGGACTGGAGATTCATCTACGACGTGACGATCGTGGATATCAACAGCAAGGCCTTGTTGCACACCAACGCCGGACTGGTGGGCAAGGTGATCGCTCCGCGTCCGGAGTTTCAGAAAGTTGTCGGCGCCCGCTTCCGCCAACAAATTCGCCTGGTTTTCAGTCCGGCCGCTGTCTATGACGTGACTTATCCCATGGAGTTGAATGGCGAGCCTTTCGGTACGATCCGCATCGGCGTGCAGACCGCCTTTCTGAAGAGCGAAGTTGAGGCGCGCCTGATGAAGGCCGTCTATATCTCGATCGCGTTGATCTTTGGATCTTTGTTTCTGGCGGCAGGCATCTCCAACCTGGCGTTGGGCCCACTGAAAAAGCTCAGCCTCAATCTCGACAGCGTAAGCGCAGGGAACGCCGACGCACTCTCCGGCGACGAGTCCAATCACGATGAATACGGCCTCGTCTCTCTGAAAATCGCCAACCTAGGCCGCCAGATTCGCGACAGCCGGGAAATCTTCTCGGCCTTGAAAGACAACGTAGACCAGCTGATGTCCAAGCTGCAGGATGGCCTGATGCTTTTTGCTCGCGACTCGCGCGTGGTGCTGGTCAGCGCTCCTGTGGAAGGTTTTCTTGGCCGTCCCCGCGCGGAACTTCTAGGACGTACCGTTCAGGAAGTATTTGACCGCGATTCTGTTCTCGGTGCGGCCCTGCTCGATGCCTTCGAGCGCCGCCGTCCTTTGTCACAGCGGGAGTTGGACGCGGCGGGCGGAAAGCGCGTCCAGGTTTCGCTCGACTTCGTGCAGGAAAAGAATTCACAGATCGGCGCGCTGCTGATCATGCGCGACCCCGAATCGGTGCGCCGCATTGGCGACGAAATTGAGATGTCCCGCCGTCTTTCGGCCAGCGGACGCCTTACCCGCGGCGTGGCTCACGAAGTGAAGAATCCCATCAATGCGATCGTTCTCCACCTGCAACTGCTGCGCAATAAGCTGGTGGAGCAGGAGCCTGATACGCGCCGTCACATGGATATTATTGACAGCGAAATCCGCCGCCTCGATCGCGTCGTGCAG
Source organism: Acidobacteriaceae bacterium (assembly GCA_003166855.1). Classification (GTDB taxonomy): domain Bacteria; phylum Acidobacteriota; class Terriglobia; order Terriglobales; family Acidobacteriaceae; genus Sulfotelmatobacter. Next base: position 13,688 of record PMUM01000241.1, on the reverse strand, counting down.
ACCCTGGTGGATTTCACGCGGCCGCGCGATCTTCATCTCGAGGAAGTCGACTTGCGCCGCCTGATGGAAGATGTAGCCCAACTCGCCGCTCCAGATGCAGAGCAGCACGGCGTCACCATAGAACGTCACATGCCAGAGCAGGCGCTGCCCATCAAGGTCGACGTGGATCTGATGAAGCAGGCCTTCCTGAATGTCGTGATCAACGGAGTACAAGCGATGCCCCAGGGCGGGCTGCTCACCATCTCGGCCCGGCGTGAAAACAATGCCGTGGTCGCCGAGGTACGAGACCAGGGTGGTGGAATCCCGAAAGACATGCACGACAAGGTTTTTGAACTCTATTTCACAACGAAGAAAGACGGCAGCGGCATTGGCCTGGCGCAGACCTACCAGGTTTTACAATGGCACTATGGATCGGTGGACTTTGAATCGGTCGACGGGCAAGGCACGGTTTTCCGCTTCCACATTCCAGCAATTGGAGCGGAAGCGGAGTCCGGTCCCCGGTACGCGGAAGACGCCGCGACGGCTCACCGGGGCGACTGATGCGTCGCAGCGTCAGCAGAGAAGAATCGACACACCTCTCGCCGAGCTGCGCGTTCTAAGGGGTAGAATCAGGGTGCTTCAGCATTGGACCAAGGATCTGGGAATGACTCTGGCCGTAATCCTTCTCGTCGGGTCGATGTGCACGCCTTCGGCGGTGCCTGCGGCCAGTCGTCAGGACGCACCCCAGTCAGCACCCGCGACTTCACCACCGGAGGCTGCGGCGAAGCAAGATCAAGCAACGGCACCAGCAGCGCAGAATCCTCCGGCTCCTACCGAAGTACCGCCAGCTCCGGCCAAGAGCACGAAGACGCCATCCGGGCAGACTCATCCCACCACCCAGCGGTCACACCACAAGAAGAGAGTGCTTCCACCCTGTGACAGCGCGCCTGCGGCGGGTCAGGGTGCAGCCAGCTCGAACCCGGCACTGGCAGATCCGCCTACTCCCGGAACCACTCCAGCGTCCAAAACGCCGGGCCCCTGTACTCCTTCGAAGGTGGTGGTGCGACAGGGCGGGACTTCAGAACCCAGCATTCAATTGGCGGGAGGCCCCGCAGACCAGACGGCACACCAGCGGGACGCAGCCAATCAAATCCTCGGATCAGCCGACGCCAACCTCAAGAAGATCGCTGGCCACCAACTCAGTTCGAACCAGCAGGATATGGTGAATCAAATCCGGCAGTTCATGGGCCAGTCAAAGGCCGCCATCGACTCCGGGGACCTCGAGCGCGCCCGCACTCTGGCGTGGAAGGCCCAGGTGCTTTCCGAAGAACTGGTCAAACCGGAAAAGTAAGTGCGAGTTAAACCACAGAGGACACGGAGGACTCAGAGATTCCTCTGTGAACTCTGTGTCCTCTGTGGTTAAGAGCTTCTTGCAGCTATTTCCCTTTAGCCCGGGCGGTGTTTACCTTCGTCAGCAAATCCTGTGACATCGCCTGGAAGGGTCCCTGGATCTTGGCCACATCGGTCAGCACTTCGCGCGCCTCGGTCAGCTTGTTCAACTTCGCGTATGCGAACCCCAGACCGTAAAGGGCCCGCGCATACTGCTGCTCATCCTGCCCCTTGAGAAGCACCGACGCCGTCTTGAGTTCGGTAATGGCGGGACCGGTTTTTTCCTGCTTCAGGTAAGCCCATCCAATCGTGTTGTGGGCTACTCCCGCTGCAATCTTCCGCGACTTGTCGGCGTCGGGAGCATCCGGTTTCGCGACCTCGATGGCCTTTTGAGAATAGGTGATCGCCTTGGCCGCGCTGCCCGGCTTGGTATCGTCTCCGTAATAATTCGCCAACAGGAGTAGGGCCGCCAGCGAGTTGGGATTCGACGCCAACGTCTTTTCTCCGAACGAAACCAGGCGCGCTTTATCGTTCAACTGGTCTGGACCGAGCGTGTACATGGCGTAGTTCGATACCTGGTCCTGATACTTCGAATCGGGAAACGCAGCGGAGAATTTTTCGATTTCCGCCATGCGATTCTTTGGGTCCGTTTCACTGGCAATCGCGTTCAACCCGGAGCTCTCCAGGAAATCGCAGCTGTTCTGCACAGACTCCTTTTCTTCTTTCACCTTGCTGGCAAAATCCTCGTCGCTCATTCCCTCCGGTTTGGTCTGCTTGGCGACGGCGGCACAAACCTCGCCTCCTTTTGCCGCGTAGTCCATTAGCTTGAGGTTGTTCTTGGCCTGCTGCGCGATGCCGGCCTCGGACACCAGAATATCGAGGTTACGGGGAGATGCCGCCAGTGCCTTGTCGCCGTAGTCGAGCGCTTTCGGCAAGTCGCCCGTCGCCTGGTAGGCCTGAGAGAGTTGCCAGTCGCCATAAGCTACGGCCGCGGGGTTCGACGAGAACTTCTGCACGAACTCTTCATACATGGCCGTCTTTTTTTGCGGGTCTTGCTCGCTGGTGATGGCTTGCAGCGCATGATCCTCATCGGTGCCGGCGCCAATCGTGATGTGGTCGGCCTGGGCGCTTGCGTGAGGAAGAAGAACCGCGAAAGATAGGAAAACAAAAACCAGCAGTGTCGAACCGCTGCAGCGTCTCATAGCCCGCCTCCGGTGTTCGCGAGAATTAGGACCGCAACTTCGAGCAGCAGGCGAATCCTAGCGCCGAACGCGGCGGTGCGCAAGGGCCGAGATCACTTCGGGCTCTGAAGAACAAAGGCCTCAACCACTAAGGACACGAAGGTTCACGAAGGAAACCTCAATAGGTTTTGGGGTTCCTTCGTGATACTCCGTGCCCTTAGTGGTTCGCGTTTTTTTGCGCATCTCACTTTCCCTCGCTACAGTAGAACGATGCGTGCCATCCTTGGCCAGCGTCCGTTGCGTTTCGTCTTCGCCGCCAACGTGATTTCCATGTTGGGCAGCGGGATGAACTCGGCCGCCGTCGCCTGGTACATTCTGCAGGCCACGCACTCCGAAATGGCGCTCGGGACCTTCGCCGTTCTGCAAACGGTCCCCGCCATGCTGATGCTTCCCTTCACCGGCGTCATTATTGACCGCGAGGACCGGCGTCGTCTGGTGATGTGGCTGGACGCGGTACGCGGCGTCGTCATTGCAGTCGTGGCCGTTCTGGCCTACCGGCATCACGTGCAAGTCTGGCAACTCTACCTGATGAACACGCTGGTCGCCGCCGGCTTCTGGATGTTCTGGCCGACGATCACGGCGCTGATCCAGGAACTGACGCCCGAGGGCCAGTTCGTGGAATCCAATACCTTCCTGCTGGCGGGCGTGCAGGGCGGATGGCTTATCGCCGGCGCGGTCGTCGGCTTCATGTACGACCACATCGGCCTGGGGGGCGTGCTCACGATCGACGTTTCGACCTATGTGGTCTCGTTTCTTTGCTACTTCGCGGTGCGCAAGGGGCGCCACGTCGTGCTGAGTCCGCAGGAATTGAAGGCTGATATTCTGGCCGCGGAAAGCCAATTTGAGCGCTTCTGGCGCGAGATGCGTGAAGGCCTGCACTTCCTCCGTGATCATCGGGCCGTGGTGATGCTCGGCGTCAGCTGGGCTTTTTTTTTGGGCGCCATGATCACCGGAGTCGTGGTCACGCCCTCGCTGAGCGATCGCATCTTTCACGCGGGAGCCAAGGGCTACGGCTGGCTCAATGCCGGATGGGGTACCGGAGCATTCGTTAGCGCGCTGTACGCTCCGCAGGCGATTTCCTGGTTGGGCGGCCGCCGCGCCATTGCGTTCTCTATGGCACTGCTGTCGGTCTGTGTCGTCTGTGCTCCCATCGCACCGTTTCTTTTCGTCGCCATCTCAATTTATTTCCTGATGGGTTCGGCGCGCGGCGTCGGCGGCATAGCGATGAATACGAGTTTGATGGAGATGGTGCCGAAACATTTGATGGGCCGGGTGCAGAATGCCTTCTACTTCGCGGGGACGTTCCTGCAACTGGTCCTGGCCGTCGGGGTGGGCGTGGTCGCGCACAAAGTCAGCCTGGTGGCCGCGTTCGCGATCCTGGCCTGCGTGTACGGCCTGTCGTTCGTTGCCGCGAGCTGGCCAGTGGGAGCGCCGGTCGCAGAAGAAGCCGCAGCGAAGTAAGCATCGTTCGGGTGCCCCATCCTTCTTTTCGCGTTTTCTGCGAAAAGAGGGTGGGGATTTTGACTTCCGAGGACTGTGCAATAGGAAATGCGAGTCCGTCTTCGTGGTCAACCACGCCCTCCGGCTGTTATTCTTTCCCATTCGTAAGGAGCACTCATGTCCACAGACCTGAAGGGCCGTAACGCTGTCGTCTTCGGAGTCGCCAACAAGCGCTCGATCGCGTGGTCCATCGCCCAGGGATTGCACGCCGCCGGCATGAAGCTGGCCATCACCTACCAGAACGAACGTATGGAACTGGAAGCGAAGGATCTCATCCTGTCGCTGCCCGGAGCGGAAGCTTACATGTGCGACGTGTCGAAAGATGAGGACATCGATCGCCTCTTTGCCACGCTCAAAGATCGCCACGGCAAGCTGCACGCGCTGGTGCATTCGGTGGCCTACGCTCCCGCAGAAGAATTGAAGGGCGACTTCGTTAATACAACGCGCGAAGGCTTCCGCGTCGCCCACGATGTAAGCGTGTATTCGCTGATCGCTGTCTCGCGAGCTGCCGCCCCTCTCATGGAGGACGGCGGTTCCATCATCACCATGACTTATTACGGCGCTGAAAAAGTTGTCCCTCACTACAATGTTATGGCCGTAGCCAAGGCGGCGCTGGAATGTACGGTGCGCTATCTGTCGAGCGATCTGGGGAAGAGAAAGATTCGGGTCAACGCCATCTCTGCCGGACCGATCAAAACGCTGGCTGCTCGCGGCATCTCCGGCCTGGGAGACATGCTGAAGAGCCATGCCGAACGCGCTCCTCTGGGCCGCAATGTCGAAGTCGCAGAAGTGGGATCCACCGGAGTCTTCCTTGCCTCGGACGCCAGTAGCGGGATCACCGGCGAAGTAATTTACGTGGACTGCGGTTACAACATCATGGGATTCTGACAGGACGTTCTTGAATCATGTGGGGACAGCCGCCCTCGGCTGTCCGGTCGAGCGAAGCTCGACTGGCCCGCTAGCCAGCAGTCTTGGAATAATTAATAATCTAAGGTATGCGAAAGCGACGTCTCACCTTCGCCCTGTTCGCGGCCGCGATCCTGTTCTCGATGGTTCGGGAGTGGAGCGCTCCCGTTGTGTGCGGACGGTCGATTCTGGCTCCGTCCGTCACCGCTCTAAGCAAGCATTAGCTGCTAATTTTGATCCGCCGCCCGTACTCGCTTTCCCGCTCCAAAGCAATCTCCACGTCCCGCTCCCGCACCAACCGCGGAAACTTCTCTCCCCACTCAATCAACAGAATGCTATTCTCCGAACGCAGGTCATCCAGTCCCAGCGTTTCCAATTCGCGCGGCGTGTCGATGCGGTAGAGATCGATGTGGTAGAGACTGGCTCGCGGGCCGCGATACTCGTGCACCAGAGTGAAGGTGGGGCTGGTGACGTCTTCCTCGGCAGCTGCTTCGAAGGCAGCCGCGATTCCTTTCACCAGCGTGGTCTTGCCTGCGCCGAGATCGCCGCGCAGCAGCACCAGCTTGGGCGGCGTGAGGAACTCGGCCAGCGTACGCCCGAAGGCGATCGTTTCCTCGGCCGATTGCGTCGAGGTCTCTCGCAGCACCCCGCTGGTTCTGGCTAGGTTCGTCACCCGATCAGTATATGTGGAAGAGTGGCTCTTCAGGGCGGCGTCAACGCACAACAAATGCCGGGGGCTTAGCCACTGAGGGCTCGCTGCGCTCGTTAGACAGCCGAGGCGGCTGTCTCCACATGTTTTGCCTCAATATGTGGAAAACGCGTTGACCTTCATGCCGAGCAGTTTCCGATCCACGACGTGATCGAGCGAGGTACGCAGGCGGCGATGGTCGTCGTCCTCAAGCGCCACAAAGCGGAACGGCTGCAGCACGCCCTCAGCCATCTTCTGCGTGGGACTGAGGACTTCGGCCATTCCATGCACCGGCCCGGCTTGCGTCTGAAAGGCGACCTCGACAAAGTCGCCCTGGGCTAATGATTGCGCCAATTGCAGCAAGCCGCCGGTAATGGAAATGGATTGGAGTTTAGCTTTAGTGCGGCGGCCGTCTTCTAAGCGGATCGCAGCCAGGACCGAATCTCCTAGCTGGACTCGGGCCGCGCGCCGCGAGGGATGCGGTTGGGGGAAGTGAGTCATAGGCTGTTTGCACTATCGCACCAGCCTCTGTTGCATAATAGATTACTGAAGCCCCTCGTCCGGATTCCGCTCTGGAAGCCGCAATTGCGGGCCTTGTAGCCCTGTCGTATGAAGGAGTTAGCCAGTGTTTACTAATTGATACATGTCCTACAGGACAGCGTTCGAGCCTGAGACCGCCGATTTTAAGCCTTGTAAAGACTGGCCGATTTACTATGTCTGACTGAACTCCGAGAGGAGCATCATGGTCCGAATTTCGTGTTTGGCATTGCTCTCAATGTTGGCCGTCACACTGTCTTTCGGCCAGGCCTCGACCGCACATCCGCCGCTTCGAATCGGCATCGTTGGCCTGGTTCACGGACACGTGCACGGCTTCCTCGGCGCATCTCTGCGCAGCCCCGAGATTCAGATCGTGGGAGTCGCCGAACCCGACGCGCACCTTCTCTCGCAAGCCGCGACTCGTTATGGCTTTGACCCCTCGCTGCTGTTTACTGATCTCGAAGAGATGCTGCAGAAAGCGCATCCACAGGCCGTATTGGTATACACGAACACATACGACCACCGGCGAGTCGTGGAGATCTGCGCCCGCCACGGCGTTCACGTCATGATGGAGAAGCCGCTCGCAGTCAGCCTCGAAGACGCACTGGCTATCGAGAAGGCCGCGCACGCGGGCAAAATTCAAGTCTTGGTTAATTACGAAACATCCTGGTACCGCAGCAATCACGCTGCCTTCGACCTTGTGCATAAAGGAGCGTTGGGTGACGTCCGCAAGGTGGTGATTCACGACGGCCACAACGGACCGAAGGAAATCGGCGTGGAACCGGAGTTTCTGGCCTGGCTCACCGATCCTAAGCTGAACGGCGGAGGCGCGCTGTTCGACTTCGGTTGCTACGGCGCTGACCTGATGACGTGGCTGATGAACGGCCAACGCCCGCAGACTGTCACCGCCGTTACGCAGCAAATCAAGCCGGAAATCTATTCGAAAGTAGATGACGAAGCGACGATCATCCTGACGTATCCGAAAGCGCAGGCTATTGTGCAGGCTTCTTGGAATTGGCCCTTCGGCCGCAAAGACATGGAGGTCTACGGCCAGACCGGATACGCGATTACCGTTCAGGGTAACGACATTCGCGTGCGCCGTGGCGGAGACAACAGCCACGAAGAACAACTCGCAGCCAAGCCCGTGCCGGCGCCGTACGACAATGAGCTGTCGTATCTGCGAGCTGTCATCCTCGACGGAGTCAAGCCGGACACCCTATCATCCCTGGAAACGAATGTGACGGTGACGGAAATCCTCGACGCAGCGCGGCGTTCGGCAGTCTTAGGAAAAACGATCGCGCTGGCGGCGACGAGATAGACTTTGTAAGGATGAAAAAGGGGCTGTCGTGACCGATTGATTCCCGAGGGAGCGATGGAGCGAAAGCCAAATGAGACTCCAGCCGCGAAGCGGCGGCATGTGATAGCCCGGCACGGTGAGTGCCGGGAAAGCCAGCAAGAAGGCAGGCGAGTCCCGTAGGGACGGCACAACTCACCTCCTAATCATCTTTACCCGTCCAAACCCGCGAACTTCGCTGCGGCCGTTCTCTGCGCACGGTCAAACGCATCCGGCAGGCCTCGTAGCAAATCGGTCGCAACCATCGAATGTTCCCCCACGATCTCGCGCATCACGTCCCCCGCAAGCCCATGCAAATGCACCGCAGCACAAACGGCCATCGTGACATCTTTCGGATGTTGCGCGATCATTGCCGCGATCATGCCGGTAAGGATGTCGCCTGTTCCTCCGGTGGACATTCCGGGATTCCCCGTGGTGTTGACCCACGCCTCGCCATCGGGCTGAACAACCAGCGTCCGATTCCCCTTCAGGACGACGATCAGTTCGTGCTCGCGGGCAAACTTCCGCGCAACGCCGAGGCGATCTTTCTGGACGTCAGCGGTCAAACACCCCGCCAGCCGCGCCATCTCCCCTGGATGAGGAGTGATCACCAGCACGCGTCCCTTGCCACTCAACTCGTCTGTCACGCCCTCAAATGCATTCAGCCCGTCAGCGTCGAGGACGGCGGGAATCTCGGCTCCGGCGACCAGAGTTCGCACGAACTCAGAGGTCTCCGCGTTTCGCGAGATCCCTGGCCCGATCGCGAGCACGCTCTTTCCCTTCACCAGCACATCCAGCCGCGCTCCCGCGCCGGCTGAGAGGGTGCCCTCGCGTGTTTCTCGCAGAGGCTCGGTCATCAACTCCGGATGAAATCCAGCAACCGTGGGCAGCACAGATTTCGGTGTGGCAACGGTTGCCAGCCCGGCTCCGGCGCGCAGCGCAGACATGCCTGCCATCGCCACCGACCCGGCCTTGCCAACCGAGCCTCCAATGACGAGCACGTGCCCGTAGTTGCCTTTGTTCGACTCTGCCGGACGTGGACCGATCATCCGTGCAAAGTCGCGGGCCGTAATCACATTGAGCTGCATGGAGGAAACAATCGCCTCTGGCGGCGAACCGATATCCGCGATGTAAGTCGGACCTGCCGTCAGCGCACCGAACACGTGCGCGGGACGTGCCGCGGTAAAGGTTACGATGGCGTCGGCTCGCGCGATGATCCCCTTCTGCGGGCTCATCGCATCCGCATCCGCCCCAGAAGGAATGTCGACTGCAATCACCGGTGCCTTACTCGCATTCAGCAGGGCGATGGCGTCGGCATACAGTCCAGTGACCGGCGGCTTGAATCCCGTCCCAAGAATCGCATCGAGATACAAATCCGCAGCCAGCGCGAGCTGCACGCGCTTGTCTTTCAAATCTTCGCTGGAGTGGACTACGATGGGTGGCTCCGGCAGCAGCACGAACATGGCGGCCGCGTCGCCATGCAGATCCACCCGATCGGCCAGCAGGATGACCTGCACCGACTTCCCTGCCTCCTGCAACTTGCGAGCGGCCACGAATCCGTCGCCGCCGTTGTTGCCCTTGCCGCAGAAGACCAGAATCTTCTGGGCATCGGGGTGGTGCGCGAGAACATATTCCGCCACCGCAGACCCGGCGTTTTCCATCAGCGTCAAAGACGGCACGCCGAAGCGTTCGCTGGTGGCGCGGTCGATGGCGCGCATTTCCGCTGCAGTGACGATCTTCATTCGAGTCTGCTCCTCATGACGAAGAGGAAGCGGTGAGTTCCAGCTGCCTCAACTGCGCTGGTTCGCCCATGGCAATCAAGAAATCATCCGCTTCGATTCGTTCATCGGGCGCGGGATTGAAGCGCATGCCTTCGCGCCGCTTAATGGCGAGGACAATCACTCCGCGCTCCTGCCGGATGCGGGAACTCTCAATCGTTTTGCCCGCAAAGGCCGACGTGGACGTGATGTGAATCTCGCCGATCTCCAGATCCATCCCGAGGTGCGTGGTCGCAGTGTCGAGAAAGCTGACCACATGCGGACGCAGAAGAGACTGCGCGATGCGTTGTCCGGCGAACGAATATGGAGAAACCACGGCATCGGCGCCAGCAGTGAGAAGGTGTTTTTCCGCGGCATCTTCGCTGGCCCGCGCAATGATCTTCAAGTGCGGATTCAACCCGCGCGCGGTGAGCACGATGTATAGATTGGTGGCGTCGGTGGTGGTGGCGGCGATCAGCCCGCGGGCCCGCTCGATCTGCGCCTGGCGCAGCATCTGCTCCTGCGTGGCATCTCCGGCAATGACTAGCCAGTTTTCTGATGCAAAGCGCTGGCGCTTGCTTTCATTGTTCTCCAGCATGACGAACGGCACCGGCTTGCGCGCCAATTCCCGCGCCACGCTGCGTCCCACCCGCCCCATGCCGCAGATGATGTAATGCCCGTCGAGCCGGCCGATTTCGCGCTCCATGCGCCGCCTTCCGAAGAAGCTTTGCAGCTCGAATTCTAGCAAAGCCTGGCTCAGTGCTCCCACGCCCAACGCCAACAGCGACACGCCTGACAGAATCACGAAAACGTTGAAGACGCGCCCCGCCTGCGAGAGCGGATGCACCTCCTGGTAGCCGATGGTGGTCAGCGTGGTCACCACCATGTAGAAGCCATCGAACCAGGGCCAGCCCTCGATGTAATGATAGCCGGCCGTGCCCGCCGCCATGACGAACAGCAGGAGCGCGCCGATGGTTCGAAGATTGCGGAAGGCTTTCACAGGAATTTCAATGGCTCCCTACCGACCCACGACTATAAAACAAAAAGGCCCTCCGCGCTGTGCGGAGGGCCCTTGAAACACTTCCATCATTCGAGACTCATCTGGGTTCCGGCGTACGCCCGGCAGCCAGCGCCTGCACCCGGCTGTGCTTCTGTCCGTAGCTGAAGTACACGACCAGTCCGATTGCCAGCCAGATGAACAGCCGCGCCCAGTTCACCCAGCCCAGCTTGTACATCATGTAACCGTTGGAGATCACGCCCAGGATTGGAATCAGCGGCACCCACGGAGTGCGGAAGGGCCGCGGCTGGTTGGGATTGGTGCGCCGCAAGACCATCACCGAAAGCGACACGATCACAAACGCCAGCAGCGTCCCGATGTTCACCATCTTTCCGATGTCGTCGATGGGTGTGAGGCTTCCCACGATCGCCGCTAGGAAGCCAACGAGAATCGTATTCTTCCAAGGGGTACGGAATTTAGGATGGACGGCGGCGAAGAATTTCTTCGGCAGCAGGCCATCATTGGCCATCGAGTACAGAACGCGCGTCTGCCCCAACAGCATCACCAGCATCACGCTGGTCAGTCCGGCCAGCGCACCCAGTGTAATGATGTTCGCCGCCGTGGTTAGACCCCGGTCCAAAAAAGCAACGGCGACGGGCGCTTCAATGTTGATCTGCTGCCAGTGCACCATCCCGGTGAGCACGCCGGCCACGGCAATGTACAAGACCGTACAGATCGCGAGAGAAGCAATCATCCCGATGGGCAAGTCGCGCTGCGGATTCTTGGCTTCCTGCGCCGTGGTCGAAACGGCATCGAAACCAATGTAGGCGAAGAATATGTAGGCTGCGCCCTGCCAGATCCCTCCCAAACCGTGGGGAGCATACGTGTGCCAGTCCGTGCCCCAGTTCGCGCGATTGACATAGTGCGAGCCCAGAGCGATGACGAACAGTACCACCGATACCTTAATGACGACGATGGTGGCGTTGAACCGCGCACTCTCTTTGATGCCCACCACCAGAATCGCCGTAATCACCAGCGCGATCAAGAATGCGGGAAGGTTCAACCCGATTTCCGTTCCAAACAGGTGCGGCGCACCCAACAGATTGTGCGCCCGCTGCAACAATTCTGGAGACTGAGCGGCGATGATCGCGCTCACTTTGTCCATAAACGCCTGCGTGCCCGGCACCAGGGACGCGTCCGAGGACTGCGCAATCTGCCGCGCCACAATATTTTCGGCGGTCTTCAGCGCGGTCCAGTGATCGTAGGCCAGCCACAGCGGCATCTTGATGTGAAAAATATTCAGCAGTTCGATGAAGTGGTTCGACCAACCCGACGACACCGTACTTGCACCCATGGCGTACTCGAGCGTCAGATCCCATCCGATGATCCACGCTAGCAACTCACCCAGCGTGGCATAGGCGTAAGTGTAAGCGCTGCCGGCCAGGGGAATCATGGCCGCGAACTCGGCGTAACACAAACCGGCAAACGCGCATCCCAGCCCCGACAAGACAAACGACAAAGACAGCCCCGGACCGGCATACTGCGCGCCCAGTCCCACCATGACAAAAATTCCAGCGCCGATGATCGCGCCCACGCCCAGCGCGGTGAGCTGAAAGACTCCCAATGTGCGTTTCAGGCTGTGCTCGCCCGTCTCCCGGGCTTCTTCCATCAGCAGATTCAGCGGCTTGGTTGCCAGCAGATTTGCCATCCGTTTGGTTTCTCCTTAGCTCTTAGGCGGACTCACTTGAGTTGCCACGTCGCGACCCCCTCGACCACGCGTAGTAAACCGGAATTCCCAGCAGCACCACGATCAACCCCGGCCACGTGAACTGAGGTTTGTAGCGCAATAGTACGACATCGATGAATAACGCCATCACAATATAAATGATCGGCAGAATCGGATAACCAACGGCCTTATAGGGCCGCACCGCGTCGGGATGCGTCCGCCGCAGCACAAACAATCCCACAATCGTCAGAATGTAGAACACCAGCACGGCAAAAATAATGTAGTCCAGAAGCTGTCCATAGCTGCCCGAGACGCAGAGCAGACAAGCCCACACCATCTGTACCATCAGCGAAACCGCCGGTGTCTTGTACGTCGGATGCAACTTGGCCACCTTGCGGAAGAACAGGCCGTCTTTGGCCATGGCATAGTACACGCGTGCGCCGGAGAGGATCAGCCCATTCGCGCACCCAAAGCCTGAAATCATGATCGCCGCCGCCATGAGCAGTCCGCCAGCCGCACCGAACATCTGCGTCATGACCGCGGTACCGACGCGATCTTCGGCGGCGTGCTTGATTCCGCGGGCCAGAATCGTAACGCCGCCTTCAGCGCCATCCAGCGGCAGCGCGCTCAGATAAATAAAGTTGCAGGCGATGTAGAGCGCAATGACCACGCCCGTGCCCAGGGCCAGAGACAGCGGCAGATTGCGGCTGGGATTCTTCACTTCCCCGGCAGTAAACGTGACGTTATTCCACGCGTCGGCGGAAAACAGCGAACCGACCTGCGCTACGGCAAGAATCGTCAGCGTACCGACCATCACAATCGGCCCACCGACGCCGACCTGCACAGCGTGCTGCGCACTCAATCCCGCGTTATGCCAGAAGTTTGCGCCGAAATTTGCAGCCAGCGCCTGCGCATTGCGTCCGAGCGCGAACCCGAACACCGCCAGTCCCAGCAGCGCGGAAACCTTGGCGGCGGTAAAGATGTTCTGAATCGCCGCTCCCGTTTTCACTCCGAAGATGTTCACCACCGAAAGGAAGATCACCAGCAGAATCGCAACCATGTTCTGCGTGTTGATGCCGACGTCCATGTTGCCCAGCACCATGGGGCCAACGTGAATCGGCGGGACCTTCCAGATGTGCAGAAGCCAGTTTGTCGAAGAAATCGAGGGAACGAACACGCCCAAGAACTTGCCGAAAGCCACGCCGACCGCGGCGATGGTCCCGGTTTGAATGACCAGGAACAATGTCCAGCCGTAGAGGAATCCCCACAGCGGTCCCAGAGCCTCGCGGAGATACACGTATTGCCCGCCAGCCCGGGGCATCATCGCAGCTAACTCGCCATAGCTGAGCGCGGCCACAATCGTCATGAACCCGGCAACGGCCCAGGCGCCGATCAGCAACGCCGGCGAATCGACTTCACGGCTGATTTCGGCTGACACAATAAAGATGCCGGAGCCGATCATCGACCCCATGACCAGCATGGTGGCGCTGGTCAGGCCCAAGCCCTGGACCAGTTCCTTGTCCTGATGACTGTGGATTTCCCAGTCGCTGCCCGCGGACGGCTGCGTTGTCGGTGTACTCAGGAACCCCTCCTAAAACGTAGCGCCGGCGTCTCGCCGGCTGTCGCGAGGGCGTC
>PMUM01000260.1 GCA_003166855.1 Acidobacteriaceae bacterium | reverse complement strand
AAGCCAGGAGGACGCGTGGTGGTGATCAGTTTTCACTCGCTGGAAGACCGCATCGTAAAGGATGCCTTCCGCGAGGGCGCGACAAAGGACAGGCACTTTCGGGTGCTAACTAAAAAGCCGGTAACGGCAACTGAATTAGAAAGCGATCGCAATTCGCGGGCCCGCAGCGCGAAATTGCGGGCGGCGGAAAAAGTTTAGCTCCGGAAAACCTGCCGGAGTTCCCGGCACAGCTGTAATGGCGTGCCGGGCCTTCAAGATTCAGGTGAAAGGCGGACGAAGATCCGCTGGGGCGGGATGGACCGGGTTCCGTGGTAGGAATCCAAACCGAGGTAGCGGGACATGTACACAGGAACAATGCACACGGGAACGATGATCAGCGACTTGATGGCAACGGTGGAGCGCGTCGGACAGAGGGTGTATCAGCAGCACGCCGCTGAGCAACAGGAGTTGCACGCGATTTTCTCGATGCAGATTCCGGTGACAGACGGTGACCAGGTTTTCATGGGGGCGGCATAATGGCGGCAGCAGCGGCGACAATGCGAAGTGCAGATTTTGCGGCAGAACGTCCAGCCGCAGGGCGTCGTTCGTTTTGGACAGGTACACCCGAGATCTACTTCTCCAAGGCGATCGATAATTCCCGTCTGGTCAAGGTGGAAGATCCGCGCCGCAATCGCGAAATGAAGCAGTTCGGCACAGCACTGGCGTTCCTGTTTCTGCTCGTCTTCACGTATGCCTGGCAGCACTTCAAGGCGATCGAATACGGATACCAGATCGAATCGGCCAAGCGCGAACTGAGCGATAAGACAGAGATGAACCATGCGCTGCGACTGGAAGACGCCTCGCTGCGCGATCCGGAGCGGATCGACCTTCTGGCGCGCCGCATGGGCCTTGTACCGCCGGAGCCGGGACAAGTGATCCGCATGGACGCTCCGCCGTTGGACGCGCAAACGCCGGTGATGGCGAGCGCTGTTCCGATCACGGTGATTCCGGGGCAGTAGAAGATTATGTGGGTCCGGGTTTGTGTGGGTCCGGATCTTTGATCCGGACGGGCCGAGCGCAGCTCGGCGGAATCTCGGCGGCGGCCTGTCTGTACGTGGGCCGCCGGATTTGTCTGAGGTCGAAGTACGGAGGTCGTGGTGGAAGCTCCTTTCGAGGCCACTGCTACTGTGCACGGTGCTAGGGATCCTTCGACTGCGCATGTCGATTCGCTTCGCTTATCGACATGCTCCGCTCAGGATGACAAGGCTGAGGGAGCGAAGTGAACGACTAACGGCGAACGGCGCTCACGACGAACGGCGAGTTTTCCATGGCGACCAATTCCACTCCCGGCAAGAACCCCCGGCTCTACCTGCTGGGCGCAGTCCTTTTCCTGTGGTGCTTTGCCATCTGCGGGCGCCTGGTATACCTGCAGATCTTCAGTTACGGCAGGTTCGTCAAGCAGGCCGGACATCAGCAGCAACGTGCCATCCCGCTGGCCGCGAAGCGTGGAGTCATCTACGACCGCGCCGGCCACGAGTTGGCCATGTCCGTTCTGGTCGATTCCGCATTTGCCGTTCCCACTGAGGTCAAGGATCTTCCCACTGCTGTGAACCTCATCACGCGCATTACGGGTGACGACTACAACGTCGTGCTTGCGGATTGCCGTGCGCACAAAACGTTTTGCTGGGTGGCTCGCAAGGCCAATGACGAGACCATCGAGCGCATCAATTCGCTGAAGCTGCAGGGAATTCACTTCCAGAAGGAGCCGAAGCGCTTTTATCCGGCGCGCGATCTGGCGGCGCAGGTGCTGGGTTCGGTCGGCATGGAGGATTCCGGCCAGAGCGGCATCGAGCACGAGTTCGACGACGAACTGCGCGGGAGTCCGGGAAAGATGTTCATCTCGGTCGATGCGCGGCGGCAATGGTTTGCCGATGTCGAGACGCAGCCCGACCCGGGCGACAACCTCGTCCTGACGATCGACAAAAATATTCAGTACATCGCCGAGAAGGAGTTGGAGCAGGCGATTCACGACACACAGGCCATCTCAGGCACCGTGATTGTCGAGAACCCGCACACGGGAGAAATCCTGGCGCTGGCCAACCGGCCGACCTTCAATCCGAATTCGCGTAAGCAGATCACGCCTGCCGCTCTGACCAATCGCGCGGTGAGTTATGTCTATGAGCCCGGATCGACGTTCAAGCTGGTGACGATCTCGGCGGCGCTGGAAGAGAAACTCACGAACCCCAACGAAGTGTTCGACTGCCAGATGGGATCGATCGTTTACAACGGCATGCGCATCCGCGACTCGAAGCCGCACGGATTGCTGCCCGTGTGGGGCGTGCTCGCCGAGTCGAGCGATGTGGGGTCGATCAAGATCGCGCTGCGTCTGGGCGAAGAGCGTTACTACAAATACATTCGGGCTTTCGGATTCGGGCAGCAGACCGGCATCGAACTGCCCGGCGAAACGCGTGGGATGACCAAGCCCCCGAGCCGCTGGTCGAAGGTCTCGATTGCCGCGATTTCGATAGGACAGGAGATTGGCATTTCGGCGATTCAGTTGGCCGGATTGATCTCAACGTTCGCGAATGACGGCGTCTATGTACCGCCGCGCATCGTTGCCGGAACCGCGCCACCCACAGATGGGCTGCAAACCGTCAGCTTTCATCCCAGCGCGTCGCATCGCGTGATTTCCTCCTTCACCGCCGCCGAGATGCGCTCGATGATGGAGAAAGTCGTGACTTCGCCGGGCGCCACCGGCCGCAGGGCGATTCTGGAAGGCTATTCGTCGGCAGGCAAGACCGGGACGGGGCAGAAAGTTGATCCCGCGACGGGCACGTATTCGAAGACAAAATATGTCGGATCATTCGCGGGACTTGCTCCGGTAAACAATCCGCAGATCGTGGTTGTGGTGATTCTCGACTCAGCGGTCGGACCGCACCAGGGCGGCCAGGTCGCCGCGCCGGTGTTTCGGCGAGTCGCGCAACAAGTGCTGGAATACCTGCATGTGCCGCACGATCTGCCGCTGTCCCCGCAGCACCAACTGCTGATGGCGAAGATGAAAGACAAAGATCTGGAAGAAGGCACGCCGGATCACCCGGGCGAGCTGCTCGAGACTGCAGAAGTCAATGGCAGCGCGTCTGAGCCGGCAAAAGCGCCAAATGTGGCGCGGGCGCCAACGCCCGCGACTGCCGGCGGCGACGGAAACGTAGTCCAAGCCGCAATGCGCCAGGCGATGCCCGCAGAATCAAGCGTTCAGGGAGTTCCGACAAACACGGCAGATGCAAACTCAGCACCGGCTAAGCTCCCATCCAGCGGGACGGTCGTACTCGACGTCGAGCAAGGCGGAATCGAAGTGCCGTCGTTCGTCGGCAAGACGGTGCGCGGAGCGGTAGAAGCCGCCCAGGACATCGGTCTGCAGCTGGATGCCGTAGGCAGTGGAGTGGCCCGCCAGCAGTCTCCCGTGGCTGGAACGCACGTAGCCGCGGGGGCGCGCGTCACGGTGCAGTTCGGGAAGTAACCCCAATTCTCAACCACCGAGGACACGGAGGGCACAGAGGCTTTCGGTCGATCTTCCTCTGTGTCCTCCGTGTCCTCTGTGGTTAAGCCGTCCCCGGTTTGACCCGCAGAAAAAGCGCGTGATACGGTAATCAGTCACACCTATCCCAGCAGGCCAGCCACTGCTCGCTGATTGAGGTCTAATTTGTCTTCTGCGGAGGCGACGCCCGCCGGCACCACAACTAATGTCCGGAAAACTGCCCTGAACGCTGTCCATCGCCAGATGGGCGCGAAGATGGTGGAGTTCAACGGCTGGGACATGCCGG
>PMUM01000097.1 GCA_003166855.1 Acidobacteriaceae bacterium | reverse complement strand
AGCGTGGTGTCGCGGGCGTTCACATGGGCCAAGTTGGTAACCTGGTCGGCGCCCAGGGAGCAGCCGCGGCAGGCGTGCTCGGGCCAGCCGAAGACCCCGGGCTCAAAGAAGGCGCGATAGAGGATCAACTGAGGCCGGCCCTCAAACAGATCGAGCAGGCTAGCCTTGCCCTTGGGTCCCTCGAACTCGTACTCCTTCTCCACCACCATCCATGGCATCCGTCGACGCTCGGCGGCCAGCGCATCACGGGAGCGGGTGAATGCCTTTTCCTTCACGAGCATCTGCTGGCGCGCAGCCTCCCACTCCTGCTGCGACACGATCGGGGGCGTCTTCATCGCGAGATTCCCTTTCCCTTGTTCCCTGTCTCTCTCTTTGCTAGTTGCCATATCATTTCTCCTTTCTTTTCTGAAACAGACTGAGACTACTCACTCTGAAAACGTTTCTGAACTTGCCGATGCACAGTGCCAGAATACCTCCCGTAGATCCGACTCCGGCGATCATTACTGCTGTGCTTGCGATGCAGGCTGGGCACATGTGTTCCTCCTCATTTCGAGTTCTGCGTTTTGTAGTCGAGCTTTGGGTACCAGTCGGCGCCGCGACCTTCCGGCGTGAAATCCAGCATCGTCCATAGCGGATTCAGATCTGGGGCGCCTCTCGGATCCTGGCCGGGGTCGGCCATCGCCCCGCTTAATTCGCCGCTGTAGAAGTGGCGAACAGTTCCGTCGCGCCGGCTGAATACGCTGAAGCCGGGCACATCCTCGTCTTTAGGGGTGACGTAACTACGCGTGTAGTCGCCGGACATATCGGACACAAAGAGGAGGCTATTGAAGCCGCGTTGCTTTTTGTACTCAATCAGGCGATCTATCGGCGAGCGTGCCGTGACGGCGATGGCGCACCGCTCACGGAGGTTGACGACAATACCGTTCCATGCTTCCAAGAACGATGTGCAAGATGGGCAGGGGGTCTTGCGCGCCTGACCATACATCATGCTGTAGATCATCAACGTGTTTTTATCCCCGAAGAGGCTGGAGAATCGAAGCGGACCGGCCTCGCCGACGAGTTCGAAGTCGCGAGGAATTTCGCCGCCCGGAGGGAGCGCACGCCGCTGGGCAGCCACCCGTTCCAGGTAGCGGCGCAATTCGATTTCTTCCGCGAGCAGCGCATTGCGGGCAGTGCGATACTCCGCGCTCTCGTTAGGAAGATGGACCGCGTTGCTGGCGGCAAGTTGTACGGCCGGTGAAAGCTTTCCGAGGTCGATTGTAGTTGGTGACATCTTCGCCGCTCCTCTCTGGTTTCACGGACTGCTATTCGATGCCGGGATTCGATGGGCGGTATGGCGGGGGCGCGGACGAGGTCCGCAAACGTCCATGCCTACGACATTCAGCGGCGGCTTCGGAAAACAATTCGCGTAGGGAACGCTCGCGGCATCCCTGATGCCATGGTTGCCACACAGAAATGGACATATCGTTTACCTCCTCGGTAGCGAAGCGTGACTGCTTAATTCGCTTCTCGGATTTCGTAGTTCAGTCGTGGTGCTCATTTTCGAATTCTCCTTTTCTACGTTGGTTGGAGATGTGGACTCTACGTTTTCTCCACGCGATCAGGATCGCCCGGCAGCGCCGAAGCCAGGGCGAGTGCCGCTCCGGCGTAGAGCCATGTGTCCGCGACGTAATTTAACGCTTCGTTGATCTCCGATCCGCCGTGGGCGAGGATCAAAATAAGCAGATATAGGGACAGGGTGAGGACGGTCATCAATGCGCCAATCGAGGTTGCGGCTATCCGGGATTGTTTGTTCAAGGCCAAGCCGATTCCACCCGCCAGTAGGATCCCTCCTGCAAGGTATCCCCACACGCTGGGCAATGGAATCCATGATGGCGTCATCTTTTCCAGAGGAACCCCCGGTGCGAACTCTGGATGAAGAAAATGTATTACGGCAAAAAAGATCGCAGCCATCGCTATAACGATGCGCCCAAATAGAATCATCCACTTCGATTGTTGCGGCGACGAAGCGCGACTATGCAGTCCGGCGAGAGCCCATGCGCCTCCGGCAAAAGAGAGATCTCTCAGCGCGGAGGTCCACGCGAATCGACTTTCGGGATGCGCGAGCACAAACGGTATATAAATCATGCAGACAAATAGAAAGAACATCAATCCGAGCAGGGTGGACGACAAGCGTACGAACTTCCTCACCGTAAGACTGGTAGCCGCTGCGAGCAGCGCGCACCCGACCAAATACGGCCAGAACCAGCGCGCCGGCATCCAGACCGGGGCCATCTCCTGGATATAGCTCGGACCGCCGTGGAAATGCTCAGGCGCGAATACCGCGAGTGGAACCGCGATGAAGACACAGCCCAAGGCGATGAGCTTGTCCCAGCCGCGAGCCGCGCTGATCTCTTTTCGAAGCACAAAAACTCCGGCGACAAGATAGACAAGCCCGGCAAAACCCATCCAGAAATTGGTGGATGAAAGCATCAGACCCTCTTTCACGAAGGTGCTCCCGCAGAGATTATCTTCCTGTCGTCGAGTGTCGCGAGAAGAGGGCCGGGAGTAATTCCGCTGCAAATCCTGTCGTCCCGATCCACGATTCCGCCAGTAGGGTGAGATTCCTTTTGTAGGTGCGGGTTACCGTATATTCCTTGCCGCCCTCCATGCGAAGCACATATTCCCCGGTCGGCCAGGGCTGAATTTCCCGGACAAACGCCGAGTTTACCAGCACGGATCGATGAATTCGTACAAACCCATGCGCCGCCAGCTTTCGGGCGACGTTTGAGATTGGCTCTCGCAGCGCGTATGTCCCTGATGTTTCTTGGAGCCAGACCCGGTTCCCCTTGGCCTGGATGGCGATCACGTTGGCAGCGTCGATGAAGACAATCTTTCCCTTCGTCTTGATCGCCATTCGATAGGGCCGCCGCGGGGCGAATTCTTGCAGCAGCGGCAGGGTTGCGAGCAGAGTCGCAATGCTTTGCGGTGTCAGAGCCTGGAGCACCGCTTCGAGCGGATCGGGAGTTGGAACAGGGAATGGAATAGCCATTGGGTATCGACGGATGCAAGTTCCGGCATGTTCAGGATGACATTGAAAGCGGTCTGCAACAATACCCACTTGACCCATTTATGGTATGACCACTACCATCGTCGGGCATGAAGAGAGTAACTTCTGCGATTTTGCCCATCATCTCGATTGACCGGAGGGCTGCGGAGCCCCTGCACCGGCAAATCTACGACGCTTATCGCTCTGCCATTGTTCACCGCAGATTGTGTCCCAGGGCGCGTGTTCCCTCCACTCGCATGCTCGCCGGCGAACTCGGCGTTTCCCGTATGCCAGTTCTTAATGCCTATGCTCAACTTCTTGCGGAGGGCTACTTCGAGAGTCGAGTGGGTGCCGGAACTCTCGTCTGCAGTTCTCTCCCGGATCAACTCGCCGGCCCCGAAGCGGCGAGCACGGCCTCGACTCAGCGTTTGAGCGGGGCGCGCCCGGTTTCGATTCGCTCTCTGCGCCTGAACCGAGATCGCCGCGCGCCGTGGCATGGGTTTGGCGCATTCGGCGTTGGCCAAGTGGCGTTCGACCATTTTCCAATTCAAATCTGGTCGAGCCTGGTGACTCGTCACTGCCGAGGGATGGGCGCAGAGTCCGCGCATTATGGCGATCGGATGGGCTCTGTCGCTTTTCGAGAGACAATCGCCGACTATCTTAGAACCGCGCGCGGGGTTTCCTGCGAAGCCGCACAGATCATTATCGTCAGCGGATCACAGCAGGCTTTGGAAATTTCAGCCCTCGTTTTGCTCAATCCGGGCAGCCCAGTCTGGGTGGAAGAGCCCGGCTACAGCTTCATGCGCGAGGTTCTCACTCTGACCGGCTGCCGCATCGTGCCAGTTCCCGTGGATGACGAGGGCCTGGACGTCGCCGCGGGCACAAAGCTCTTTCGCAAAGCGCGAGCTGCGTTTGTGACCCCGTCTCACCAGTACCCGCTCGGAGTCACAATGAGCGCATCGCGACGCCTGCAATTGCTGCGGTGGGCGCAGAACGCTGGATCGTGGATTATCGAGGACGACTATGACAGCGAGTTCCGCTTCGGCTGTCAGCCGATCGCCTCATTGCAGGGTCTCGACAGCCATGCCCGCGTCATCTACATCGGAACATTTAGCAAAGTCCTGTTTCCATCTCTGCGAATGGGCTATATGGTGTTGCCGCCCGACTTGATCGACCGCTTCTACTCGGTGCGCCGCGCCATGGATCTTGGACCGCCGAATTTCTACCAGGACGTAGTGACCGACTTCATTCGCGAAGGGCACTTTGCCCGGCACATCCGAAGAATGCGGACACTGTACGGCGACCGGCGAAGTGCGCTCGTCGAGAGCATCCGCCAAGAATTCGGCACGGCAGTCCAAATCGCTGGATCGGAAGCAGGCCTGCATCTCACCGTGTTGTTTCCAGAATTGAAAAGCGACGTCGACTTGGCCATCAAAGCAGCTCGCCACAAACTGTGGTTGTGGCCTCTCTCGCCGGCCTATGTAGGCAAGGCGTCACATCAAGGATTCATCCTGGGATTTGGCAACTCTTCTGCGGAAGAAATGCCGCGCACCATCCGCAAGATCCGCAGTGTGCTCGGCTCGAAGTGATCGTGGTGTGCGCTGAGCTGCGCGTTGATCAGGAGGGTTGAAGTCACTCCGGTGCTCGGATGAGGAGCACTGTATC
>PMUM01000129.1 GCA_003166855.1 Acidobacteriaceae bacterium | reverse complement strand
ACCTGCCCCCCGCCCGCGCGCGAGAAGGGCTGCGAGTGCAATTGAAATATGGCTCGTGATCGGGTAGAGATCCGGCCCGCTTTTAGGTTTTGCCGTGCAGGACCGAGTACACTTTAGTTAACAGCGCTCTCTTGGTGAAGGGCTTCTCGAGGAACGAATGTTCTTGCACCAGCACTCCGTGCTGGGTGACCAGATCGCCGGCGTATCCTGACATGAAAACTGCACGCAAGTTCTGGCGGATCCTTTTGGCCTCGGCGAGCAACTCCACTCCAGTTTTGCCGGGCATGACAATGTCGGTCAACAGCAGATCGACCTCAACGCCCGTGGACGACAAAATCTTCAGCGCGTTCTCGGCATCCTCAGCTTCAATTACATGGTACCCACCTTCTTGCAAAAGCTTGACCGCGAGTCCGCGCAGAATCTTGTCGTCTTCCACCACCAGAATCNNTTGGTGGTGAAGAAGGGCTCGAAGATCTGCGATCGAGTGGTCTCATCCATGCCGCTTCCCGTATCGCTCACCTTCAGCACAACATGTTTCCCCTCATGTGCGCCAGCATGCCGGGAGGTGTAGTGTTCGTCCAGTTCCGATGTTCCAGTCTCGATGGTGATTTTTCCCCCGGTCGGCATCGCGTCCCGCGCATTGACCACCAGGTTCATCAAGATCTGTTCAATTTGGCCGGGGTCGGCCTTGATGCTGCCGATCGCGGTACCCGGCCGGAACTCTATCTCGATGTCCTCGCCCACCAGGCGGAGGAACATGGTGGTCACATTCCGCACCACATCGTTCAGATCGAGGATTTTGGGAAATACGACCTGCTGGCGGCTGAACGCCAGAAGTTGGCGCGTGATCAATGCCGCCCGTTGTGAAGCTTTCTTGATCTCCGACAGATACTTCTTCACGGGTGTATCGGTCGGGATTTCTCCGAGCGCGATGTCGCTGTACCCCATGACGATGCCGAGGACGTTATTGAAATCGTGCGCCACCCCGCCCGCTAAGCGGCCCACAGCTTCCATTTTTTGGGCCTGGCGGAATTGCGCTTCCAACTTCTTCATCTCGGTCACGTCGCGTGTAATTCCCAGAATGCACCGTTGCCCGTCGAGTTCGATCAATTCCGCCCAGACTTCAGCCTCCCGAATCTCTCCCTTCGCGGTCCGGTATTTCGTGTGGTGCTTCGCCACTTTTTCTTCCTCTTTTAGGTGTCGCAGCATCTCTTCGCGGTCCAGTGGTTCGCTCCAGAAACGCAATTCCTTCGCCGTGCTGCCGATCACATCCTTGCGCTGGTAGCCCAGCATATTGAGGAAGGCGTCGTTCACGTCCAGATAGCGGCCTTCGGCTTCCGTCGAAATCGTAATGGCGATGGGGTTGTTGCGAAACGCCTTGCTGAATCTCTCTTCGGATTTGAACAACGCCACTTCCGCCCGCTTGCGTTCGGTAATGTCGCGCGCAACCTTAGAAGCGCCCACAATCGCTCCGGTGATGTCTCGTATTGGCGAGATGGTTACGGAAACGTCAATTCGTGTGCCTTCCTTCCGGATACGGACAGTCTCGAAATGCTCAACGCTCTCGCCACGGCGGATGCGCGCCAGAATGTCGGCCTCCTCACTGGCCCGCTCCGGGGGCAACAGCATCTGGATTGGCTTGCCTATAGCTTCGGCGTGCGAATACCCGAATACCTTCTCAGCCCCGGAATTCCACGCGTTGATGGTTCCGTCCAGCCTCTTGGCAATGATGGCGTCCTCGGAGGAATCGACCACGGCCGCTAGGCGTTCGCGCACGTCTGCGGCCTGTTTGCGCTCGGTGACATCATCGGCGAAGATTACGATGCCGCCGATCCTTCCCTCGCTGTCGCGCCAGGGCCGTGCCTCCCACCGTATCCACTGCACCGAACCGTCGGCCCGCTCGAATCGGTCGTGCTCTTCGCCCAGTACCTCGCCCGCCAGTGCGCGACGATGGATATCCTTCCAGCGCGCAGGAATTTCGGGAAAGATCTCGTAGTGCGACACGCCGTCCAGATCACGGTCACCCAAACCATAATCAATTCGCCAGCGGCGGCTCGCTTGCAGGTAGCGCATCTCGCAGTCAAACATCGCCAAGGCTGCCGGTGCATGCTCGATGAAGAGGCGGACCCGCGACTCGCTCTCAATTCGCTTCGCTTCGGCCCGTTCCCACTTAGCATCGATCAGCCAGCAGATAATCCCAAAGGAAAGGCAGAAGTATAAGCCGACGAAGATATCGCTGGCATCAGAGGAAAAATACCCGTAGGGAGGAAAGAAAAAGTAATTGGCGAGCACCGCTGAAAGGATCGTAGCCGTGATCCCTGCACCAAACCCGCCATATAACAAGGAAATCAGGATTGACGCAATAAACGGGAGGTACGGCACGCGATAACTGAACGGACGAAGCCACAGGCCCGCCAAAAGACTCAGGCCAACTGACGAAGCCGTTATCCCGTACCGAAAAAATGCAGAGCGCTGTCTCCCACTCTGCACCAGGCTGAACCAGGGGAGCAAGCTCATGCCTGCACCCCGGGTGGGTGAGAGCAGGCACTGGGCCATAACTCAGAGAACTCATGTGGCCGAGGGCCGATGAAGTCTCGCGGATACTTGCGATAAGGAAGGTACGAAGTGTGGGTGCCCTTGTATGACTCACCCCAATTGGGACTTTCGACCGGATGATAATGTGTCTTCATCGGAAGGTCCTCAGAGCCATTTGGCTACTCCGCCGTGATGTGAGCACGTGCCCCGTCTACTCTGGCTGAAGCTGTAAGTGCCATCTCGACACTGGGCAGTTGCTCCCTGTGGAGCTGCTGAACAGCTTTCGGGCCGAGAGACGGTTTGGCCTTTGCTGTCGACGTAGGTGCCGTTGTTTGTGCACTTCGGCTTGTCCTGCTTTGGTTTGGTATCGGGAGTAGTACTGGTGGAGCTCGACTGAGATGTGGACTGGGACTGAGATACCAGCTGCGGTTGAAGAAAAACTAAAAGCGAAAAGGCCAGAACGGAGGGGCGTAGACGCAGCATTTCCTGCTCCTTTAATCGGAGTAGCTCGCTCCCCCTCGAAGCGAGCTAATAAGGTTCCTGCGGTAAGAACCTTATTAGCGGCGATCATACATCAATAGGGAATGAGTGTGCTATGTCAATGAAGGACAGTTGTGTGAAAGCTCATTTAATCCATAATACCTACGAGCATTGCCAACGCCTGCCAATGCCGTGGATGCGGCTGATAGCCCTGGCGGATGCGGCTCGCGTACCAGCGCGAAACACCAATTCGGGATCGAATTATCGCGGTTGAAATGTTAGCTAGAAGAGGCTGAATTCGCTTCGCAAAAACTTCACTGGTGAGCCAACCTGGCTGGCTGGTCTCATCCCATGACGAGCGCGCATTGGCATGGCGACGTTGAGAGTCAGCTTGCTTCGCTAACGCTGCGGGAGCTCGTGCCGCAACTCTTCCGAGCCGGGCGCAGCGGAAAAAGGCACCGGGAGGCGTCTAGAACCGCAATCTTCCGGTTCGCAAAGTTCCCTCCTATTTCGTTTTCGCAGCCACTTGCTGGCTCGTCATAACGCACTGCTCCAGGTTGAAGATCTCGAATATGGAGCGTCCCGAGAGGATTTCGTACTTAATCTTGTTTTCCTTCTTTACGACTTCGGAGGCTAAGTCAATCGCTTCATGTACGCGGGCTGGCGGAATACTTGCTATGCCATTTGCATCAGCAAGCACGTAATCCTTCGGGCTAATCGATAGCGTGCCGATCCGGACCGGAACGTTGATACGCCCATAGGCCTCCTTTGTCGCCCTGCGTGGGTTGAAACGCCGGCAAAATACCGGGTAGCCGAGCGTTCGGATTTCCAGTGGGTCCCGGACTGGTCCGTCAACAATAGTTCCTGCCACGCCTTTTGATTGAGCTGACATCGACATCAGTTCGCCCCATAGCGCGCTGTCGCAATCTGGTGAACCGCCAACAATCAGTACGTCGCCAGGGCGAGCAAGATGCAATGCATGGTGGACCGTGAGGTTGTCTCCCAGTGCACATTCGACCGTAAAAGCGGGCCCGCAAATACGGAACTGAGGATCGATTGGAAGAATCGAGGTCTCGATGGAACACGAAGGTCCCAGCGCGTCCGAAAGCTGGCACACGGTGAACTGCCGCAATTCTGCGATAGCGTCAGATGCCGGCATACCAGGCATAACCTTGTTCTGGAGATATGGACCCCAGTCCCTTGCCGAACTTTTTCACGTCGTCGGTAACCGTCAGGCGGTTGAGAAATTTCACGCTCTTGTAGCCGAGCTGGCGCGGCAGCCGTATGCGAAGCGGTCCACCATTGCCGACAGGAAGATCATCGCCATTCAAGCCGTAAGTGAGAAAGGTCTGAGGATGCATCGCATCCGCCATATCGATGCTCTCCCACCAGTCAGGCTCGATTGAAAAATAGAAAACATACTTAGCCTGCGGGTCTGCTCCGACGAGATTCAGAATGTACGAGAGCGGGACGCCGTTCCATTCGGCGATGTAGGACCAACCCTCTTCGCAGACTACTTCCGTAATCTGACTTTGCGATGGATAGCTCTTCAATTGGTCCACGGAAAATGTAGTTGGACGCTCGACCATGCCGTCGACCGTGAGCTGCCAGTCCACGAATTTTCCAGCCCAGAAGCGCTTGAATTCTTCGCTGAAAGGCGCAACTTCGTTCTGCAGCGGACGCTTCGAGATTTGACTCCGAGAGAATTCGCGTGCTAACGAATGCTTCGTGAGCAGTCGCATAGAGGCGTAAGTGAGAGTTTCGCCGGAGCCGTAAAGTCCGCCGTGATCGGGCGGAACCAATCCATACTTTTGCGCCAAGTGTGCGGCCACGCCCACTCCCGCAACACCTGCTGTCGCGGCCAGTCCAGTGACGATCAGCTTTCGGCGTGAGAGGTCGGTCATTTTCCCTCCTGGTGTTTACTCGTCTGGCCAATGATCATTGCTCGCATGCGGCTCCAGAATCCTGCGCGCCAAACCATAAAGACATGAACAAACAAAAACAGTACGAGAGCTATGGAGACGATGAAGTGAATCGTGCGCGCGGATTGCCGACCTCCCAACAGCGTGACTGTCGCCGGAAGTGCGGAATCGAAGGCGGGAGACATCGCCAAGCCCGTCCAAACTACCAATGGAAAGAGAATGAAGATTACCGACAGATAGGTAAGGCGTTGCAGCACATTGTAGGACTCGGCGTGCACGTCACTTGACTGTTCGATTCCCGCATGGTGCCGCATTACGCTCGCGAAGTTCCGCCATGATAAGTCGGCCTTGGTGGGGAGCAGGTCTCTTCTGAAATGCGCTGCGATCCACCCAGAGATCACGTACAGTAAACCAGTCAGCACCAAGACCCACGCTGTTTGAAAGTGGAGTGCCCGGCTCCATCCGTTCTGGTCCGGCAATACGTAGCCGTAGCCGGTGGGGACTAGATTTCTCGAAGCAGGAATCGGCAGCTTGAACAACGGCTCGGTCAACACGTTCCCGGTCTCTCCCCAGTAAAAGCGGGGATGGGAGATAACGATTTCAGCTCCCGAAACGACTAGAGCAAAGAAACTCAAAGTGATTATCCAATGAGTGACTCGGACGAGGACCGAGTGCCGAGGTATACTCGTGACGGTAGGCGCTGCTGGCGATGAACTCGCGATAGAGGCTTCGAGCGGCACTTGCGCGGATGGCAACGTCGACATTCTTCCCTCCTCTTCGTCCGGACTGCTGCTCGATTACATTTGCGGCGCAACGATCATCATGTGAAATGTTCCCGGCGTGAATTCGGGAAGGTCCCCTGGATCCGGAGGTCTCGACCCGGGTTTGATTTGCTCAGAGGGCAGGAAGAGTCTGTGGCTGACCGGATCGAGAGCCATCGTGCGCGCCTCCCTTTCGGTTTTCAGAGTCTGCACCACTGCGTATTTGTCTGGGCTCTCCTGCCTCACTACCGTGAGCGTGCCGTCGCAATTGGAGGAAAATACGAGTTTCTTCTCAATATCGTAGATCGCCGCATCCGGTTCTACGCCCACCGGAATCTGGGCGATTTGTTTTCCCGTCTCCGCGTCCGTGACGATCATGAACTTGTTGTCGCAGACGGAAAATAAGCGTCGCCCATGAGCGTCCATTGCTAAACCTGACGGGCCTTTGCAAGGCGCTAAGGACCACTCGTTCTGCACCTTCGTCCCGTCAGCGTCAAAGCGCACGAGCATGCTCTTGTTTTCGATGTTTACAAAGACATTTCCTCTTCCGTCGGTCGCAGCAAACTCGGGAATGCCACTCAGTGGAACCGTCGCAACAATCTTTTCCGTCTCGGCATCGATCACGCTTGCGCTATGGCTGTGGGCATTGAACGCATACACGCGCTTCTTCGTCGGCTCGTACAAGACGGCATCGGGAGCGTTGCCGACCTTGATCTTATTCGTCACCGCGTTCGACTTCAGATCGAACACAACGATGGCATTGTCCCCACCATCGCTAATAAATCCCTTGTTGAGTTCATGCGCCAGAGCAACTCCGTGGACGCGCTTCATGTTCGCGATGGACGCTACTTGCTTCCCAGAGTCGAGGTCCAGGATCAGAACCTCGTTGCCGCGAGTTACATACAAGCGGTGGCTGGAGGCATCCGAAGTCAAATAATCCCAATACGTTTGATCACCGCTGAATGGGATGCGGCCGACCACGGCGTATTGTTGGGCGTTTACAGCAACCGAATAACACAGACAAAAAAGAAGTCCGACGAAACTGCGAATCCCCACAGTAATGACCTCCACCCAGAAAGGCTCTAACCGGAACGTTAGGCGCACGGCTACTCGATGCTGGCAGTCCCCACAGGCTTGGTCCGTTGTTTTGCCATCTTTTCGATGAGTGCAAAGTGCTCCATCATCATCTTGGCTGCGGCTGTGGAGTCTTGCTTGTCGATTTCCACATAAATGTTTTCGTGGGAACGATAAGAACTCGTGTAATCCGTCAGAAGCCGGACTGTTTCTTTCCTGCTCTCCATCAACATTTGCGAGAGCATTTCGATGATGGTAGTCATGACTCCATTGCGTGCCGCGCGGACGATGCAACCGTGGAACTCGGGCTCGGTCCGACACCACGCTTCTGGATCACCCATCGCCTTCTCCATCTCGCCGAGCGCTCGGCGCATTGCCTGTAAATCGTCGTTGGTCCGCCGCTCGGCTGCGAGACTTGCCAGCTCCACCTCAAGCGTCCGGCGCGTTTCAAATAAATCAGTCTTGGCAACGTTTTTGAGGGCCAACGCGAATTCCAATGGAACTCGCATGATGTCGCTCGCGGAATCTGCCAGATACGAACCGGAGCCCTGACGGGCTTTAATGACTCCCATGATCTGGAGGGCCCTGAGCGCCTGCCGCAACGTCGGGCGGCTTACCGCAAGTGCCTCCGCCAGGTCGCGTTCAGGCGGCAGTCTATTACCGGGGACAAAAACTCTCCGCTCAATCAACTCCTTGAAGCGGGCGATCAATTCGTCCGAAATAGCAACCTTATTGATACGAGGACCGATATCAAGCGATAGAGGCATACAGGGACTCTCTCTGACACCGAATGACCGCAAGTTTATATCGCTGTGGTCGACACTTGTCAATTGGTAAATTGGTAAAATGGTAATATTTAAAACTAGTTGACAACCTTACCAATTACCGGATATACATTCGTGCGCTTACCCGCCTCAATAAAACTTCGTCACCGGAGGAGCGGATGCGAAACGGAAGACCAGCTAGCCTACTCATCCTAGTCATTCTGGCAACCGCCAGTCTGTGGGCCCAAACCGCAAGCAGTTCAATAAACGGGACCATTACGGACCCCAAGGGCTCGGTCATTCCGGGGGCAAGCCTGACCCTCTCCAACCCAGACACAGGATTTCTCCGGACCACCAAAACGAATGACCAGGGGATCTATCAATTCCTGCAGGTCCCGCCCGCAACTTACGAACTGACCGTGGTGGCCTCCGGCTTCGCCACGAAAAAACAGACCAACGTTGTGCTCATGGTCAATACGCCCGCCGCGCTGGATGTCCCCATGCAAGTCGCCAGCACTCAGACCATCCTCGAAGTCGTGAGCACGGCCCCGCTCGTCAACACGCAGGAAGCCAGCCTCGGGCACGCCTTCAATAGCGACCAAATTTCCTACTTACCTTTTGAAGGAAGAGAAGCGACCAGCATTTTGAGTTTGCAACCCGGCGTGACCTTCACTGGCAACGGCAGCAACATCAGCGCCGCATCTGACAGCCGCAGTGGCTCGGTCAACGGTGCACGCAGCGATCAAACCAACGTCACACTCGACGGCGTCGATGACAACGACCAGACTCAGGGACTTGCCTTCACTGGAGCCTTGCGTGCCACGCTCGACTCTCTGCAGGAATTTCGCGTCACCACCAGCAACGCCACGGCAGACGCAGGCCGATCCTCGGGCGGACAGGTAGCGCTGGTCACCAAGAGCGGCACCAATAATATTCACGGGACCGCTTATTGGTACTATCGTCCGCCATTTGGAGCCGCTAACGATTGGTTCAACGAAAATGCGGAAGTCTCGCAAGGGCTGCCCAACAAGCCGCCATTCTTGCTGCGCAACACGTTCGGCGCGACCTTCGGCGGCCCGATCCAAAAGAACCGTCTGTTCTATTTTCTCGCCTATGAAGGCCAACGCACTCGCGAAAATCTGCAGGTCACGCGCGTCGTTCCCAGCGACGCTCTGCGCAATGGATCGATCAGCTACTCTTGCACGCAAGATCCAACTTGCCCGTCGTCCGGAACGTTCACCTTGTCTGCGGCTAACCTTGCTACGATGGACCCCAACTGCACCAGCTTAGGGTCTTGCCCCCTGGGCCCCGGCGCGAATCCTGCCGTCATGCAACTCTTCCAGCAGTATCCCGAGCCCAACACGACCACCGTGGGTGACGGTGTTGACTTTCAAGGCTTTACCTTCTCCTCACCGCTCCCAGCCAAGCTCGACACGTACGTCGCCAAGATTGATTACAACCTGACGGCGAATGGTACTCACCAGGTGTTCGTACGCGGCGGCCTCATGAGCGATCGCGGCGCGTCTCGCGCCGATTCCACTTCGATCACCGGCACTGGCGGATCGGAGTTCCCCGGTCAGTCGGCCAACAGCACGCATCTCAACAGTTCGAAGGGCCTCATCGCTGGTTATACCGCAGTCGTGCGGTCGAATCTTTTGAACAATCTGCGCTATGGTTATATTCGTCAGGGATTCGCCGACCTCGGCCGACAGGGTCAGCACTACATTAACTTTCGCGGACTCGACAATCTGACCGCGCAAACGCCGAGTACGAAAACGACAGTCCCGATCCACAATTTGGTCGACGACATTGTTTGGACAAAAGGTGCTCACACGCTTCAGTTTGGCGGAAATCTCCGCGTAATTAACAACATTCGCGATTCCAACGCCACTTCGTTTTTCACCGCCCAGACGGATTCGTTCTGGCTCGCCGGCTCCTGCATTTCTACCTGCAATAATCCCGTCAGCCTTAATCCTGCGTCATTCGGTTTCCCTGCAGTGGATTCGAGTTTCGGCCCCAGCTATGACTTTGCGGTGACCGCGCTCGCCGGACTGGTCACGGTTGTGAATTCGAATTACAACCTCAATAAGTCGCTCACCCCGTTGCCGGAAGGCACTGCGGTTCCTCGCCACTTCCGCAATCATGAATATGAG
Source organism: Acidobacteriaceae bacterium (assembly GCA_003166855.1). GTDB lineage: Bacteria > Acidobacteriota > Terriglobia > Terriglobales > Acidobacteriaceae > Sulfotelmatobacter. The sequence continues at coordinate 9,739 of PMUM01000129.1, read as the reverse complement.
TTCTACGCGCAGGACACTTATCGTGTGAGGCCCAACCTCACCGTGACTTACGGCCTGCGCTATACGCTCCTGCAGCCCCCTTACGAGGCCAACGGAACACAGGTCGCCACCGACCAGAGCCTCGACGGATGGTTCAAGCAGCGTGGTGCGGCTATGCTGCAAGGCCTGGCTTACGAGCCGCTTCTCACTTTCAGTTTGTCGGGACAAGCGAACGGTAAGAAGCCGTACTGGAGCTACGACTACAAAGATTTCGCCCCACGTCTTTCCATTGCCTACGCGCCCAAGGCGGAAGACGGTTTTTCCAAGCGCATGTGGGGAGGCCCGGGCAAGAGTTCGATCCGCGTCGGCTACGGCATGTACTACGATCACTTCGGCGAAGGAATCATAAATAGCTTCGATCAGCTAGGTTCTTTCGGTCTGACCACTACACTCAGCAATCCCGCAGGCGTACAAACCGTCGACGGCTCTGCCCGATTGTCCACCATCAACACAATTCCTACGAGCAGCGCGAGCACCAGCGGCGTCTGTCCCGTCGCACCTTGCCCGCTGGTTGAGCCTGCGCCCGCCGGATCTTTCCCCGTTACGCCGCCTGCGGGCATCGCATCGGGCTATGCCATTACGTGGGGGCTGGATGACCACCTCAAGACTCCTTACTCGCACCTTCTCGATTTTTCGATCACCCGTGAGTTATCCAGGAGCTTCGTCTTCGAAGCCTCTTATGTCGGGCGCATAGCGNNAGCCTCTTATGTCGGGCGCTTCGCGCACCGCTTGATGCAAGAAGAAGACTTCGCGATGCCCGCCGATCTATGGGATCCGAAATCCCACATGGACTACTTCACCGCCGCAACCATTCTGGCCAAGCAGTACCGTGCCGGCGTTCCTATTCAGAATGTTCAGCCGCTCGCGTACTGGGAGAACATCTATCCCGCGGCCGCAGGTCCGGCGTCGACACAACTCGGCGGCGAATGTAGCAACCCGGGCGCGCTTTGCGGTGCTCAGACCACAGGCGGCGTTCCCGCCAACGTGACGGCGACCCAGGCAATGTATGACCTCTTTGCCTTCAACGCCGGCAACGAAACCACTGCACTCGAGTACGCCGATGTCCCTGGACTCGTCAGTGCCACCGGTTGCTACCCGGCTTGCGCCAGCGTCAATGGGCAGCAAACTCCTTTCACGTTCTACTCGCCGCAGTATTCTTCGTTGTACGGATGGAACACCATCGGCAACAGCGCTTATAACGCAGGCCAATTCAGCCTGCGCCGCCGCATGTCCGACGGCCTGCAGTTCGATCTGAACTATACTTATTCCAAATCGATTGACATCGGCTCGAACGCTGAACGAATCAATCACTTTCAAGGCAGCGGATTTGCCAGTCAGGTGCTCAATTCCTGGTTCCCTAACCAACTTCGCGGCGTTTCGGATTTTGACAACACGCATCAGTTCAATGCCAACTGGGTCTATCAATTGCCTTTCGGTAAAGGAAAGCGCTTTGCGGGCGGCGTGAGCCGACTGGCCGATGCCGCCATCGGCGGATGGACTGTTTCTGGCATCTGGCGCTGGACGAGCGGCTATCCTTTCTCCATTAGCAGCGGCTTCGGTTGGGCCACCAACTTCGACGAACAATCCCTTGCCGTGCTCGATGGCAAGCGCCCGCGCACCGGAACGTTCATCGTCAACGGCACTCCGAACGTCTTCAGCAGCCCGAACAACACCAGCGATCCCAATTCCGCCATCAATCAATTCCGCGCCGCCCTACCCGGCGAATCCGGACAGCGCAACAATCTTCGTGGTCCCGGCACATTCAATGTCGATCTGTCGGCCAGTAAAAACTGGAATCTTACCGAGCGGCAAACGCTACGGTTCAGCGCCGAAGCTTTCAACCTTACGAATACGCCGCGCTTCGACGTCGGCACCCTGCAGTTGAACCTTGCCGGCAACAGCATTACCAATAGCGGCTCATTCGGAAATTTCAGCTCGACGTTATCCAATCCACGGGTGCTGGAGTTCGCTTTGCGCTACAGCTTCTAGCTCCTGCGGAAACGCAGGTTGCTTCCCCTGCAGTACATGAACGTCGTCAACTAGAACGATGAGAGTAAGGCTGACATCGCGGAAAGAGTTAGTAGAGGCAAACACGTTGACGTTGCTTTCCCTTTACCATTTTTTCCGCGATAGTCTTTCTTAAACAACCATGAATCTCGGCCCTCGCTCTCGCCGTCGCATCTTGCGCGCACTCAGTCTGATTTTCCTCACCAGTTTGCTCGCAGCACAAATTCAGCAAGCACCACAACAGCCTTCCTCTGCAAACGCCGACAGTGTGTCCTCCGAATTGGTGCATCAGCTCGAAGCCATCAAATCCACCGCTCTGAGCGATGACTACGCTTACCGGCAGCTCGCACATTTGACGGAAAATATCGGGCCGCGGCCTGCCGGATCAGCGGCGGCCAATGCAGCCGTCGAATATGTTGCCGCGCAGATGCGCGAACTTGGACTCGACGTTCATCTCGACAAATGCAAGGTGCGTCACTGGGTGCGCGGCACGGAGACCGCGGAACTCGTCGACTACGCGGGCCATGCGACAGAAATGCAGCAGAAGATAGTGCTCACTGCTTTGGGCGGGAGCACATCAACCGGCGCCGATGGAATCACCGCCGATATAGTCGTCGTCGACGACTTCGATCAGCTTAAGACACTCGGGCGCGACCGAGTCACTGGCAAAATCGTCCTGTTCAACCAGAAGTTCGACAAGCAGAAGGCGAACGCAGGCTTGGGCTTTGCCGCCTACCGCGAAACGGTTGGCTACCGGGAAAGAGGTCCGCAAGCAGCCGCCCAACTCGGCGCCGTAGCCGTGCTGGTCCGCTCAATCGGCAGCGACGATTACCGCTTGCCGCACACCGGAGACAGCGACCCCGCCGGCATTCCCACCGGCGCTGTCACCCCCGAAGATGCCGACCTGATCGCACATCTCGCCGCGGAAGCCCCAGTCCGCATGCACCTCACGCTAACGCCGCAGAAGTTGCCCGACGAAACCAGCTACAACGTCATCGGCGACTTGAAAGGAAGCGAGCATCCCGAACAGATCGTGATTGTCTCCGGCCATCTCGACTCGTGGGATCTCGGCACCGGCGCGATCGACGACGCGGCCGGTGTGGTTATGGCGATGGAAACAGCGCAATTACTACAGCGCTTGCGTCTGCATCCCAAGCGTACGCTGCGCGTAATTGCCTGGATGGACGAGGAAACCGACGGGGCCGGGAGTATTCAGTATAGGAAGGAGCACAAAAGCGACTTCACAAACCACATCGCCGCCATTGAGAGTGACGTTGGAGCCGCTCACCCGCTCGGCTTCTTTACAAAAATGAGCAAGGCCGCGGCTGAAGCTCTGACGCCGGTGCAAACGGTTCTCAGCAGCATCGGAGCAAGCGTGATGCAGGAGGCATCGCATCCGCCCGGCATTACCGATATCGCTCCGCTGTCCGAAGAAGGCGTGCCTGTACTCGGCCTAATGCAGGATACGCGCGATTACTACGCCTACCATCACAGCGCAGCAGACACGCTCGATAAAGTTGTCCCGTCCGAGTTGCGCGAGAACGCCGCAGCCATGGCCGTGATGGCATACGCCCTCGCGGATATGGAGAATCCTCTGCCTCGATGAGGCGGAGGCCACCCACAGTTCAGGAAGGTAACAGCAAATGGCCGGTCTCTTTGCAACGAAGCCGTTAGACAAAATCCTTGCGGAAGCGAATGAGACTGGAGAACATAGCCTGCGGCGTGCCTTGGGTCTTTTTCACCTGATCGCCATTGGGATTGGCTCCATCATTGGCACCGGCATTTTTGTTCTCACCGGAGCGGCGGCCGCCCATCACGCCGGACCAGCTATTCTTCTCTCCTTTGTTCTTGCCGCCGTGGCATGTGTCTTCTCTGGGCTTTGCTATTCCGAATTCGCATCGATGATTCCGGTGGCGGGTTCAGCCTATACCTACGGTTACGCGACTCTGGGAGAATTCATTGCCTGGATCATCGGTTGGGATCTGATTCTCGAATACGCCTTGGGCGCCGCAACGGTGGCCAGCGGCTGGAGCGGTTACGTGCTTAGCTTTCTGCAAGACTTCGGGATTCTTCTTCCACCCAAGCTAGCGGGGGCTCCCGGAACGGAATTCGTGCTCTACCATGGCCACTGGGAACGATTGACCGCACAATTGCAGAAGGCGCTGGCACTTGCCCACATCGATCCTGTAAGCCTTCCGCATCAGTATTCATCTTTTAATCTTTTCGGCTTCCTGGGAATTCTGTTCGTCACAGCGATTCTAGTTATCGGCATCAAGGAATCGGTCACTCTCACCTCAGTGGTTGTAATTGTGAAGATCTGCGTCCTTCTCGTCTTCATTGGCCTCGGCGCTAATTACATATTGGGTCACCGCGCCGAAGCAGTTGCAAACTGGACTCCTTTTCTTCCCACGAATACTGGCCATTACGGTGATTTCGGGTGGTCGGGCATTGCTACGGCTGCCGGAGTGATCTTCTTCGCTTACATTGGCTTTGACCAGGTATCCACGGCGGCTCAGGAATCCAAGAATCCTGTCCGCGATTTGCCCATTGGCATACTCGGGTCGCTGGCGATCTGCACCATCATCTACATTCTGGTCGCAGGCGTTCTGACTGGACTCGTAAAGTACACATCGCTCGACGCTCCTGCTCCGATCGCGATGGGCATCGAAATCACGGGTGTTCGATGGGGCAGCACACTGGTCAAGCTCGGGGCGATTTGCGGACTCAGTTCTGCGATGGTAGTGACGCTGCTCGGCCAGTCGCGCATTTTCTTTTCGATGTCACGCGACGGATTACTGCCCGAGTGGGTGAGTGCCGTCCATCCCAGATTTCGCACTCCCTATATCTCGACGATTCTTGTGGGCGTGTGCGTGGCTTTGGTCGCGTCACTTACTCCCATCAATGTGATGAGCGAATTAGTTTCGATTGGAACGCTTCTGGCTTTCGTAATCGTCTGCGCCGGCGTTTGGATTCTGCGCAGACGAGGAACGGAAGTCCCCCGCGCTTTCGTGACGCCGTGGATTCCGTTCACGCCCATCATGGGCATCGCCGTATCGCTTCTGATGATGCTAAGTCTGGGGTGGGAAACCTGGGCCCGATTGATCATTTGGCTGGCTGTCGGAGTGATTGTTTATTTCTCCTATGGCCGCAAGCACAGCAACGTGCAAAGAGAACGCGCCGCCGAACGCAGCCCAAAGTGATGGCATCTAGACTCTAACGAACCCTCGCTGTTGCGCTCGCGGCAGATACTCTGACTGCGTGGAGACACGGCTGAGTACTTGGAGGCCGTGGATTTGTGGAACGCACGCGGGAGACCCGAAGCCGTACCCTTTTGCAAGACGTTTCAAGAGATTGCATCTGTACATGACTACGAAATCGAGCTCGACCTATGTCCACGGGGCGGTTCCACGAAGTGGCATATAGCGTTTCATTGCGTGACTGCGCCTTCCGGAGACGCGTATGAAAGACGGCAGTTCTTAAATAAGAAGGGGCAAACACCACAACCGTTAAGTGAGAAATGGCCAGAAGTACCCAAACGCTTCAATCCGGAGTGCCAAGCGGTAAATGCAGTTGTTTTCATCGCCCTTGAAGGCCGGCTGGGAACGATGAAGCGATGCCACGTTGGTAGTTGCCGCAAGTGGTTTCTCACAAAAGACGATCCTCGCGTCCGCTGTTGCGCTGATCACGATGCGGATGATTTACGAAAAGGTACGGCACCCAGGAAAAAGCAGCTGGCCGCTGCGCAAAAGCAGGTCCGTAAGAAAGCAAAGACTGAAGAGGAGAACCACTGGGAACAGCGCCGCGGAAAACAATCTAAGAAACCAGGTCGTCATCGCTCTAAGGACTAGGCATCGCTTCAAGTGGAATCCAATGGCAGACATCGATTCGCCAGCTTTGCTCCGTGATGCTATACGTCTCGCTCCAGTGGCCAAGACTTGCGGGCCACGGGACCAGCTCCGCGAGGCGCTGAAGCAGGCTGGAAGCACTGTGCCGAAAACCTCCCTTCCGGCCGCCCACGCCGGCACTGAAAACACTCCGCTTACAGCCGCACAAATCGATCACTGAAGCTGTACCAGAACTTACAGTTTTTGAACGAGGGTGACTGACAGCCAATCTGTCGGAATCTGCAGCTATTCGCGATTTGCGTCGCAATCCAGTGTGCCGGCTGTGTGACAGATTCTAGGGACATAGCAGTGTGGGTGTCGGATAAGAGGCGCCAACCCTTTCGGTTATGAGCCCACGGTGATTTCAACAACTTACAGGGCGCGGGTGCTCCTCTAAACGGCCCTTTGCGGGCGGAAAACTCCATTCTTGAGCAACGTCACCGTGATGTTGACTTCAGGGGAGGCGTGACAGCTAGACGGAACTCGCGCTTACTTCGCTAGCAGCTTGCGGATAGATTTCAATTCCTGCCGACGTTTCGCGGTGCTCTTTGGATATGCCATCTTAAGTTCATTGAGCGTATCAACGAGGATTTGGGAAACAATCAACCGGGCATTCTCCTTATCGTCTGCGGGAACGATGTACCAGGGCGCGTGATGGGTGCTTGTGGCGTTCAGGCACGCCTCAAAAGCATCCGCATAGTGTTTCCAGTATTTCCTCTCGTGAACGTCGGCGAGGCTGAATTTCCAGTTCTTGTCCAGCTCATCAATGCGATCGAGGAAGCGCTTTCGTTGCTCGTTCTTCGACAGGTGGAGGAAGAACTTGACGATCCGGGTGCCGTTGCGGTGGAGATGCTCCTCCAAGTCCACGATGGAACGATACCGCTCCTTCCAAATTGTCTTCTCGTCGTGCAACTGGTCTGGAAGCCCCTCGTTGCGGAGAAGTTCCGGATGCACCCGAACGACGAGAACCTCCTCATAGTAGGAGCGATTGAAGATGGCGATCCGCCCGCGTTCGGGAAGCCGGTACGTCGTGCGCCAGAGAAAATCATGCTCCAGTTCCTCGGCGGTCGGCTGTTTGAAACTGAAAACGTCGCAGCCTTGCGGATTGATCCCGGACATGACGTGGCGGATGGCGCCGTCCTTGCCGGCGGCGTCTATCCCCTGAAAAACCAGCAGCAACGCATAGCGGTCGGACGCGTAGTGAAGCTGTTGCAGTGAGCTCAACTCTTCAACATGTTTTTCCAAGAGTTCTTGGTACTGCTTCTTCGACTTGCAAAAGGGCTTCACAGTCGTCGGCCACTCTCTGAGGTCAAAGTTTTTCCCGGACCGCACACGGAAATCCTTTGAATTGATTTTCATCTTCATTCCTTTGGTGTCAGAGGTGCGTGAGTTGCGCTGAATGCTCGTGGGGCCTAGGAGGCCTTTGACGCAGGCTTCCCCCGGCCCACCTCATCCTTCTGAATCTCGTGCTCTGCCTGCTCCCAGTCCTGAACCGCTCGACCGTCCTGGCGGCCTCNNTCATAGGCGCGCTTGGCGATCTGCGGGGTCACATCGACTGGTTTCTTGGTCACCGCGTTAAGCACGCGCCATTTGATCATCGCGACCTTCACGGCATCGTTCACGCCTAGGCACGCGACCATGGCATAAACAAAGACTGCGACCATCTGCCACCAAGGCAAAGGCTTGAGTCCCGGGAGACCCACGAACGTAAGGACGGTACCCGTGAGCGCATCGGCTGCAAGGGCTAACAGGAATGTCTTGCTGGGCAGCGTCGCCCAGAACCAGCTGCGCTCCCGCGCGGACACGACGGAGAATACGGCAAAGTANNCTGAAGGTGTAGAGGGCATTGTTGTTGGTGGCTAAACCAAAATGTGACCAACCGACCCACAATAAGAGGAGCGTTTCGGCTACCATCGCGATACCAAGGACCACGGAAACGGTGATGAAGCCACCGATGTTCCATGTTTCCGGTTTCTTGGATGGCCGAACATTGTCGGTGGCAAGGGAGATCTTCGCGAAATCTGTCATGAAGACCAGCAGCAGCATCGCAAAGGCCGAGACAACGAATTTACCGGTCACCAAGAATGCAATGGCTACAAAGGCCGCCTTCAGGATCGTCCGGCTGATCTTGTTGATGATCCAAGTCAGAATGCGTTGATAGATCGTCCGGCCCTGCTCGACCAGCGCGACAATGTTCGTCAGTCCCGGTTCGGTCAGGACGACGCTCGCGGCACCCTTGGCCACGTCGGTCGCGGTACTTACGGCGATTCCCACTTCGGCCTGACGGAGCGCGGGCGCATCGTTGACTCCGTCTCCTGTCATGCCGGTCACGTGGCCTGCGGCCTGCAGATGCTTTACAACGGTGTATTTGTCCTCCGGATACACCTCGGCGAAACCATCGGTGCTCCCCAATAAGTCCACGGCCTGTTTGCTGGCCAGAGCGCCCGCACCCTTCAGGTCCGCAACCCGCCGGATGTTGGGTAAGCCGACTCCTTTGCCGATCTCAATTGCTACCGGGAGCGCGTCGCCAGTGAGCATCTTCACCGGAACACCCAAACCCTCGAGTTCGGCGATCAGTTGCTTGGCATCCGGCCGCGGCGGATCATACAGCGACACTAAGCCGAGCAATGCAGGAGTACCAGTTTCGGGGCCGCGCGCTACCGCGAGCGTTCGATATCCCTTAGCGGCCGAGTCGCTGACGCGCCGCTCCAACGCTTCGATTGCCGGAGGCTGGAGTCCGCAGGCTGCGGCGATGGTGCGCATGGCGCCTTTCATGACGCGTAGCCGCTGCCCGTTCTGTTCGACTACGGCTTCGGTCCGCCGGTTTTTCGCATCGAAGGGTGCGAAGGAGACGGGCGTGACCTTGGGGAGGTTGTCGAAGACGTGCCGGCCCTTTGCCGCAGCCAGGAAGGCGAGGTCAATCGGATCCTGATTGGCTTCCTGCGAAGCGAGTGCCCCGGCGAAGAGCACATCTGCTTCCGTCGCGTGCTCCAGTGGGATCACGCCGGTGACGGCGAGTTGGTTCATGGTGATTGTGCCCGTCTTGTCCACGCAGAGCACATTCATCGTCGCGGCATCCTCCGAGGCGCTAAGGCGGGTGACCAGCACGCCACGCTTCGCCAACTCCTTCGACCCGACGGCCATGCTAACAGTGAACATGACGGGGAGAGCGACCGGCACCGCGCTCATCAACAGGACAAGCATGAGCGGAACCATCTCAAGAAGCGGCGCGCCGCGGACTAGCGACACTACTACCACCACGCCTATCAGCGCGCCGACAATGACGAAGAGCCACCGAACGACCTTGGACACGACCGCTTCGATGTGAAGCTTGGGATGCGCTTCCTGCACAAGTTCCGTGGTGCGGCCAAAATAGGTCTTCGCACCGGTGAGCATTACTACACCATTGCCTTCACCCCGCCGGACAATGGACCCCGACGAGAGCACTGCGCCGGGCGCTTTGTCCACGTCTTTCGATTCGCCGGTGAGCGCCGACTCGTCCGCGGTCAAGCCTCCCGTAAGGAGTTTTACATCTGCCGGAATGATGTCGCCGGGGCGCACGCGAACGATGTCGCCGGGGACTAGCTCCCGGGCGGGAATGACTTGCCAGTTCGAATCGCGTCGGACACGCGCACTGACCTGCAACTTACGCCGCAACTCCTCAACGACACCGGCGGCGCGGCGCTCCTGCATAAAGCTCAACACGGCATTGATAACCAGCAGCGCGCCCACCACGGCGAGGTCAGAGAATTTCCTGAGCACCGACGACAGTACCAAGATCAGTTCGAGCATCCACGCCGAGATTCAAC
>PMUM01000420.1 GCA_003166855.1 Acidobacteriaceae bacterium | reverse complement strand
AGTTGTGACGCACTACACTAGCTGATTATGTGGATATAACGATTAAAGCGTTGAAGCGTTCACTCAAGGCACGGGAGCAAGATCAGCCTAAGAACTGATTCCTACTTGTCTTCGGTAGCTTCTCTCACGATCCCCACAGCGGCTTGGCTGGCATCCTCATGTTTGCATTCATGCGTGTCGAAGGCTTTCTCTACCCGCCTGCCCTCTGGCGTATTCTCAAACTGGAAAAGGCGTCCGCATTTTGAGCAATGCCCAGAAATCACCATGCCGCTGGCGTCCTTGCTTACCACGTATATTCTTGGTTTGTCAGCCATACCCACAGTTTCCCACAGCTCAGACCCGATTGATACCCCTGTGGATTTCAAACTGCACCACTACCAGTTCGTGCAATACATTGAAACTCATCATGTGCTAGAAGAGTATAAGAGGCTATCGTTTTTCTGGCTGAGCAGCCTCACTTGGGGAAAGAGCAATCCCCACCCAGTACTTCCTTCTTGGGTGCCTCTTTCTGGATGTTCACACTTCCCTTTAAGTGCGCGCCTTCCTCAATGGAGATGCGCTGAGTCGTGATATCGCCCACGACAATGGCCGACTGCTTTAAGTCGACCCGGTCGCTCGCATGAATAGTGCCTTCCAGCTTACCCTGCACGATTACAGCGCAAGCATTGACGTTGGCTTTAACGCTCCCGTTCGGTCCGATGATCAGACGGTTTCCTTTCGGGTCGATGGTGCCTTCGACCCGGCCATCTATATAAAGGTCCTCGCTGCACGAGAGTTCCCCTTTAATCACAACCGACTTGCCGATGCGGGTCATTTCCCCGCGGGTAGTATCCGGCGCGTTGAGCGTTTCCATGAGTGCAACCCCCTGGGAAAACTGCTCGGGAGAGTTTGATTCTGATTCTACTCCAATTGCGTACGACTCCACGGCGGCAGAGGCAGGGTTCCGGGCAGGGCAGTGTGGAAGCGATGCCGCGAGCTGAGGGAAGCGGCCCGTGCTCCGGCAACTCCACAGAAGAGTCCGCCTGGTTGACCATGGTTGCCCACACTGCGGCAGCAAGGAAGTCGAGCAGTGCTGGTCGGCCTTCACCGCCATCAAGTCGAAGAAGAGCGCCTGTGAACTGAGTCCGAGCACTGCACCGAAAGCGGTCATTGACACCGGTCCCCTTCGAGCTTAGCGTGGTGATGTCTCATTAGCCACAGCCAAAACTTAGTCGCACATCTCCTAACACAGCGGCCCAGCAGCCCCGCACCCCTCAGGAATCCACCTGCCACTCCATATGGGGCGCGTCCGATACAGCACTAGCGTTTCTGGATACCTTCATTGTTTCCGACACTCTCCTAGCGAAAAGGGCATCGAATTCGGGTGGCACTGGCCGGAGCCGACGCAAGCTTGTTTGAGCGGTACCCGGCAGAAGAAACACCCAAGTTGACGGTATATCGAGAGGCGCAGCGGGCGTCCTATCTGGATCTGCCTGTGAAGACCCATGACCCGTGGAGCCCCGGCGGGACACCGTACCAGGACACCTGCCGCGTGGGAAGGATTGCGCTTGACATAAGGTCCCCGGCGGGTAAACCTGTCCTCGTCAGTCGCGGCACTCTGTCCTTCGGTTGATTTAACGATGGAACGCTGACGCTCTGCTTGCCCCTATCATATTTTGCGGAGGGAGGACCCAATGCAACATCGAATTTCACGAACAGTTTGGTACTTTGTGGTTGCCTTCGTCGCGCTTGGTATTGACCCAGTTGCCCACTCCCAGACTTATAAATACAGTACGCTTTACAGCGTCAAGAACACTTTGACCGATCCAAGATTCCTCGAATCGTCACTGATTGTGGACTCGGCTGGAAATCTCTACGGGACGAGTGCAGCTGGGGGAAGAAATCGCACTTTTTGCAACCTGGGCTGCGGGACCGTCTTCAAAGTAACCAAGTCAGGTGTGCTGTCGGTCTTGCACTACTTTCAAGCGCCTCCAGACGGAGTAAATCCGCAAACCAGCCTTTTCCGGGACGCGGCAGGCAATCTCTACGGCACAACTGTGGAGGGCGGTACTTTCGGTGCTGGAACGGTATTCAAGATCACACCATCCAACGTAGAGACGGTACTCTACAGCTTTACTGGGGGGACAGATGGAAGTTCACCGTCTAGCGTGCTCGTCGATTCAGCAGGCAATATCTACGGTACCGCGCAAACGAACAGCTTGGCAGGACTCGTGTTTAAGATAGATGCCAGCAACAATTTCAGCGTGCTCTACAATTTCTGCTCCCTCGCAGCTTGCGCGGACGGCGAGTCTCCCTCAGGTGGTCTCACAAGGGATAAGTCGGGCAACCTGTATGGAACTACCGCTTTCGGCGGCGCATTCGGTCTCGGTGGAACTTTGTTCAAGGTGACGCCTTCGGGCGTCGAGACGGTTCTGCACAGCTTCGGAGCACCTGGAGACGGATTCGAGCCGTCCTACAACTTGATACACGATGTGAACGGCAATCTCTACGGCGTCACTGTACTGGGCGGCGCGAACGACCCGCTAGATGAGACGGGGGGGACGGTATTCAAGTTGTCCGAAGCTGACGGCGCGGAAACGTTGCTCTACAGCTTCTGCTCCCTGTCTAAATGCGACGATGGGTTTAGCCCCATCGGGCCGGTGCAAATGGACAAAACGGGAAACTTTTACGGCGTCACTTTGAGCAGCAATGTATCCATCAACAATCAATTTCCGTTGGTGTGGAAACTGGACACCACAGGCAAAGAAACCCTGCTGCACAGCTTCAGTCACACCGCAGAGGTGCTAACGGGGATAGTCATAGATGGAGCCGGGAACCTATACGGTACGACGCTCAATGGAGGCGCGAACAACATCGGGGCGGTGTACAAACTCACGGTCGTCAAATAAGGCCGCAGGACAACGAGCTTTTCGTGACTGTCGGCGGCTCGGAAAGTCCTTGGAATGCCGTCACGGGTCACGGGGGGCAGAACTGCTGAATGTAGTCAGCCGTACATTGGAGTACCGCCGTCTGAAGTTGGAGAACAGAGCCCTACAAGCACAAGTCGCGAAGCTGCGGGGAAGTCTACTCGGGTCGTCGCGAGGCCGACGTCGTTATGTCATCAGTTAACTTCCGGCTTGCCCGTCACTCGGGCGAAACCGCGACAGGTGTCTCCTCTCTCACGCGCTTGCCGTGTCCAACAGAGTGGGACTGTCCGGGTTGACAATCAACGGCGGCCCGCATGGTTTTGCTGAGTTACTGTTTGCGTATACTTCCTGCTACCAAACAATCGCCAAAGCTTTGC
>PMUM01000069.1 GCA_003166855.1 Acidobacteriaceae bacterium | reverse complement strand
CAACTTATGTGGCGTTGGTAGTTATGTGGCGTTGAGGGAGCAAACCCTTTAGCATCAACGCGAGGGTGTGAATCAACGCCACATAAGTAGTGGTACGTGTTGGACCTCTGGAATCTTAAAGGAGGTTCAATATGTTCGACGAGTTATATCCGGATGCCCAAACGGCAGCCCGGCATAAGGCGGGTCCGCTTGCGGAAGATCGAATGGCTTTCCTGGCTGACCGCGCGGGGCAGGGATACAGAACGAGCACGCTGAGGTGGCTTGCAGCGGAGTTGTTGAAAATCGCGCAGCAACTGCCCGTTGGTCAGGACCAGAGGCTGAACTTGGTGGACATCGGGGAAGTTTCTGATCGGTGGTCACAGAACAAGTCCGGCCGGAGCAGAGATGACTTCCGATCCACAACGATGTCATGGTTCCGATATCTGAATCGACTGGAGATGCCGTCGGCACCGCCCGTTGCCTTTCTCCCGTTAGTCCTGGACTTCGCCACCTATATGGAGAAGGAGCGTGGGCTGGAGGCGTCCACCATCGAGAGAAGATGCCAGTTCGTCAGAGACTTCCTCGCGTGGTTCGCGCATCGACACGACGTTTTGAGCCAAGTCGCTATCGAAGATATGGACGCGTACTTCGCTTTCAAAAGCGCTCAGGGCTTGGTTCGTTTGTCGATCCGCGCGATTGCCGATGCTCTGCGCAGTTTCTTTCGCCACGCAGGGCGGAAGGGATGGTGCGCGGGCACGCTGGCTGCGGCAATTACCGGGCCGCGGATCTACCAACTGGAAGACCTGCCCCTGGGTCCGAGTTGGGAACAGGTGCGGACATTGATTGCGACCACGGACGGGAACCGTCCGACTGATATTCGCGACCGCGCGATCCTCTTACTGTTGGCCGCGTACGGACTCCGCAGCGGCGATGTTTCCCGGTTGCGGCTTGAAGATCTGGACTGGCACAACGAGATCCTGTGCATCGCTCGTCCCAAGCGGCGGCAGGCGCAACAATACCCGCTGGTACATGAAGTGGGAGATGCGATTGTTCGGTATCTGAAGGAGGTGCGTCCTTGCTGCGTGAACCGGGAGGTGTTCTTGACCCTACACGCACCCATTCGCAGGTTATCGCAAGGCACGGTTTGGAATGTTGTCGGGGAACGCATGGCGAAGTTGAGAATCGTCACCTCTCATCACGGCCCACATTCTCTGCGGCACGCATGCGCCACCCATCTACTGGCCGATGGGCTTTCACTCCAACAGGTCAGCGAGCACTTAGGACATGGCAGCGTGAATGTCACCCGCAGCTACGCCAAAGTGGATTTGCCCGGCCTGCGAGAAGTCGCCGATTTCGATTTGGGAGGTCTGCTGTGATTTTCCTTCTCTCAGAAGCAGTCACCCGCTATGTCGCCTATCGAAGATCGCTCGGCTGCGGGATGGTGAACGAGGCTCAGATCCTGCAAATGTTTTGCCGTGTCATGGGACCTGAAACGCTGTTGAATGAAATCGCGCCGGATCGCGTACTGTCCTTCCTTGACGGAACCGGTCCGGTCACTCTCTACTGGCACCGCAAGCATCAGGCTCTGGAAGGCTTCTACCGTTTTGCTCTGGCTCGAAATTACGCCTCGGCATCTCCCCTGCCCGCTGAATGCCCACCCCGGCCACTGCCGAAGGCGCCTTATATTTTCACCCGGGAAGAGTTGTTTCGTCTGCTCGCCTCAACCGATTCTTCCGCCAATCGAAAGAACACGCTGGCGCGCTACTGCTTGCGGGTTCTGCTCCTGCTGCTCTATGGTGCGGGGCTACGAATCAGCGAAGCGCTCGCACTGACGGTGGCCGACACGGATCTGGTGGCGGGAGTTCTGACCATCCGCGACACCAAGTTTTATAAGACACGCCTGGTCCCAATTGGACCGGACTTGAAGAGTGTTCTGGTCAGTTACAGCAAGAAGCGGAATCTGCCGGCAGATCACACGGAGAGCCATCTGGAGCCATTTTTCTTGAATCGGCACGGGGTCGCGCCGACCTACAATCAAGTTGGAGGAGCGTTCCGTCGACTGCGTGTCCATGCGGGAATCCGCCGCGCGGACGGGCTGTCGCATCCGCCCCGCATTCACGACCTGAGGCACTCCTACGCCGTCCATCGTCTAGTGAGTTGGTATCGGCAAGGGGCGGATGTACAAAAGCTGCTACCTCAACTTGCGACCTATCTGGGACACGTGGACATCGCGTCCACGCAGTGGTATCTGACGATGACGCCGGAGCTGCTCTCCCAGGCCAGCCAGCGGTTTGAACACTATGCGCTGGAGGTAGCGGAGAATGCCTGATCATGCACTGGTGGGTTCGTGGGTACGGCGCTTTCTTCTGGAACACGTCAGCGAGCGCAACCTTTCCCGCCATACGCAAGCCAGTTACCGGGATACGCTCGCTCTGCTCATTCCCTTTGTTGCCGATACCGTAGGGAAATCGGTGGACCACCTATGCGTGGTCCAGTTCTCAGCAGAGCTCGTCCGCCAGTTCCTGCAGCATCTGGAGGACACTCGCAGCTGCAGCATCGCCACTCGCAACCAGCGACTGGCCGCCATTCATGCCTGGGCCTATTTTGTGGGACGCCACAGCCCAGAGCACGTGGAATGGTGCGGCGAGGTTCGGGCCATTCCGTTCAAGAGATCCACTAAGCCGCTGATCCCCTACCTGGAAAAACAGGAAATGGACGCGTTACTGGCAGCCCCTGATCGGAGCCTGCCGCAAGGGCGACGTGATCACACGCTGTTGTTGTTTCTTTACAACTCCGGTGCCCGGGCCGATGAAGCCGCGCAACTCACGGTTGGCAGTCTGGATCTCTCAGCAAAAACTGCCGCGGTAACCATTCTTGGCAAAGGGAACAAGATTCGCTGTTGCCCGCTATGGAGCATAACTGTCGCCGAATTGAAGGACCTGATTGCCGGACGCGCGTCGAGCGAGCGCGTTTTTCTCAATCGTTGTGGGTTGCCGATCACCCGCTTTGGGATTCATACGTTGGTGGAACGCTACGCGGGCAAACTCTCTGAACGGATGCCTTCGCTGGCAGCGAAAAGAGTAAGTCCACACACGATTCGCCACACGACCGCGACGCACCTGCTACGCGGAGGCGTGGATATTAATACCATTCGGGCCTGGCTCGGCCACGTGTCGCTTGAAACCACTCTCATCTATGCGGAAACCGACCTGGCTACCAAGGCCAAGGCTCTTGCTCATTGCGAAATCACTTCAACCGAACCGCACAAACCTTGGCGAGAGGATGCCGGTCTGCTGGCCTTCTTGCGCGCCCTTTGACACTTACTTATGTGGCGTTGATTCACACCCTCGCATTGATGCTAAAGGGTTTGCTCCCTCAACGCCACATAACTACCAACGCCACATAATCTCCGTTATGTGGCGCGCCACATAAC